>CAMDHE010000021.1 GCA_945898095.1 Roseateles toxinivorans | reverse complement strand
CCCAGTCCACTGAGCATCGGCAGGACCTCGACCTTATGGCCCTTGGCCGAAAGCGCAGCAGCGGCGGTGGCAGCGCGCGTCCCTTGCTCGAGTTGCAGCTTGCCTCGTATCGCGCTGGACATATGACCGCGGGCCAAGGCTTCGGCTGGCGTGCGCTGATTGGCCAGCATCTCGACCAGGCTCTGACTGATGTAGTCGACGATCTGGCCGCCGCCTGCCGATCCGCCGACCAGGATGGGTATGCCGGCTGCGTCGAAGACGATCGTCGGTGCCATCGAGGTGCCCGGCCTTTTGCCAGCCTGCATACGGTTCGGTGCGGCCTGGCCTTCGCGTGGTGCAGCCGAAAAATTGGTCAGCGCGTTGTTCAACACGAAGCCGTCGACCATCAGGCGCGAGCCGAAATTCAGATTGTTCGTCGTTGTCATGCTGATCGCGTTGCCTTGGCGGTCGACGATGGCGATCTGGCTGGTGGCGTCAGCCACCTCGCCGGCCGGCGCCAGCGTCTGGTTTTCCGCCTTAGCGACCTGGCCCGGCTTCACGATTCGTGTCATTTTCGAGCTGTCGATCAAGCCGGCACGGCCGTGCAGATAGTCGGCTGCCAGCAAGCCGGCCGTTGGCACGCGGACAAAGTCAGGGTCGCCGACATATCGGTAGCGGTCCGCCTGCGCCAAACGGCCGGCTTCGGCGTAGTAATGAATGAATTCCGCATCGTCGAAATTGAATCGCTGTGAACCGTTTACCGGCCTGGCTTCGAGCATCTGCAGGACTTGCAGTACCGCGATGCCGCCGTACGATGTCGGCCCCATCATGCAGACCGAGTAGGCCAGGAAGGGCGCGCACAGCGGCTCACGCTCCCTGGCGTTATAGGCCGGCAGGTCGGCCTCGGTCATCAGCGAACTGCGATAGCCGCGCTGCAGGGTCGCGATCAAGGCGGTGCCGGCGCCTGCTTCCCACAAACCGGCCGGCCCTCGGGCTGAAATCCGCCGCAGCGTCGCGGCATAGGCCTTGTTGACGACAGTCTTGCCGACCGGCAGCACCTGGCCATCGGCACCGAAATAAAGTGGCAGCATCTCGGGATGTTCGGCCGCAGCAGTTGGCGTCGCCAGAATGCCGTGCAGATAGACCGGCATCGGAAAGCCGCTCTCTGCCAGTTCGATCGCCGGCTCGAACAGCGCTGACCAGGCCAGCTTGCCATAGCGCTGGTGCACCTGCTTGAGCACTGCCAGCGTGCCAGGTACGCCGACCGATCGCCCGCCGCGTTGCATGTCCTCGCTTTTCAAGACCTTGCCGTCGACATCGACGCTCAGGCCGGTGGTGACGGTTGCTGGCGCTGCTGCGAGCCCGTCATAGCTGCTCAGTTTGCCGGCGCTTGCGTCCCAATGCATGATCAGCGAGCCGCCGCCGATGCCGGACGATTGCGGCTCCACCAGCCCCAGCACCATTTGCGCGGCGATGGCCGCGTCGATCGGAGCGCCACCCTGATCGAGTATCCGCAGCGCAGCCTTTGTGGCCAGCGGATGGGCGGTGGTCGCAGCCTGCATGGCCGGCAGACTGGCGATCGGGTGAGCAAGATCGGGCGGCGTCGGTGACGGTATTGCGCAGGCACCCAGACTGACCAGCAGCGATGTGATCAGGAGGGTGCGGATAGCGAGTGGTGTTTGCGCATCATTCATCAACGAATTTCCAGAAATTTTTTCGGCCGGTCAGGATTGTCAATGCAGCCGTTCGGGGCCGCTAAAGCCCGGCCTGCCGACCCTACAATTGTCGGGCCAGATGCTCGCCGACGTAGCTGAGTTGCAAGGCTCAAGTCCACCATCAGTGACCCATTCAACAGCCGATGAATCTGCCCAAAGTCGGAGTCGGAATCCTCCTTGTCAAAGACGGAGCGCTCCTGCTCGGCAAGCGTAAAGGGGCGCATGGTGCCGGCAGTTGGGCAGCGCCAGGCGGCAAGCTCGAATTCGGCGAATCAATCGAGGCTTGCGCCAGGCGCGAGCTCTTCGAGGAAACCGGTCTGCACCTGCAAGCGATGAAGTTCGGCCCCTATACGAATGATCTGTTCGAGGCCGAAAACGAACATTACCTGACCGCCTTCGTCATCGTTGAACAATTCTTCGGCACGCTGTTGCTGAAGGAGCCGGAAAAATGCGAGGGCTGGCAATGGTTTGACTTCTTGGCTCTGCCGGCGCCGCTGTTCGCACCGTTGCAAACCTTGTTCGAGACCGGCTTTCGGCCATGAGGCTGTTGGGTTTGCTGTTTTGCATCGAGAACATTGCCCCGGTGACCGGGCTCCCGCTGCCGACCTTCCTGCGTCGCCTCGACTGATGCATCTTCAGCCCAGGTAACGGGCTTGCAGATGGGCTTTGAAATGGGCCGGATTCAGGGTTTCGCCGCTGGCGCGTCGCACCAGTTCGGGCGTTTCCCAGCGTGAACCCTGGCTCCAGATGCGGCTGTGCAGCCAGTCGAAAACCGGTTGCAGATTGCCGGCAGCGATCTGTCCATCCAGACCCGGGTTCTCGCGGCGCATGCTGGCAAACCATTGCGCCGAATACATCGCACCCAGGGTGTAACAGGGGAAATAACCGAACAGTCCGGCCCCCCAATGCACATCCTGCATGCAGCCATCGCGGAAATTGCCGCTGGTGTCGATACCCAGCAACTCCATCATCTTGGCATCCCACAGCGCCGGGATGTCCTCGCATTCGATTTGCCCTTCGATCAGGGCGCGCTCGATCTCGTAGCGCAGGATCACATGGGCCGGATAAGTCACTTCATCGGCGTCGACGCGGATCAGACCTTTGCTGACCTGGGTCAGCAAGCGGTGCAGATTGAGCTCTTCGAAAGCCGCTTGATCGCCCAGGTGTTTGAGCAGATGCGGTTTCAGCAGCGCAGCAAAAGCCGGGTGGCTGCCGAGTTGCATCTCGAACGACAGGCTCTGGCTTTCATGCAAGGCCATCGACCTGGCCGATGCCAGCGGCTGGCCCAGCCATTCGCGCGGCAGGCCTTGCTCGTAGCGACCATGACCGGTTTCATGGATGCCGCCCATCAGGCTGGGCAGAAAGCTGTCTTCGCGGTAGCGCGTGGTCATGCGCACATCCTCGGGCACGCCACCGCAAAACGGATGGGCGCTCTCGTCAAGCCGGCCGGCTTCGAAATCGAAACCCATCAAGCGCATCGCATCCAGACCCAGGGCGCGCTGACCGGCCTTGGGGAACTGACCCTGCGGCTGCAAGGTCTGCTGCTGAGCTTGCCGGGCTTGCACTGCGCTGATCAAGTCGGGCAGCCATTGGCGCAGGTCGCCGAAAACCCGGTCGACCTCGCTGCTGCGCATGCCGGGCTCATATTGGTCCATCAAGGCGTCATAGAGGCCGAGCCCGCTGCTGTCGGCCAGATAACGGGCTTCCTCGCGCGCCAGTCGGACGACTTCGCGCAGGTTGCCCAGGTAGCCGGCCCAGTCATTGGCCGGGCGCTGGCTGCGCCAGTCATGTTCGCAGCGCGAGGTAGCCAGCGATTTGGCTTCGACCAGCCCTTGTGGCAAGGCGTTCGAAGCGCGCCAGACGCGGCACATCTCGCGCAGATTGGCACGCTGGTCGTCGTCGAGCGTCTCGCCCTCGGCCTGCTCAAGCAAACCCTGCAACGCCGGTTCGGTGGCGAGTTGATGCAGCAAACCGCCCATCTCGGCCAGCGCCAGCGAGCGCGCCTCATTGCCCTTGGTCGGCATATTGGCCGATTGGTCCCATTGAGCGATCGATTGCAGATGGGACAGGCGGTGCAGGCGCTGGTGGCGTTGGTGCAGGTCGGCGTAGGCGTTCATCGGTGATGGAACTCGTTTGAAGTGAGTGAAATTCTCGCTGCTCAGCCGCGCGCGGCCAGCGCTTTCAGCAACTTGTCGTGGATACCGCCGAAGCCGCCGTTGCTCATGCACAGCAGGTGGTCGCCCGGCTTGGCTTGCTTGCAGACGGCCGCGACCAGGGCATCGACATCGGCGCCGACCCAGGCTTGCTTGCCCAGCGGCGCCAGCGCTTCAGTCGCGCTCCAGCTCAAACCCTGCTGATTGCAAAAACTCAGGTCGGCTTCTTCCAGCGCCCAGGGCAGCAAGGAGGTCATCGCGCCGAGCTTCATCGTGTTGGAGCGCGGCTCGAAAATCGCGAGAATCCGATCGGCACTGGCAACGCGGCGGCGCAGTCCGTTGACGGTCGTGCGGATCGCTGTCGGGTGATGGGCGAAATCGTCATAGACCTTGATACCGGCGACTTCGCCGCGCAACTCCATGCGGCGGCGCACGTTTTTGAACAGGGCCAGAGCCGCAGCCGATTGCTCCGGGCTGACGCCGACATGCTCGGCCGCTGCGATCGCCGCCAAGGCATTCAACTGGTTGTGCTCGCCGATCAAGGCCCATTCAACCCTGGCGACCTTGAGGCTGCCGCGCAGCACATCGAAAGCCTGGGGCTCGCCCCGCGCGCGCAGGGCGCCGGGCTCTTCCTTGCGCGGGCCGAAACGCTGCAACTCGCTCCAGCAACCGCGCTTCAGGACCCGCTGCAGCGCTTCTTCCCGGGCGTTGACGATGATGCGGCCGCTGGCTGGAATCGTCCGCACCAGGTGGTGGAACTGGGTTTCGATCGCGGCCAGGTCGGCAAAGATGTCGGCATGGTCGAACTCAAGGTTGTTGAGGATGACGGTGCGCGGGCGGTAATGGACAAATTTGCTGCGTTTGTCGAAGAACGCGGTGTCGTATTCGTCGGCTTCGATGACAAAGCAGTTCTGTTTGCCGAGCCGCGCCGAGACATCGAAATTCTGCGGCACCCCGCCGACCAGAAAACCCGGTTGCAGCCCCGCATGTTCGAGAATCCAAGCCAGCATCGCGCTGGTGCCGGTCTTGCCATGGGTGCCCGCCACAGCCAGCACATGACGGCCCTGCAGCACATGGTCGGCCAGCCATTGCGGCCCGCTGACATAGGGCAGACCGGCGTCGAGGATCGCCTCGATCAAGGGGTTGCCTCTTGAGACGACATTGCCGATCACGAACAGATCGGGTTTCAGCGCCAATTGTTCCGGCCCCCAACCCTGCACCAGATCGATGCCCAGGGCTTGCAGCTGGTTGCTCATCGGCGGGTAGACATTGGCATCGCAGCCGGTGACCTGATGACCGGACTCGCGCGCCAGCGCTGCCAGACCGCCCATGAAAGTGCCGCAGATGCCGAGGATGTGAATATGCATGAGTTTTCCGGCAGACCGCTTCAGGCGCGGACGGTAAAGAGCATTTGAATGGCTGCCGATGGTCTGCTTCAGCGCAGCGCTTGGCGGGCTGCGTCGAGCGTGGCGGCAATATCAGCCTGGCTGTGCGCGGCGCTGACGAAGCCGGCTTCGTACAAGGCCGGCGCCAGGTAAACGCCGGCGTCCAGCATCGCGTGGAAGAAGCGGTTGAAGCGGGGCTGGTCGGTCGTCATCACCCGGCCATAGTTTTGCGGCAGCTCGGGGAGCAGGAAAAAGCCGAACATGCCGCCCTGCGAATCGGCGCTGAAGGGCACGCCGTTCTCGGCGGCGATCGCTTCCAGCCCTTCGACCAGCGTTCTTGTGCGGGCTGTCAAAGCCTCGAAGAAACCGGGTTTTTGCAGTTCGCGCAAGGTGGCCAGGCCACAGGCGGTGGCGACCGGGTTGCCGCTCAAAGTGCCGGCTTGGTAGACGCCGCCGATGGGCGCCCGATTGGCCATGATGGCGCGGCTGGCGCCGAAAGCGGCCAGCGGCATACCGCCACCGATGACCTTGCCGAAAACGCTGATGTCGGGTTTGAAGCCTGGGATCAGGCCGGCGTAATGGCCTTGGGCGCTGTGCAGGCCGACACGAAAACCGGTCATCACCTCATCGAATACCAGTAGCGCGCCATGCTGGCTGCAGAGTTCGCGCAAGCGCGTCATGAAGGGCAGGCTGGCGCGGACGAAATTCATGTTGCCGGCGATCGGCTCGATGATCACGCAGGCCAGTTCAGGCCCGTGCAAGCTGAAGGCCTCCTCCAGTTGCGCGACGTTGTTGTACTCGAGCACCAGCGTGTGCTGCACCACCTCGGCCGGCACACCCGCGCTGGTCGGGTGGCCGAAGGTTGCCAAGCCGGAGCCGGCCTTGACCAGCAGCGCGTCGGCATGGCCGTGGTAACAGCCCTCGAACTTGATGAAGGCCGAGCGGCCGGTGGCGCCGCGCGCCAGCCGGATCGCGCTCATCGTCGCTTCGGTGCCTGAACTGACCAGGCGGATCTGTTCGATGCTCGGCACCAGCTTGATGATTTCTTCAGCCAGTTCGATTTCGCGCAATGTCGGCGCGCCGAATGACAGGCCTTCGTCAACTGCGCTGTGCACTGCTTCGAGCACGGCCGGATGGCCATGACCCAGGATCATCGGACCCCAGGAACCGATGTAATCGATGTAGCGGCGACCTTCGGCATCAAAGATATAAGCACCTGCGCCGCGTTCGATGAAGCGCGGAGTACCTCCAACGGCGCGGAAAGCGCGCACCGGAGAATTGACGCCGCCCGGAATGACTTGCTGGGCGCGTTCGAACAGGGCTTGGTTCTTTGGCATGGTCAGCGATCGATCAATCAATGCATGCGCCGCGGTGTGCGCGAGCTGCCATCGGGGGGCGCGCCTGGGCCGTCGGCTTCAGCGTCTTGTTCAACACCTTCTTCGTCGGTGGGCGGCAGCGCCCAGAAAAAACGGTCGGGCAACATATTGCCCATGCCGGGCCTGAAGCCCGCTTCCAGCGCCTGGTCAAGGAAGGACAAGGCCTCGCCGACAGCGGATTGGATGTCCGCTCCCACCGAAAGCAAGGCGGCCAGTGCGGCCGACAAAGTATCGCCAGCGCCGATGAAACTGACCTCGACGCGTTCGAATTTCTCACCGGTGATCGGCCCATGCGAATTGGCCAGCACGTTGTCGACAAACTGGTTCGCCAGGCTGATCCCGGTGACCAGCACATGGGCGGCGCCATGTTTTGCGGCTGCCACGGCGAGTTCGCGCGGCGATGCGGGCCGGTCGGCTTCCCAGTCGGGCAGCAGGAAGTCGGTCAAGGTCTTGTGGTTGCCGACCAGCACATGGGCTTGCGGCAGCACCAGTTCGCGGAAGGCGTCGAGGTAGCTTTGCTGCTGCTCTTCATCCAGCCAGGCCACGCTGGGCAGATAAGCGACCAAGGGTACATCGGGGTAATCGCTCAGCACTTCGGCGACTGCGCTGACGCCCTCGGCGCTGCCCAGAAAGCCGACTTTCCAGGCGGTGATCGGCACGTCTTCAAGAATATTGCGTGCCTGCTCGGCGATCGTGTCGGCGTCTAGAGTCTGGTGTTCGAAGATTTCGGCGGTGTCGCGCAGCACGATCGCGGTGACCACCGGCAAGCAATGCGCACCCATCGCGGCGATCGTCGCCACGTCGCCGGCAAGGCCGCCTGCGCCGCTGGCTTCGCTGGCATTGAAGCTCATCACGCAGGCTGGTGCATGGGCTTCTTCGTCCTGGAGAGGTGCCAGCTCGGCGACTGGCTTGGAGGTTTTGATCATATGGGCTTGCGGCGCTCGGCAATTCAAAAGGTCTGGCCGCTGGTGGCTCAAGGCCTTACCGGAATCGGCTTCCGGTATTGCGCATCGAACAACCGGTGTGACTGTTCTGCCTCAGCTGCCATTGGCAGAACAGGCGGACCAGCGTGGCTACAATCGCGCCATTGTAATGAGCAAAAGATAAGCACCGTGAACGACTCGAGTACCTGGATGTGCCTGATTTGTGGTTGGATTTACGACGAAACCACTGGCGACCCCGAGCATGGCATCGCGCCGGGCACTTTGTGGGCGGATGTCGATATGAACTGGACTTGTCCGGAATGCGGAGCCCGCAAAGAGGACTTTGAAATGGTGCGGATTTGACAATGTCCGCTTGATGGGCTGAAGTCCGTCGCCATCGGGCAGGAGGACATGTGGATTCTGTAAACCCTGAAACTCTGAGCGCCGGCGCCATATTCGGCCTGCCGTCGGCCGACTTGCCCGCCTGGGTGCTGCAGGTTTCAGGCCTGGCGATGCGGACTGCCCATCAAACCCTTGACGATGCGTGGGCACGTCCGGCTGATTTCGCGGCGACCAGCCCTTCCTTGCTGGCGGCTGCGGCGGTCCTGCAGCAGGTCGCCGGGCTGATGCAGGGTCTGCCTGCAAGCCGCAAGCTGCTGGCTGCGACATCGCAGGCGCTGCAGGATCTGGCGCGTCAGCCTTCAGCCATCAATCAGGACAAGGTCGAAGCGATCAGGCGCGCGAACTTTGCGCTGCTGGCCTATGCGACGCAGCCAGGCGATGCTTCGCCAAGCTCGCCGATGGCGCTGTTCCCGGCTTACCGCAAGCTGCAGCAGATCAACGGCGCGTTGCGTATCCATCCTGCCGATCTTTGGCATTGCGAATGGCGCTGGCTCGAGCTGCCTGCTGACGAGTTGGCCGCAGCGCTCGACCCGATTGCCGCGCGCCTGCCTTTCGAGGCGGCAATGCTCAGGTATCTGCGCGCGCCGGACTCTGTGCATGCAATGCGCTTGGGCGACCAATGCGCAGGGCTGGCTGCAGGACATGCCCAGCCTCGTTCGCGGACCTTCTGGCATCTGGCTGCGGCGCTATTCGAGGCGCAGGCGGATGGACTGTTGAGCACCGACCTTTATGTCAAACGCGCTGCGGCCAGATTGTTGACGCAACTGCGGCAGACTGAGCAGGGGGATGCGGCATTGCCGGAATCCCTGGCGCTCGATTTGCTCTTTTTCTGCCTGCAAGCGGCTGCCAATGGCAAGCCCGGGCCGCGGCTGCAGGTCCTGCTGAGCCGCTATGGTGATGACCAGGGCCTCGCCTTCAGCTACGAGGATGATTCGAGCCTGGTTCTTCCCGATTTGTCGGGATCGCGGCAGGTGCCGGGCAGCGCCCTGCACCAGTTGCGAGCTGACTTGACCGGGGTCGAGCGCCAGGCCGATGCCTGCTGTATCGACCCATCGCAAACCCAGCGCCTGCTGCCGCTTTCGGCGCAACTGTCGTCGATGCGCAAGCTTTTGGGGGAACAGGGCTTCGATCAAGCTGCGCTGGCCTGTTTGCGCATTCGGGTCGAGGTCGAGGAACTTACCATGCTCGATGCCGCATCTGGCGCTTCGGAATTGAGGCTGCTGCTCGAGCGCCATGCCGCCAATCTGGGTGCGCTGGCTCTTGTGCTCGACATGGCTGCGCTAGACCCGGTCATGGCCAAACGCCTGCTGCGTTTCAACCCTGCCAGCGGTAATCTCGAGGTCAGGATAGATTCGCAGGCCGCACCGCTGTTGACCCTGGTGCCAGCGCCGGCTTTGCAACAGGTGGACGCGCCGGCCCTGTCCGAAAACGATGAAGCGGTCCGCGTTATCGGCTCGCTGCGTATCAGCATTGCCTTGTTCAACGTCTTTCTCAATGAGTCGGACGAGTTGTCGCGCCATCTTTGCATGACGCTGGCCGAATGGGCTTCGCATCTGACCGGTCCTGTCCCGGCCGAGGCCCAGGCGTTGGCAATGGCGCTGGCCGCCAATGCTGAAGCCGTTGGCTTCCGGGCGGTGGCCCTGCTGGCTGAAGAGCTGGCCCAGGCTTTGGGCCGCGCTGCCCAAGTCGAGGGCTATAGCCAGGCTGATGGCCAGTTGTTCGTCAAGGCTTCCGAAGACATTCGCTATCTGCTGCACCAGTTTGCTGCCGGCTTCCTGCGTGCCCATGACGCTGGCTTGCTGGCAAGCCTGCAGGCCTACCCTGAGGTCCTGGCGGCGGCCTTGCCGGCAGGCCAGGCGCCGATCTGATCCAATCGAGGCCCGATCCCCTCCAAAGAATTCGATGCTCGTTTTGAATCGCCTGAGATTCCTGCTGCTCTTGTGCCTGGCTGGCAACGCGGCCGGACAGGTGCCTGATCCGGTGTCAGCTGCGCCAGCTCCACAGGCGGCCAGCGCCCCCGCCGCTTACCGGACCCAGGACCTCGACTGGGTCGATGCCGGCCGCCGGCGCGCGGTGCCGGTGCGGCTGTACTGGCCGGCAAAGGTCGCGGCGGGTGCGAAGCTGCCGCTGATCATTTTTTCGCATGGCATCGGCGGTTCGCGCCAGGGCTATAGCTATCTGGGCGCTTATTGGTCGGCGCAGGGTGTAGCGAGCCTGCATGTCCAACATATCGGCAGCGACCGGCAGCTCTGGTTCGGCAATCCCTTCGGCCTGGTCGGGCGTTTGCAGACTGCTGCGGCCGAAGGCGAGGCTTTGAACCGGGTGCGCGACATCAGCTTCGCGCTCGACCAGTTGCTGCAAGGCGAGCATGGCGCGCAGATCGACCGGGCCAGGATCGTGGCGGCCGGGCATTCCTACGGTGCCAGCACCACCATGCTGCTGGCCGGCGCGCAGATCGCAAGGCAGGGCGTGGCGCTGGAGCTGCGCGATGGACGAATCAAGGCTGCGATCCTGATTTCGGCGCCGCCGTTCTACGGCGAAGTTGACGCCGCCAGCATCCCCGCCAGCATCGCCATCCCGACCCTGCATATCACCTCCACCGAGGACGTCATCACGATTCCGGGCTATTACTCGGGCGCCAGCGACCGGGTCGCGCTGTTTGAGGCCACCGGCAACAGCGCCGGCCATTCGGCCAAGGCGCTGGCGATGTTCGAGGGCGGTTCGCACAGCATCTTTACCGACCGTGCCGGCACCGGCGGCTTGGCCTTGAATCCGCGCGTCAAGGACGCCACCAAGGAGCTGTCGCTGGCCTTCTTGAGCCATGTGTTCGACGCCAGCGATGCGGGCCTGGAACAGTTCGGGCTGCGTTATCGCGACATCCTGGCGCGCTGGGTGTTGCCTTGAGCGTCAGATCGCCCGGCTTTTCACCACCGCATAGCGTTCCAGGGTTTTCTTCCTGGCCTCGTCGTGACGCACGATCGGCGCCGGGTAATCCCGACCCAGCGTGACACCGCAGGCTTGCAATTCGATCGGCCTGGCTTCCCAGGGCGCATGGATCAGTTTTGGCGGCAACTTGGCCAACTGCGGCAGATAGCGCTTGATGAACTTGCCTTCGGCGTCGAATTTTTCGCTCTGCGTGACCGGGTTGAAGATGCGGAAATAGGGCTGCGCGTCGCAGCCGCTGGATGACGCCCATTGCCAGCCGCCGTTGTTGGCGGCTTGGTCGAAGTCGAGCAGCTTGGCGGCGAAATAGGCTTCGCCGCGGCGCCAGCTGATGCCCAGATCCTTGATCAGGAAACAAGCCGTCACCATGCGCAGCCGGTTGTGCATATAGCCGCTCTGGTTCAGCTGCAGCATCGCCGCGTCGACCAGCGGATAGCCGGTGCGGCCTTCGCACCAGGCCAGAAATTGCTCATCCGCAGCGGCACCGGTTTCCCAGGCAATCGCGTCGTATTCCGGTCTGAAACTGTGGCTCATCGCATGCGGGTGATGGTGCATGACCTGGTGGTAGAAATCGCGCCAAATCAGCTCGGACAGCCAGACTTCGGCACCGCGGTCGCCGGCCTGCATACGCTGCCAGGCCTCGCGCGCCAAACGCCGGATCGAGATCGTGCCGAAGCGCAGGTGCACGCTCAGATAGCTCGGGCCTTTGACTGCCGGGTAGTTTCTGGCTGCGTCGTAGCGATCGATGCGGTCGAGGAAATCGTCGAGCAGATCGGCGGCGCCCCGGCTGCCGCCTTGCAGCTGCGGGCTCAGCCCTGCCGGCTCAAAACCGATGGCGGCCAGGCTGGGTACGCCATTGGCCAGATCGCTATGACCCAGCGCGGCCGCGAGCGCCTCGACTTGAAAGGACTCGAGGTCGCCCGGCGTCAAGCGGCGCAGCCAGCTGTTTTTGTAGGGCGTGAAAACGCCGTAGGGTTTGCCGACCGCGGTCAGCACCTCGCTGCGCTCGAAAATCACATGGTCCTTGAAGCTGTGCAGCGCGCAGTTGCCAAGCTGCCGCGCCACTTCCGCGTCGCGCAGCAAGGCGGCCGGTTCATCGTCGTGGTTGTAGAAAACGGCTTGCACGCCGAGCTGCCGTGCCAATTCTGGCATCAGCTCGGCCGGGCGGCCCTGGCGAACGATCAGGCCCGCGACAGGATTCAGGCGCCGCAGGTCGGCGTCGACGACGCCCAGGGCATCGAGGATGAATTCGACCCGTCGGTCGGCGCGCGGCAAGGGTTCGAGGATGTCCGGATCGAGCACAAAGGCGCAGTAAACCTGCCGCGCCGACTGCAGTGCATGGTGCAGCGCAGCGTTGTCCTGCACCCGCAAATCGCGGCGCAACCAGACCAGAACCTTGTCAAACATTGCTTGTTTCATGCCCGGAGTTTCGCTGACGAATAAACTATGCGTATGGCACAAGAGCGAATCGACCTTAGCAACCAGTTTCTGATCGCCATGCCCGGCATGGCCGACGAGGCTTTTTCCGGCAGCGTGGTCTATATGTGCGAGCACAACGAACAGGGTGCGTTGGGCCTGGTGATCAACAAGCCGATTGCGCTGACGCTGGGTAATCTGTTCGAGAAAGTCGAGCTGAGCCTGCCGCATGAAGAGCTGGCGGCCCTGTCGGTCTTTTTCGGTGGCCCGGTGCAGACCGAGCGCGGCTTCGTTCTGCATGAGCCGCTGGACGCCAAGGCGGGCCAGTTCAATGCCACCCTGGTTGTGCCGGGCGGTCTGTCGATGACGACCAGTCGCGATGTGCTCGAAGCGCTGGCCAATGGCGCCGGGCCGAAGCGTGTGCTGGTGACGCTGGGCTACTGCGGTTGGGCGGCGGGTCAGCTCGAAGAGGAAATCGGTCGCAATGGCTGGCTGACCGTCGAGGCCTCGCCAGGCATCATCTTCGACACGCCGGTCGAGCAGCGCTATGAGGGGGCTTTGCGCCTGCTCGGAGTCGACCCGCGCATGCTCAGCCAGCAGGCAGGGCATTGCTGAGCATGACCGGCGAGGCCCCGCAATCGCTGCTGGCTTTCGACTTCGGCACGCGGCGGATCGGCGTTGCGACTGGGAACCGTTTTTCGCAAAGCGCCGAGCCGCTGAAATCGATCGCGGTCGACGGCGAAGCCCGTTTCCTCGCGATCGAACGGCTGATCAAGGAATGGCAGCCGGATGCGCTGGTGGTCGGGCTGCCGGTTCATCCCGACGGCGCCGAGCATGCAATGACCTTGCGCGCGCGCCGCTTCGGGCGGCAGTTGCATGGGCGATTCCGCCTGAGCGTTTATGAGGTGGACGAACGCTACACCAGCGTCGAGGCCGAGAGCCGCGGCGCGCGCGATGTCGATTCGACTGCCGCCGCCCTGATTCTTGAACAATATTTCCGGGAGCATCAATGAGCGATATTTTTCTCGATGCCGAGGCGCTCTATGTCGAGTTGCTGCGCGGCGTCAAAAAACTGCTGCAGCCCGACACTGTGCTGGTCGGCATCTGGTCCGGTGGCGCTTGGCTGGCCGAGCGCCTGCAACGCGACCTCGGACTGCCGGGCCAGCCTGGCGTGATTTCCAGCGCCATGCACCGCGATGATTTCAGCAGCCGCGGCATGTCTGCCGGAGCCGATCACACCAAGCTGCCGTTTGACGTCAGCGGCCTGCCAATTCTGCTGATCGACGATGTCCTGTTCACCGGGCGCACGACAAGGGCGGTGATCAACGAGCTGTTTGATTTCGGCCGCCCGGCCAGCGTGACCCTGGTGGTGCTGGTCGACCGCGGCGGGCGCGAATTGCCGATCGAACCGGCGTTTTCAGCCGCACGCATCAGCCTCGGGGCCGGGCAGAACCTGCGTCTGGCCAAGGACGATGCGAGCCGTTTCAGTTTTGATTTGAAGGGAGGCTGAGCCATGCTGTCCAGACGCAACCCGCAGTTGAACAAGCATGGTGAGTTGGTCCACCTGCTGTCGATCGAAGGCCTGCCGCAGGCGGTCATCCACCAGATTCTCGATACCGCCGGGACTTTTTTGTCGGTCAATGACCGCGAAGTCAAGAAAGTGCCGCTGCTGCGCGGCAAGAGCGTTTTCAATCTGTTCTTCGAGAACAGCACCCGCACCCGCACCACCTTCGAGATCGCCGCCAAGCGTTTGTCGGCCGATGTCCTGAACCTCGACATCGCGCGCAGTTCGACCGCCAAGGGTGAGACCCTGCTCGACACGGTGGCCAATCTGTCGGCGATGCATGCCGACATGTTTGTCGTGCGCCATGGCGAGAGCGGCGCACCCTATCTGATCGCCGAACATTGCGCCCCGCATGTGCATGTGGTCAACGCCGGGGACGGGCGCCATGCGCATCCGACCCAGGGTCTGCTCGATATGTACACGATCAGGCATTACAAGCAGGATTTCCGCAATCTGACCGTCGCGATCGTCGGCGACATCGTGCATTCGCGCGTCGCGCGCAGCGACATCCATGCCTTGAATATCCTCGGCGTACCCGAGATCCGTGCGGTCGGCCCGAAGACGCTGGTACCAGGCGATCTGCGCGAGATGGGCGTGCGCGTCTGTCACGACATGGCCGAAGGTGTGCGCGGTGCCGATGTGATCATCATGCTGCGCCTGCAGAACGAGCGGATGAGCGGCGGCATGCTGCCGAGTGCCGGCGAGTTTTTCAAGAACTTCGGCCTGACACCGGAGAAGCTGGCCCTGGCCAAACCCGATGCGATCGTCATGCACCCGGGGCCGATCAACCGCGGGGTGGAAATTTCATCCTGCGTGGCTGATGGCAAGCAGAGCGTGATCCTGCCGCAAGTGACTTTCGGCATTGCGGTGCGGATGGCGGTGATGTCGATATTGGCGGGGAATGAAGCATGAAAATTCTGATCAAGGGCGGCCGTTTGATCGATCCGGCCTCGGGCCTCGACCGGATTGGCGACCTCGGTGTGGCGGCGGGCCGCATCGTCGCTTTGGGCGCTGTGTCGGCTGATTTTCAACCCGACCGCGTGATCGACGCGAGCGGGCTGATCGTCGCCCCCGGCCTGGTCGACCTGGCGGCCAGGCTGCGTGAGCCCGGCCATGAGCATGAAGGCATGCTGGAAAGCGAATTGAAAGCGGCGGCTGCCGGCGGCGTGACCAGTCTGGTCTGCCCGCCGGATACCGATCCGGTGCTCGATGAGCCTGGTCTGGTCGAGATGCTGAAGTTCCGCGCGCGCAAACTGAGCCGCTGCCGGCTCTTCCCGCTGGGTGCCTTGACGCGCGGTCTGGACGGCGAGGTGCTGACCGAAATGGCCGCCTTGACCGAGGCTGGTTGTGTCGGCTTCTCGCAAGCGGACAGGCCATTGCGCGACACCTTGGTGCTGGCCCGCTCGCTGCTCTATGCGGCAACCTATGACTACAGCGTCTGGCTGCGCCCGCAGGATGCCTACCTCAGCGGCGGTGTGGCGGCCAGCGGTGCGGTGGCGACAAGGCTGGGTCTGTCGGGTGTGCCGGTGACGGCCGAGACGGTGGCGCTGCATACGATCTTCGAGCTGATGCGCTCGACCGGCGCGCGAGTCCATTTATGCCGGATTTCCAGTGCTGCCGGGGTCGAGTTGGTGCGCGCGGCCAAGCGCGAAGGGCTGGCGGTGACCGCCGATGTGTCGATCAATTCGCTGCATCTGACCGATGTCGACATCGGCTATTTCAATTCGGCAATGCGCTTGAATCCGCCGCTGCGCCAGGGCCGGGATCGTGCCGCCTTGCGGGCAGGTCTGGTCGACGGCACGCTCGACGCCCTGGTCAGCGACCATATGCCGGTGACTGCCGACGAAAAGAACATGCCTTTTGCCGAAGCCACACCGGGTGCTACCGGGCTTGAGCTCTTGCTCAGTCTGGCTTTGCGCTGGGCGGCTGACGAGGGCCAGCCATTGGCACGGGCGCTGGAGGTGGTGACCGCAGCGCCGGTGCGGGTGCTCGGCAATGCGCTCGGTTCTCTGACCGCCAGCGCTGGCCGCCTGGTCGATGGCGGCGTGGCCGACATCTGCATTTTTGATCCAGAGTCATATTGGCAAGTCACGCCTGAAGGTTTGAGCAGCCAGGGCAAGCACACGCCTTTTGCATTCAAGACCAGCGGTTTTGAGTTGCCGGCGCAGGTTCGCTACACCTTGGTGGCGGGCCATATCGCGTTTGACGCTGCCGCCCTGGTCGCCTGACTTGCGCAGCTTCGTTGCCGTCTGGCGCTTGCTGCGCTTTGCCCTGCATGCGCTGCAGGGTCTGCTGCTGATCAAGTTGCGCTTCGGATCGCTGAGGCTGGTCCAGCGTCAGGCGCATATCCAGCGCTGGTCGGCAAAGTTGTTGAAGATTCTCGGCGTGCAGTTGGCCACGCAGGGCCAAGGCCGGCCCGGCGCCAAGCTGGTGGTGACCAACCATGTGTCCTGGCTCGACATCGCCGCCCTGCATGCGCTGCTGCCCGAAGCGCGTTTCGTCTCCAAGGCCGATGTGCGGCATTGGCCCGTCATCGGGTCGATGGTCGAGGGCGTGGGCACTTTATTCATCGAGCGCAGCAGCAAGCGCGATGCACTGCGCGTCGTTCACCAGATGGCCGAGGCCTTGAAAATGGGCGACACGGTAGCGGTTTTCCCCGAAGGAACGACCGGCTCCGGGCCCGAACTGCTGCCCTTTCATGCCAATCTGCTGCAGGCGGCGATCGCCACTGAAACGCCTTTGCAGCCGCTGGTCTTGCGCTGGTCCGAGCCGGGTCAGCGCTTCAGCCTGGCAGCGCAGTTCATCGGCGAGACCAGCCTGGTGCAAAGCCTGTGGGCCATCGCCTCAGCGCGTGGGCTGAGCGTGCAGTTGCGGGTGCTGCCGGCGATGGCAACAGCGCATGCCGATCGCCGCGCGCTGGCCGCGCATCTGCGCGACACGATTGCACAGGCTTTGGCCGATCTCGACTGATCAGGCTTTGCCCTGGTTGGCGACGGCTGCGGCTGCTTTTGCCGCAGCTTCCGGGTCACCGAGGTAATAGCTCTTGATCGGATTCAAGTCAGCATCGAGCTCATAGACCAGCGGAATGCCGTTGGGGATGTTGACACCGACGATCTCGTTGTCGCCAATGCCGTCGAGGTATTTGACCAGCGCGCGGATGCTATTGCCATGGGCCGAGATGACGATGCGCTGGCCGGACTTGATCGCCGGCGCGATGGTTTCATCCCAGAAAGGCAGCACCCGAGCAACCGTGTCCTTCAGGCATTCGGTCAGCGGCACCAACTCAGCGTCGAGATTGGCGTAACGCGGGTCGCTGCGCTCGCTACGCGGATCGCTGGGGTCCAGGGCCGGTGGTGGAATGTCGTAGCTGCGGCGCCAGATCAGCACCTGCGGGTCGCCGAACTTCTTCGCTGTATCGGCCTTGTTCAGGCCCTGAAGCGCGCCGTAATGGCGCTCGTTGAGGCGCCAGGCGTTGACCACTGGCAGCCAGGTCCGGTCCATCTGATCGAGGCAATGCCAGAGGGTCCAGACCGCGCGTTTGAGCACCGAGGTGTAAGCGATGTCGAAGTCCAGCCCAGCTTCCTTGAGCAGGATGCCGGCTTGTTTGGCTTGTTCGACGCCGGTGGGGGTCAGATCGACATCGGTCCAGCCGGTGAAGCGGTTTTCGAGATTCCAGGTGGATTCGCCATGGCGAATCAGAACGAGCTTGTACATTGACGGGTCTGAGGCCGCCCGATTCGGGCAAGCCAATTCTATCGGGCTGCACCCCTTGACGACCGGCCGCCAGCAGCCTGACGCAGGTTCTTTCTATAATCGCCTTCTTTTTCCTTCCGGATATAGCCCCTTGAACTTTTTGCTCGAAAACTGGATTCTGTTGCTGGCTGCTTCGGTGTCGGGCGGCTTGTTGCTGCGTCCGATGCTGCTGCGCGGCAGTCAAGGCGCTGCGTTGCCGACCGCCGAGGTGGTGCGGATGATGAATCGCGAAAAGGCGGTCTTGATCGATGTCTGCGAGGCTGAGGAATTTGCTGCAGCGCATGTGGCAGGTTCGCGCAATGTGCCGCTGGCCGCGCTGGAGGGCCACAAATCCTTGCCGTCGAACAAGACCCTGCCGCTGATCGCCATCTGCAAGAGCGGCGCCCGTGCAGCGCGCGCGGCTGCCAGCTTGCGCAAGCTTGGCTATGAAAACGCCCATTCCCTGGATGGCGGCTTGAATGCCTGGCGCGAAGCCGGTCTGCCGCTGGAAAAGTCGGCCTGATCTGCCCTAATCAATTTCTGTCAGAGGAAGCCGCATGCGCGCCGTGAAGATGTACACCACCCAGGTCTGCCCCTACTGCTTGCGGGCCAAGGCCCTGCTGAAGCAGCGCGGTGTCGAGCAGATTGAAGAAGTCCGCATCGACCTCGATGCGCAGGCACGCGAGCAGATGATGCAGCTGACCGGACGCCGTACCGTGCCGCAGATTTTCATCGGCGATACCCATGTCGGGGGCTGCGATGAGTTGATGGCGCTCGACCAGCGTGGCGGCCTGCAGGCGATGTTGCAAAACGCCTGATTTACCAGCCCGGCGCGAAGCCCGGTGTAAAGCCTGGGTCATAATCGCAGCCGCCGCCCCTGGCATTGAGCTGACGGGCCCTATTATTTTGAGAGACATCATGGCAGACGATACCGAAAACCCAGTGTTCCAGATCCAGCGGATGTATTTGAAGGATTTGTCACTGGAGCAACCCAATGCGCCACAAATCCTGCTGGAGCAGACCCAGCCCGAAGTTGACATCAATCTCGCGCTGTCGGCTGAACCAGTGGCTGAAGGTGTGTTCGAGGTCTGCGTGACGGCCACCGTC
The DNA here is from genome assembly GCA_945898095.1 of Roseateles toxinivorans. Classification (GTDB taxonomy): domain Bacteria; phylum Pseudomonadota; class Gammaproteobacteria; order Burkholderiales; family Burkholderiaceae_C; genus Paucibacter_A; species Paucibacter_A toxinivorans_A. Next base: position 27,220 of record CAMDHE010000021.1, on the reverse strand, counting down.
ACCACCAAGGTCGGCGACAAGACGCTGTTCCTGATCGAGGCCAAGCAAGCCGGCATCTTCGAGATCCGCCATGTGCCGCAAGAGCAGCTCGAAGGCATTCTGGGCATCGTCTGCCCGCAGATGATTTATCCCTATCTGCGCGCCATCGTTTCGGATGTCTGCACCCGCGCCGGCTTCCCGCCGGTGCTGCTGTCGGAAGTCAACTTCCAGGCCATGTTCGAAGCGCAGCAAGCGCAACGCGACGCCGCTGCAGCGGGCACGATGAACTGAGTTTGTCGCGCTTTGCAGCAGGATCATGCCTCTGCTCAGCAGGGGCATTTTTTTGAGCAGGACTTCCGAAAATCTGCCTGCGGGCTGAGCAGCAACTGGAGAGCGATATGAAAATCAGCATTCTCGGCGCCGGTGCCTGGGGTACGGCGCTGGCCGTGCAGGCCGCTGCAAGGCATCAGGTGGTGCTCTGGGCGCGCGACCCGTTGGCCGTCAGCGCCATGCAGTCGCAGCGTTGCAATGTCCGCTATCTGCCCGATACGTTGCTGCCGCAGGCCTTGTCGGTCCAGGCTGACCTGGCGCGTGCCATTGCCCACGCTGCAGACGGGCTGATCGTCGTGGCCACGCCGATGGCGGCGCTGCGCCCGATGCTGACGGCTTTGCCGGCAGGTGCCCAGGTGCTATGGCTGTGCAAGGGCTTCGAGGCCGGCAGCGGGATGCTCGGGCATGAAATTGCGCGCGAAGTCCAGCCGCTGCTGCGCGGCGGGATTCTGTCCGGGCCCAGTTTTGCGCAGGAAGTCGCCGCGGGTCAGCCGACCGCGCTGGTCGCAGCCAGCGACGACGAAGCGCTGACCTTGGCTGCGGTCGCGGCTTTCCACAGCGAGAGGTTGCGCATCTATACCTCGGCCGATCCGGTCGGCGTCGAGGTCGGCGGCGCGGTCAAGAACGTGCTGGCGATTGCCGTCGGTATCGCTGACGGACTGCGACTTAAGGCTGAGGGCCGTGGCGACAGCGCCAATGCGCCGGGCCTGAATGCGCGTGCCGCGCTGATCACCCGTGGCCTGGCTGAAATGCTCAGGCTGGGCCTGGCGCTGGGCGCGCGCAGCGAAACCTTCATGGGACTGTCCGGCATCGGCGATCTGGTGCTGACGGCCACCGGCGACCTGTCACGCAATCGCCGCGTCGGGCTGGCATTGGCCCAAGGGCAGGCCCTCGCCGACATCCTGCATGATCTCGGCCATGTCGCCGAGGGCGTCTACAGCGCACCGACGGTGCTGGCGCGGGCGAGCTTGAAGGGGATCGAAATGCCGATTACCGAAGCCGTGGTTGCGGTGCTGGACGGCCGCTTGAGTCCGGTCGCCGCAGTCGACCTCTTGATGGGGCGTCAAGCAAGGCCGGAAAGCTGAGATGCTGAGGCGACAGCTCATGCTCGCCGCTACAGCGCTGGCGGCCTGGCCTGCCCGTGCGCAGGGCTGGCCTGAGCGGCCGATCCGCCTGGTCGTTCCTTTTCCTGCAGGCAGCTCGCCCGATCTGATCGCGCGGATGCTGGCCTTGCTGCTCGGTGCAGCACTTGGTCAGAACCTCGTAGTCGACAACCGGCCCGGTGCTGGCGGCGAGATCGGCACCGGGGCGGTCGCCCATGCGCAGGCCGACGGTTACAGCTTGCTGCTGACGATCCAGGGCCCGCTGGTGACCGCGCCGCTGCTGAATCGGCATCTGCCTTATGACCCGGCCAAGGACTTGCAGCCGATCGGCCTGGTGGCGACTTCGCCGAATTTGCTGGTGATTGAGCCGAAGCTGGGCGTAGCCAGTCTGGCTGATTTCTTGCAGTTGGCCAGGTCAAAACCGCGGCAGTTGAACTATGGCAGCGTCGGCAATGGCAGCGCAGCCCATCTGGTGATGGAGGCCTTCATGGCCCGTGCCGGTATCGCCCTGACTCATGTGCCTTACCCGGGATTTCCGCAGGTCGTCAATGCCATGCTGGCCGGTCAGGTGCAAGCCTGCTTCATGGTGCCGGGCGCTGCAATGGGGCAGGTCAGGGCCGGCAAGCTGCTGGCAATCGGCGTCAGCAGTCTCGAGCGCATGGCTGCCCTGCCTGATCTGGCCACGATGGCCGAACTGGGATTTGCTGGTTTCGAGGCGACTTCATGGCAAGCCTTGTTGGCGCCGGCCAGGACACCGGCGGCGATCGTCGACCGGCTGGCGCGCGAGTTGCAGACGATCCTGCGCAGCGATGCGATGCGCGACAGGCTGCAGGCCCTGTATTTCACTGCCGCCAGCAGTTCGCCCGAAGGGCTGGCCCGGCTGATGGCGACCGAGCGGCTGCGCTGGGCGGGCGTGATCAAGGCGGCGGGCGTTGAGCCCGAGTAACCATGCACGGGCTTGTTCAGGCACCGCCGGTGAAGCCGTTTTGTCGCCAGGCTTCGAACACGGCCACTGCCACGCTGTTGCTGAGGTTGAGGCTGCGTTGACCGGCGCGCATCGGCAGCCGCAGGCGCTGCTCTTGCGCAAACTGCTCGCGCAGCGAAGGCGGCAGGCCGGCCGTTTCATTGCCGAACACCAGGAAATCACCGGCTTGCCAGGCGACTTCGGCGAACGAGCGGCTGCCCTTGGTCGTGAAGGCAAAGAGCCGCGCGGGGTCGGGTTTTGCGGTGTCAAGAAAAGCATCCCAATCGGGATGCCGGATGACTGCGGTGTACTCGTGATAGTCGAGCCCGGCGCGCTGCAGCAATCGGTCTTCCATCAGAAACCCGAGCGGCTCGATCAGGTGCAGCGAGCAGCCGGTGTTGGCGGCCAGACGGATGATGTTGCCGGTGTTCGGCGGAATTTCCGGGTGCACCAGAACGATGTGGAACATGGGATCTTTTCTCAGTCTTTGGGTCCGGGCGTTCTGGCGATGACCCAGGCCTGTACCTTGGTTGCACCGGCCCGGCGCAGCACGCGTGCCAGCTCGAACAGGGTGGCGCCGCTGGTCATTACATCATCAACGATGGCCACATGGCTGCCGCGCAATTCGCGCTGGCGCGTTGGCTCGACTGCGAAGGCCTGGTGCATATTGGCGGCCCGCTCATGCAGGGCGAGCTGGGCCTGCTGCTGGGTGCTGCGCACGCGCAGCAGCAGATCCGGGTCGCAGCGCAATTGGTGGCGTCTGGCCAATACCTTGGCCAATTGATGGCTCTGGTTATAGCCGCGTTCGCGCTGGCGTTGCTCGCTCAGCGGCACGGCCAGCAGCCAGTCTGGCGCTTCGGCCTGCTCCAACTGCAAGGCCTGTTCAAGCCGTTCAAGCAGGACCGCCTGCAATTCAATGCCGTCATTGAATTTGAAACGCTGCAGCAGCCGATCCCAGGGGAAGGCGTAATTGAGCGCAGCGATGGTTCGATCGACCGGCGGTGGATGGCGCAGGCAGGACCCGCATTGGCGCAGCGAAGCCATCGGCAACCTGGTCGCACAAGTCCGGCAGCGTGGCACAGGGTTGGCATAGCGCCGCAGGCAGTCAGCGCAGACCTGGGAATGGGTCCAGCTACGGCAGACCTGGCATTGGCCCGGGCAGCGCGATAGCAACCGCGCCAGCCATGCGGGTTTATACGGGGTCAGGCGATGCTCGGACATTGAATCAATATACTGCGCAGCAGATGCAGATCACGTCCTCCCCGGCAATCCGCCCTCAGCAACTCGACCCGGCCGCCCTTCAGCGGCAGGCGCGCCGACTGTCACAGGCTGAGGCTGCGCCATGGCTGCACAGCGAAGTGGCGCAGCGGATGGCCGAGCGCTTGCCCGTCATCAAGCTGCAGCCGCGCCGCTTGCTGCAATGGTCGGCTTTTCTCGGCGGCAGTGAGGCTGCGCTGAAGGCGGTCTACCCGGACGCCGAGCAGGTTCGCGTCGAGCCGACGTCAGAACTCGCCGAGCGCAGCCTGGCGGCCGCCAAGCGCGGCTGGCTGCAGACAATGCTGCGCCGCACGCCGTCGCAGGTATTGACCCCGTCAGCCCTTTCGGATACCCCAAAGGTTGATCTGGTCTGGGCCAATATGGGCTTGCATGCCGACGCCGACATACCGCGGACCTTGGCGCAATGGCATGACGCGCTGGCAGTGGACGGATTCCTGATGTTTTCCTGTTTCGGCCCCGACAGCTTCATCGAATTGAAGAAGATCTATGCAGCGCAGGGCTGGGGTCGGCCGTCCACCGAATGGTGGGATATGCATGACATCGGCGACTTGCTGATCGAGGCCGGTTTTGCCGACCCGGTGATGGATCAGGACCGGATCAGCCTGACCTGGGCTGACGCCGAATCTTTGCTGAAGGACTTGCATGCACTCGGCGGCAATGCCGCGCCAGAGCGATTTGACGGCTGCCGGGGCAAGGCCTGGCGTGCAAGCTTGCTGGAGGCGCTTGAAGGCCTGCGTGGCAATGACGGTCGGTTGCGCTTGAGCCTGGAACTCGTTTACGGTCATGCTTTCAAAGCGGCACCCAAACTGCAGCTGAATGCCGAGACCCATGTGTCGCTCGAGCAGATGCGATCGATGGTCCGGCAGGCGGGCAAGCCATGAGTCGACGCGTGAATCCGACAGAACATGCTTCGGCCTGCGCTAAACTCCTCGGCTGGCTGGACTTACTGCCTCGATCGAGGGTTGCGCCATCTCAAGAAATTGAGCGGTGTTGTTTGTCTCAATCGGTGAAATGTGAAGAATCCTGCCGGGAAGCCCCGGCTTTGCAGCAGCGGTTCGTGAGTTGAATTTGATACAGAAGTGACGACCATGATGATGATGAACGCACGAGTGGATCGAGCCGTGAGCCGGCTGGGGCAGATGGGCAAAGCAGCTTTTGTTACCGGCGCGATGCTGGTGACCCAAGCGGCCTTGGCAGTGAATGACCTGCCAGGTGGCCCGGGTGTCAATGACATCAATTTGCGAGCGCCGGTGACGGCCATTGCAGCTGAACAGATGTGGTTGCACAACTTCATGTTGATCATCTGCCTGGTGATTTTCCTGGCGGTCTTCGGCGTGATGTTTTATTCGATTTTCAAACACCGCAAGTCCAAGGGCGCGGTGTCTGCCAATTTCCACGAGAGCGTCAAAGTCGAAATCGCGTGGACCGTCGTGCCGTTCGTCATCGTCATCCTGATGGCTTTGCCGGCCACCAAGGTGGTGGTTGCGATGAAGGACACGACCAACGCCGACCTGACCATCAAGGCCACTGGCTATCAGTGGAAATGGGGTTATGACTATCTGAAAGGCGAGGGCGAAGGCATCGGCTTTCTGGCCACGCTCGACAATGCTCAGCGCGAGATGTCCAACGCTGGCAAGCCCGAAGGCGACGACTACCTTTTGAAGGTCGACAACGCCTTGGTCGTGCCGGTCAACAAGAAGATCCGCATCATCACGACGGCCAATGACGTGATCCATTCCTGGAGCGTGCCGTCGTTTGGCGTCAAGCAGGATGCGATTCCAGGTTTCGTTCGCGATGCCTGGTTCAGGTCTGAAAAGATCGGCGACTTTTACGGCCAATGTTCGGAGCTGTGCGGCAAGGAACATGCCTATATGCCGATTCACGTGAAGGTGGTCTCGGCTGAAGATTACACGCTATGGGTTGACGGCGAAAAGAAAAAGCTCGCTGCCAAAGCTGACGATCCTGCCAAGGTCTGGGAGTTGCCGGCGCTGGTCGCGCGTGGCGAAAAGGTCTACAGCGCCAATTGCGCCGCTTGCCACCAAGCCAGTGGTAAGGGCAATGGCCCGATCAAGCCGCTGGACGGTTCGGCTGTGGTGCTGAACGAGGACAAGCTCAAGCAGATTCTTGTGATGCTGAACGGACAGAACAACCTCACCATGCCTGCCTGGAAGCAGTTGAGCGACACCGAAATTGCGGCAGTCATCACCTACACCAAGAATTCGTGGAGCAACAAGACCGGCTGGCTGGTGCAGCCGTCTGAAGTTCTGGCAGCTCGCAAGTAAGCGCCGAACGTCGAACAAGCAAAGGAAACAAGATGAGTGCAGTACTTGACCCCCATGGTCACGACGTTCATGACCACCACGACGACCACCATGCACCTTCGGGCTGGAGGCGTTGGCTGTTCGCTACCAACCACAAGGACATCGGGACTTTGTACCTGCTGTTCTCGTTTGCGATGCTGATGGTTGGCGGCGTGCTGGCCTTGTGCATCCGCGCCGAGCTGTTCCAGCCCGGCTTGCAGTTCTTCAACCCGGAGCTGTTCAACCAGTTCACCACGATGCATGGCTTGATCATGGTGTTCGGCGCGATCATGCCGGCCTTCGTTGGTTTCGCCAACTGGATGATCCCGCTGCAGATCGGCGCTGCCGACATGGCTTTTGCGCGCATGAACAACTTCAGCTTCTGGCTGCTGATTCCTGCTGCCTTGAGCCTGGTTTTGTCTTTCTTCATGCCCGGCGGTGCTCCCGCTGCCGGCTGGACGCTTTATGCGCCGCTGACGCTGCAGATGGGTCCGTCGATGGACGCCGGCATCTTCGCGATGCACTTGATGGGTGCTTCGAGCATCATGGGCTCGATCAATATCGTCGTGACCATCCTGAACATGCGCGCTCCCGGCATGACGCTGATGAAAATGCCGATGTTCTGCTGGACCTGGCTGATCACGGCCTATCTGCTGATCGCCGTGATGCCGGTGCTGGCCGGAGCGATCACGATGACGCTGACCGACCGCCATTTCGGTACTTCCTTCTTCAACCCCGCCGGTGGTGGTGATCCGGTGATGTACCAGCATATTTTCTGGTTCTTCGGTCACCCCGAGGTCTACATCATGATCTTGCCGGCATTCGGCATCGTCAGCCAGATCGTGCCGGCATTTGCCCGCAAGCGCCTGTTTGGCTACGCCTCGATGGTCTATGCCACCGCGTCGATCGCGATTCTCTCGTTCATCGTCTGGGCCCACCATATGTTCTCCACCGGCATGCCGGTCACCGGGCAGTTGTTCTTCATGTACGCGACGATGCTGATTGCGGTGCCGACCGGCGTGAAAATCTTCAACTGGCTGGCGACAATGTGGCGCGGCTCGATGACCTTCGAGTCACCGATGCTGTTCGCGGTCGGCTTCATCTTCGTCTTCACCATGGGCGGCTTTACCGGCTTGATCCTGGCGATGGCGCCGATTGACATCCAGGTCCAGGACACTTATTACGTTGTCGCGCATTTCCACTACGTGCTGGTGGCGGGTTCCCTGTTCGGCATGTTTGCCGGCTTCTACTACTGGGCGCCGAAATGGACCGGTGTGATGTATGACGAATGGCGCGGCAAGTTCCATTTCTGGGGTTCGCTGGTCACTTTCAACATCACTTTCTTCCCGATGCATTTCCTCGGCCTGGCCGGTATGCCGCGGCGCTACGCTGACTATCCGACCCAGTTCACTGATTTCAATGCGATCGCTTCGATCGGAGCCTTCGGCTTCGGCTTCATGCAGGTCTATTTCTTCCTCGCCGTGGTCTTGCCGATGATGCGTGGCAAGGGTGAGAAGGCATCGCAACACCCTTGGGAAGCTGCCGAAGGCCTGGAATGGGAAGTGGCTTCGCCAGCACCGTTCCACACCTGGGAAACACCGCCCAAGCTGAATGCCAATGCGACCAAGGTGATCGGCTGAAAATGGCTGCCAACTCCGAGCAACGCAAGAGCAACAAACGCCTGGGGCTGATCCTGCTCAGCGTGGCCCTGGTCTTCGGTCTCGGCTTTGTCAGCAAGACCTTCTTGTTCGGGTTTTGAGTTGTCGATGAAGACTTCGAGTTGGACTTTTGCCGCCGCCTTGCGCAGGGATAACCGTCAGTTGGTCGGCAAGCTCGTCGTGGTGGTCTTTCTGATGTTCGGCTTCGGCTACGCGCTGGTGCCGATGTACCGGGCGATCTGTGCGGCACTCGGCATCAACGTGCTGTCGCTTTCGGAGCGCCAGCATGCAGTGCGAGCCGAAGATGTCAAGAACACGCAAATCGATCTCAGCAGGTCAATCTCGATCGAGTTCGATGCCAACGCGCGCGGCCCTTGGGAGTTCAAGCCGGCCGTCGCGCATCTTGCCGTGCACCCGGGTGAATTGACGACGGTGATGTACGAGTTCAGCAATACGCAGAACCGGGCGATGACGGCTCAGGCGATCCCGAGTTATGCGCCCAAGCAGGCCACCGCCTATTTCAATAAGCTGGAATGTTTTTGTTTCAATGAATACACCTTGCAGCCTGGGGAAACCAAGCGTTGGCCGGTGGTCTTCGTGATCGATCCCAAGCTGCCTGCGGATGTGAAGACCATTACCCTTTCCTATACCTTCTTCGAGGTCGCTGGCAAGGGTGCCAAGCAGGCTGTGCAATTGGTGACATCGGGCTCGCGCTCATGAATCCGCTTGATGACGTGACTCCGGTGACATCCAGGCCGGTGTCGTTTTTGCAGACCATTCGCGCGGTGGCATGGTCATTTTTCGGCGTGCGGCGTGGCGCTGATTATGAGAGAGATGTGGCCCAGCTGAACCCGGTGCATGTCATCATCGCGGGCTTGTTGGGAGCTGTTTTGTTCGTGCTGGCGCTGGTGCTGTTGATCCAATGGGTCATCGGCAGCGGTGTGGCCAGCGCTTAGTTGTGATCAGGACTGAGTCCAGTTCGAGGAGAGAAAATATGTCGGCAGCGACTGCTACGGGCCATGCCCCACATTATTTCGTACCGGCGCCCTCGCGGCACCCGGTGATGGCTGCGATCGGCCTTTTCATGGTCGTCATGGGTGCAGGCCAATGGATCAACGGTCACCATTGGGGCGTCTGGCTGCTCGCCTTCGGCTTCCTCTGGTTTGCCGTGGTGCTGACGCAGTGGTTCAGCCAGGCCATTGGCGAGAGCGAGGCAGGCCTTTACAACGAACATGTCGACCTGTCGTTCCGCTGGAGCATGGGCTGGTTCATCTTCTCCGAAGTGATGTTCTTCGGCGCGTTTTTCGGTGCGCTCTACTGGACCCGCATGCATGCGGTGCCTTCGCTCGGTGATCTGGAAAACTCTCTGCTCTGGCCGGACTTCAAGGCCTTGTGGCCAAGCGTTGCTGCAGGCATGACCGCATCGCCTGCCGGGACGGTCGAGCCTTTCACCACCATGGGCCCCTGGCCGCTGCCGACGATCAATACGGCCTTGCTGCTGACTTCGGGCGTGACGCTGACGATTGCCCACCATGCGCTGATCGTCGACAACCGTTCCAAGGCGATCGCCTTCATGTGGATGACGGTGCTGCTCGGCGTGACTTTCCTGTTTGTCCAGGGCTATGAGTACTACCATGCCTATGCAGAACTGAATTTGAAGCTGAGCTCGGGCATCTATGGTTCGACCTTTTTCATGTTGACCGGTTTCCATGGCTTTCACGTGTTCGTCGGCATGTTGATGCTCTTGTTCATTACCCTGCGACTGCAAAAAGGCCATTTCACCAAGGATCGGCATTTCGGCTTCGAAGGTGCGGCCTGGTATTGGCACTTTGTCGACGTCGTCTGGCTGGGTCTGTACGTGATCGTTTACTGGCTCTGATCAAAGCCCTTGGATAAAGCAAAAGCGCCGCAAACGCGGCGCTTTTCTATTGGTGATTTCAACGCAATGGCAGACCGGTCGGTTCGATCCAGCCCAGCCAGTAGCTCAACAAGATGAACAGGAACAGCGCGACTGAAATGCCGACCCGCACCGCCAAGGCCCGGGCCATGTTCGGCCCGCGCTTTTCACTTTTGTTGCCGTTTTTCAGCATGAACAGACCGGCGGCGGCCAGTGCGCCGAGGATGCCGATGAAGGCGATCAGGATGACGATTTTCATGCGACCCGATTATGCCCTCCAGGGGATGTCATGAAGAACGGCATGCGCGTCGCGCTGCTGCTGCTTGCGCTGGCTGGCAGCTTGCTCACCTTCAGGCTTGGATTCTGGCAACTTGACCGGGCTGCGCAGAAGCTGGCCTGGCAGTCGTCGATCGCCGAGCGCGGTCAATTGCCGGCCCTGCAGACGCAGGATCTGGCGGCGGCAGGGGCCGATGCGCAATTGCATCGGCGCGTTCATCTGCGCGGCCATTGGCTGGCCGACAAGACCGTCTTTCTTGACAACCGACCGATGCAGGGCCGGGTGGGTTTCTTCGTGGTCACGCCCTTGCAGCTTGAAGGTCGTAGTCAAACGGTGCTGGTGCAACGCGGTTGGGCGCCTCGCGATGGGCAGGACCGCAGCCGGTTGCCGCCGGCCCCTACGCCGGCCGGCTTGGTCGAGGTCGAAGGTCGTTTGGCCGCTTCGCCATCAAGGCTGTATGAGTTCAGCGCGGCGGCAAGCGGTCCGATCCGGCAAAATGTCGGGGTTGATTCATTTCCGCCGGACCTCGACCTGCTGCCGCTGACCGTTGTGCAACTGGCGGCTGCCACTGATGACGGGTTGCTGCGCGACTGGGCTGCAGTCGATGCAGGTTTGCAGAAGCATTATGGTTACGCCTTTCAATGGTTTGCGCTCTGCGCATTGATCCTGGGTCTTTATGTCTGGTTCCAACTCATCCAACCCCGTCGCAAGCAGTCAAGCAGCAGTTGACCCCTTCGCCATGACGGTGCATAGCCAACCAGATCCGCGCTATCTGGAGGCTCAACAACGCACGGCCAGTGGTCGCTTGCGCATGTTGCTGGTGGTGGCGGCCTGCGCGGCGCCGGTGCTGGCCTCCTACTTCACCTTCTACGTGCTAAAGCCCAGCGGCCGTGCCTATGGCGAGTTGATCACGCCGCCGGTCGAGATTCCCGCCTTGTTGAACCTGCGCGATCTGGCCGGGCAGCCGGTGACTGCGGCATCGCTGAAAGGCCAATGGCTGCTGACCCTGGTGCAGGATGGGGCTTGCGATGACGCTTGTGAAAAGCAGTTGTATGTGCAGCGCCAACTGCGCCAGATGCTCGGCAAGGAGCGCGACAAGGTCGACAAAGTCTGGTTGGTTCCTGACGATCAGCCCTTGCGTCCGGCGCTGCAAAAGGCCTTGACCGAGGGCGTGCCGGTGACGATTTTGCGCGCCAATCGCACCGAACTCGAGGCCTGGCTCAAGCCGGCTGCGGGGCAGTCGCTGCGCGACCATTTCTTCCTGATCGACCCGCGGGGCCATTGGATGCTGCGCGCACCGGCCTTGCCTGAGCCGGTCAAGCTCAAAGGAGATCTGAGTCGATTGCTCAAGGCCAATGACAGCTGGGATGAGCCGGGCCGCTGATGTTGAATAGCATCGACTTTTCGGCCTTGTTGCAGCTTGCTGGCCTGGGTGCCTTGCTGGCCGGCCTGGCCTTGCTGTTGCTGCGGCTGCGCAATAAGTATTCGCGGGGGCGCCAACATGCATTGATCGTCCTGACGCTTTTCCTGACCTTTGATCTGGTGCTGTTCGGCGCCTTCACAAGGCTGACCGACTCGGGCCTGGGTTGCCCCGATTGGCCTGGCTGCTATGGCCAAGCCAGCCCGATTGGCGCCAGCACCGAAATCGCTGAGGCCCAGGCCGCCATGCCCAGTGGCCCGGTGACCCATGAAAAAGCCTGGATCGAAATGATCCATCGCTACCTGGCCAGCGCTGTCGGCGTGCTGATTTTGCTGGCTTGTCTGATCAGCTGGCGTCAGGCACGCAGGGGCGAGGCCGCCAAGCCCTGGTGGGCGACGCTGACCCTGCTCTGGGTCTGCATGCAGGGGGCGTTCGGTGCCCTGACAGTGACGATGAAGCTGTTTCCGGCCATTGTCACGCTGCATCTGCTCGGGGGCATGGGCTTGCTGATGCTGCTCGCCTGGCAGGCGCAAGGCTTGCATCCGGCGCCTTTGCGACTGGGCCGCAAGCTGTATATCGGTGCCTGGGCTGTGCTGTTGCTGCTGCTGCTGCAAGTTGCTCTGGGCGCCTGGGTCAGCACCAATTACGCGGTACTGGCCTGCAATGAGTTCCCGACCTGCCAAGGCGGCCAATGGTGGCCGGCGCAGGATTATGAGCAGGGCTTTACCTTGTGGCGTGAGCTCGGCGTTGGCTCTGATGGCAACTGGCTGCAATTTGCTGCTTTGACGGCGATTCACATGGCGCACAGGCTGGGCGCTTTGCTGGTTTTCGCAGCCCTGCTGGCCTTCGCGCTGGCCCTTTGGCGCGATGGCAGGCCGACGCTGCAGGTCTGGGCCAAGCGTTTGTTGCTGGTCGCCGCATGGCAGCTGGTCACGGGTCTGTCGAACAGCGTGCTCGACTGGCCGCTGCTGGCGGCGCTGGCCCATACCGGTGGTGCAGCGATGCTGCTGCTGTTGCTCAGCTTGTTGCTGGCCCGAGCGCAGCAGGCGCGCCAGTCCCTCATCCAAGATAACCATTAATCTGCGGCTCCCATGGCATCCAGTTCCTCCACTTCAACCATTGCCTCGGCATCGAGCTGGCAGCAGTTCTATCAGCTGACCAAGCCAAGGGTCGTGCAGTTGATCGTCTTCTGCGCCATCATCGGCATGGCGCTGGCGATACCCGGTCTGCCTTCGAGCGAGCAATGGCTGGTGATCCTGGCTGCCACCGCCGGCATCTGGCTGGTGGCGGGCGCCGCTGCTGCCTTCAACTGCCTGGTCGAACAGCAGATCGACGCGAAGATGAAGCGCACTGCCTGGCGCGCTACCGCCAAGGGTGAACTCAGCCGCATCCAGACCCTGAGCTTTTCTGCCGTCCTTTGCGGCGCCGGCATGGCCTTGCTGTGGTTCTGGGTCAACCCGCTGACGATGTGGCTGACTTTCGCCACTTTCATCGGCTACGCGGTAATTTACACGGTGATCCTGAAACCGCTGACGCCGCAGAACATCGTCATCGGCGGCGCATCGGGTGCGATGCCGCCGGTGCTCGGCTGGGCCGCTTTGCGCGGCGATGTCGGCCCGGAAGCATTGCTGCTGTGCCTGATCATTTTTCTCTGGACGCCGCCGCATTTCTGGGCGCTGGCGCTGTACCGCACCGAGGAATACCGCAAGGCCGGCCTGCCGATGCTGCCGGTGACCCATGGCTCGGAGTTCACCCGCTTGCAGGTGTTTCTCTACACCTGGATTTTGCTGGCCGCGACGCTCTTGCCTTTCCTGACCGGCATGAGCGGTCGGCTTTATCTGGTCAGCGCATTGCTGCTGGGCCTGGGGTTTTGCGCTTACGCCTGGAAGCTCTGGCGCAACTATTCCGATGAACTCGCCCGTGCTACCTTTCGCTTTTCGATCCTGCATTTATCGCTGCTGTTTGCAGCGCTGCTGCTCGATCACTACCTGCTGCCCTGGACAGGATGAGACATGAATAAACGTTCTCTGATCGCGCTGGCCCTGGCTGCGGCGGGCCTTTGCTTGACCGGCTGCGATTGGCTGGGCGGCACGCCCAAACCGGCATTCAAAGGTGTCGACCTGACCGGGGCTGCTTATGCGCAGAGCCTGAACTTGACCGACCAAGACGGCCGCGCCCGCAACTTGGCCGAGTTCAAGGGCAAGGTCGTGGTGGTCTTCTTCGGCTATACCCAATGCCCTGATGTCTGCCCGACGACCTTGGCTGAACTGGCTGAAGTCAAACGCTCGCTCGGTGCTGATGGCGAGAAGGTGCAGGGTATCTTCGTCACCATCGACCCCGAGCTCGACACCGCGCCGCTGCTGAAAGCCTATCTGTCGAGCTTTGACCCGAGCTTTGTCGCCCTGCGCGGCAGCGAGAGCCAGACCCAGGAAGCGGCGCGTGAATTCAAGGTCTATTACGCCAAAGCGCCCGGCAAAGCGCCCGGCAGCTACACGATGGATCACACCGCTGCGAGCTTCTTGTTCGACAAACAGGGCCGGGTGCGTGTTTTCGTTCGCTACGGCTCGGGCGCGCAGGCGCTGGCCGATGACATCAAATTGCTGCTCAAGGAACCGGGCTGAGCCGACATGAAAAAGCCCCGGGCGCTTGCCCGGGGCTTTGATCAGTTCAGTGCTGGTTTAACGCCAGTTCAGGCCGGCGCCAGCGTCTTGCGCATCTTCTTCATCGCGGCGACCTCGATCTGGCGGATCCGTTCGGCCGAGACACCATATTCGGCTGCCAACTCATGCAAGGTCATGCCGCCCGAGTTGTCGTCGTTGACCTTCAACCAGCGTTCCTCGACGATGCGGCGGCTGCGTTCATCCAGCCCTTCCAGCGCGCGAAGGATGCCGTTGCTAGCCAGATCATCACGCGCATGGGCTTCCAGCACTCTGGTCGGTTCCTGGGTCTCGTCGGCCAGATAGGCGATCGGCGCATAGCCTTCGAAGTCGTCATCCGACTGCGGCTCCAGCGCCACATCGCCGCCCGACATGCGCGTTTCCATCTCGACCACTTCTTCGCGCTTGACATTCAGCGTGCTGGCCACCTGCTCCAACTGCGCTTCGCTGAGGCTCATGCGGTGCGTCATGTCGTCGGCCTGGCTCTCCTTCATGTTGTGCTTCATCGAGCGCAGATTGAAGAACAGCTTGCGTTGAGCCTTGGTCGTGGCGACCTTGACCATGCGCCAGTTGCGCAGAATGTATTCATGGATCTCGGCCTTGATCCAATGCATCGCATAGCTGACCAGGCGCACGCCTTGATCGGGGTCGAAGCGCTTGACCGCCTTCATCAGGCCGACATTACCTTCCTGGATCAGGTCGCCTTGCGGCAGGCCGTAACCGGCATATTGCCGCGAAATCGAGACAACCAACCGCAGGTGCGACAGCACCAAGCGCCCGGCGCCCCCCAGATCGCCGGTTTCGCGCAGACTCTTTGCAGCCGCTTGCTCTTCTTCGAGCGTCAGCAAGGGCAGGCGATTCACGGCCGAGATATATGCATCCAGATTGCCCAGAGAGGGCACCATCGACCAGGGGTCGCGCACCGTCATAGCATTGGTAACAGACATCGACATGCTCTCCATCACGAACCTTTCGGTCCAACAAAAAAGATGTTAGCACTCTCTGGTGAAGACTGCCAATAGTCGGGCCAATCAGCCCGCAGGGTAGGGGTGATGGAAGCGCTTGGCGCAGGGTGGATACAGGCTTGAAGGCCGGATCATTTCGACCGATTCTGCAGCGGAACCGGAGAAAATCGGGTTTTCACGCGGATCCCGGCCGCGCCAAGTGGCATGATGACGCTGGATTTTCCAGTCGTTGAATCGGAGGCAAGATGAATTTGAAGAACCTCGCCAGCGTCGTCATCGCCACGGCCGCCGCGCTCACCACCATCGGCGCTGTGGCGCAGACCTTTCCCGACCGTCTGCTGACCGTCATCGTGCCCTTCACCCCGGGCGGCGTTTCCGATGTGACGGCCAGACCCCTGGCCGCCGCGATGGCAGCCAACCTCGGCCAGAGCCTCGTGATCGAGAACAAGGGTGGTGCCGGCGGTGCCATCGGGATGGCCGCAGCCGCCAAGGCCAAGCCCGACGGCTACACGCTGATGATGGCCTTGCCCAGCATGATCTCGATCCCGATTTCGGACCGGATCAGCGGGCGGCCCTCAACGTTCCAGATCAACCAGTTCAAGCCGATCGCCCGCCTGACGGCCGACCCGACGGTGCTGGCGGTGCGCACCGAGAGTCGCTGGAAGACCGTGGCCGATTTCGTCCGCGATGTACGCGCCAAACCTGGCACGATCTCCTACAGCACCTCCGGCCTTTATGGCACGACCCATGTGGCGATGGAAATCCTCGCCCATGCGGCCAACCTGAGCATGGTCCATGTGCCTTATTCGGGAGGTGGGCAGCAGGTCAATGCCCTGATCGCCGGGCATGTGGACGCCACCATGCAGACCCCGGGTGCGATTGCCGGGCAGATCGCCGCGGGCAAATTGCGCATCCTGGCTTCGATGAGCCGTGACCGGGTGCCTTCACTGCCTGATGTGCCGACCGCCGCCGAACTGGGCTTCAACGGCGAGTTCTACCTCTGGACCGGGCTGTTCGTGCCAACCGGCACGCCGGAGCCTATCGTCAACCGTCTGCGCGCCTCAGTCAAGGAAGCCTCAAGCCACAGCATCTTCAAAACCTCGATGGCAGCGCTGAACACGCCGGTCCAGTACCTCGACTCGGACGACTTTGCGCGCTTCATCGTCGAAGACACCAAACGCCTCGACACCGTGCTCACCAGCATGGGCGAAATCAAGTAAGGCGTTCAGCGATCGAAAGGCCTTGGGGCGGCAACCGAACGGCTGCCCCTTGCTTCAGACGTTGAAGAGGAAATGCAGGACGTCGCCATCCTTGACGATGTAATCCTTGCCTTCGGCGCGCATCTTGCCGGCATCCTTGGCGCCTTGCTCACCCTTGTAGGTGATGAAATCCTCGTAGGCGATCGTCTGCGCGCGGATATAGCCGCGCTCGAAATCGGTGTGGATCGCTGACGCGGCTTGCGGGCCGGTAGCGCCGATCGGGATGGTCCAGGCGCGCACTTCCTTGACGCCGGCGGTGAAGTAGGTCTGCAAGCCCAGCAGCTTGAACGCGGCGCGGATCAACCGGTTCAGGCCCGGCTCGGTCTGACCCATTTCGGCCAGGAACATCAGCCGGTCTTCATCTTCCATGTCGGCCAGTTCAGCTTCGGTCTTGGCGCAGATCGCCACGACCGGCGCGTTCTGCGCCGCGGCATATTCGCGCAGGCGGTCCAGAAACGGGTTGTTCTCGAAGCCGTCTTCGGCCACATTG
The DNA here is from genome assembly GCA_945898095.1 of Roseateles toxinivorans. Lineage (GTDB taxonomy): Bacteria > Pseudomonadota > Gammaproteobacteria > Burkholderiales > Burkholderiaceae_C > Paucibacter_A > Paucibacter_A toxinivorans_A. Next base: position 10,643 of record CAMDHE010000021.1, on the reverse strand, counting down.
CCGACGAACATCGCCGGCTTGGCGGTGATCAGGCAGAGCGACTTGACCAGCACCAGTTCTTCCTTGGAAAAATCGACGCCGCGCACCGGCTTGGCCTGGTCCAGCGCTTCCTGGCATTTCTCCAGCACCTTGACCAGAGCCATCGCCTCCTTGTCATTGCCCGAGCGTGCCACCTTGTTGTAGCGGTGCAGACTCTTCTCGACCGTGCTCAGGTCAGCCAGGCAGAGCTCGGTCTGGATCACTTCGATGTCGGAGATCGGATCGACCCGGCCGCTGACATGGATCACGTTCGAGTCTTCAAAGCAGCGCACGACATTGACGATCGCGTCGGTCTCGCGAATATGCGAGAGGAACTTGTTACCCAGACCTTCGCCCTTCGAAGCCCCGGCAACCAGGCCGGCGATGTCGACGAACTCGACCACGGCCGGCAGCACCCGCTCGGGCTTGACGATCAAGGCCAATTCGGCCAGGCGTGGATCAGGCAACTCGACGATGCCGACATTGGGCTCGATGGTGCAGAAGGGGTAGTTCTCCGCCGCGATGCCGGCCTTGGTCAGCGCATTGAAAAGCGTGGACTTGCCGACATTGGGCAGACCGACGATACCGCATTGCAAACTCATGAAAAATCCTTTGAAATCAGCCCCTTATGCACCATCTTGCCCAATTTTGGTGGCGCGAAAGTGCCGGATCCGCACCATGCGAGACCGGACAGGCAAAAAGCGAAACCGGGCAAGGATGCACCGGTTGTGTGAGGGTCTTGTCCTCGATTTGCCCAGGGGAAACTGCTGTCGATTGTACTGATCAGCGCAGCCTTGCTGCTGCGCTACCCGGTGAAGGACGGGAGCATCCTGCGCGAGCGGGTTCCAGGCGGGTTTTGTGTGCGCATGAATGCGAGAAAACCAGCTTGCCGTTGGCTGCCGGATGGGTGGGCAGGCAATTCAGGCCTGGCAAAGAATCTGTAGGGTGTGGACAAGGCTTGAGCTTGCAGTAGCCCAATGGGATGGACGCCCCCACCCGTAACGGCATCAATGTGCCAAAGTGGAGTTGTTACCAACCACCTAAACCGAGAGAGGCGTCCACCATGAGGATTACTGTAATTGGCATCGATCTGGCAAAGAATTTGTTCCAAATTCACGGCGTCGATGAACAAGGCAAAACAGTCTTGAAGAAGAAACTCAAGCGCGATCAGCTCGCCGCGTTTTTTGTCAATCTGCCTGCTTGCTTGATCGGCGTGGAAGCTTGTGGCGGCGCGCATCACTGGGCGCGCAAGCTCCAAAGCTTTGGACATAAGGTCAAGTTGATGGCACCTCAATTCGTCAAACCCTACGTGAAGAGCAACAAGAATGATGCCGCCGATGCTGAGGCCATCTGTGAAGCGGTTTCCCGGCCGAAGATGCGTTTTGTCGCGATCAAGAGCATCGAGCAGCAGTCATTCATGGCTCTGCACCGGGTACGACAAAGCTCGGTGCGCGCATGCACGGCACATTCCAACCAGATCCGCGGGATGCTTGCCGAGTTCGGCTTGATCATTCCGTAGGGCATTCACAATGTCCCCAAACTGGTGCCGGAGCTGATTGAGGATGCCTCGAATGAGCTGACCGGCGCCTTCCGGATATTGATCGACGATCTGCTGAATCACGTGAAGAACCTGAGCCAGAGACTTGACGATCTTGATGGCCAGGTCCTCACCGGTCACCGCGCCAACGAGCACAGTTGCAAGCTCGACGAGGTGCAAGGCGTGGGACCGATCACGGCAAGCGCCTTTGTCGCGACCCTTGGCGATGCGAAGGCGTTCAAGAACGGACGCGAGGTCTCGGCGTGGCTTGGCATCGTGCCCAGGCAGCATTCCAGCGGCGGCAAGGAAAAGCTGCTGGGCATCAGTAAACGCGGCGACAAGTATTTGCGCACCTTGCTGATTCATGGCGCGCGTTCGGTTATCCAGGCCAACGAACGCAAGAGAGGTATGCCAGCCGAAGATCTGTGGATTTCGAGCCTGGTGAACCGACGCAACAAGAACGTCGCAGCGGTGGCCGTGGCCAACAAGAACGTGCGGATCATGTGGGCCTTGTTGGCGCATGACCGGGATTACCGCAAGGACTACAAGCGAGATGTGGCGCCGGTGTAGCTTGATCTAAAGCCGGCCAGAGGGATCCCGCGAAGGCAACAACACCCGCAAGGAGAGCAAGACAACAGACTTCCGACGATTGCACAGGCAATCATGAAATGATGGCAAAACAGGTAAGACCGTGGCTGACCAAACCCGTACTATGCCGGCGCACATCGAAGTGCGATAGCCCGATTGGGAGTCAGCCAGCAAATCCCATCAGGGACATCAGCCGCAAGGCTGAATCAAAGTCCGAATGTACGGGTGCAATCTTTTCCTTCCAGTCATCATGAATTGAGCGCTTGGCAAACCGGGGGCGTCCATGTACGGAATGCGGGATTGGTCGGTTTGCCAGGCGTGATCGATCCCCGCATTCGGCCCTTCGGTCCATTCATGCGGGCTACGGAGTGTGGCGACCTTCGTAGTCCGCCATGAGGCCATAGGCCGGAATGCGGGGTTGATCGGCTTGTGCAACCGGAATCGTCGCCGGCCAAATTGCGCCCTGGGGATCGCCATTTCGCCCCACGATGCGACAATTTGCCGATGCCAAAAAACACCTTCACATTTGCAATCTTCGGCGAGTCATCAAGGCGCGCTTGGTTCGTTACGCTGGCATTGTTGTTGTGCGCGATCAGCTACCTGGCTTTGTCGCCAAGGCCGCCGGCGGGCTTGAGCACCGGTTGGGACAAGTCGAACCATGCGCTGGCATTCGCCTCGCTGGCGTTTTGCGGCCATTGGTGCTTGAGCATGGCGCGGTCGCGCTGGCTTTACCTGCCGCTGCTGCTGATCGGCTACGGTGGCGCGATCGAGCTGCTGCAGATGAACGTGCCCAGCCGCAGCGCTGAATGGGGCGACTTGCTGGCCGACAGCATCGGCGTGGCCATCGGCCTGGTATTGGCCGCCGGCATCAACAAGCTGCTGCAGTGGCGCGTTCAGTGACCGGTAAATCCGGCGATCAGAACTCGAATCCCCCCGCTTCGCGCAGCGCGCGCGATGAGTCGCCAGCCAGCATCGCGATGAAGCTGGCGGCGAGTTGCGGCGCGGCCGCCTTGGCACTGACCGCTGCCGCATAGACGGTAGCCAGCTCGAAACGCTGGGGCAGGGCGCCGACAAGGGTGATGCCGTCGGTGTAGTTGATCTCGGTGATCTGGGTGCAGCCGATTGCGCCGGCCAGGTTGTCGCTGGCCATGGCACGCATCGCGGTGGCGCCGTTCGGGTAGGTGCGAAAGCGCGGCTCAAGTTCGTCGTGGATGCCCAGTTGCACCATTACCGCGGCGAAATGGATACCGGCGGTGGAGCGGATCTGATCTGGGAAATAGATCGCGCTGGCCGCCAGCAGTGCAGCTTTGAGGCCTTCGGGCGTTTCGACGGCCGGTTGCGGCGCGCCAGCGGGCACGGCAATGCCGGTGCGCACCCGGCCCAGCGGCGCCATGCTGTCGGCGCGCAGCTCACCGCTGGCCGCCAACTCGGCGATCATCTTTTCGGTAACGATCATCAGGTCACAGGGCTCGCCGGCTAGCAGCGCTTCTTTCATCACTCCAACAGCCCCGAAGCGGCCTTCGAGGCTGGCGCCGGTCTCTTTGAGGAATAGCGGCTGCATCGCTTTGACGAGACCTTGTGCGGCACCCGCGCAGAGGAAGTGGATCTTGTTGTTGCTCATGCTGGTTTTCTTTTCAGGGTTTGGGCCGGGCAGCCTTCATTCGGCCTTGACCCCGGAGACCTTGACGATCTGCGCCCATTTGGTGATGTCAGCGTTGACATATTGCGCGAACTCTTCGGTGCCCATCGTCATCGCGGCCGTGCCCTGCGCGGCCCATTGACGCCGTACTTCGGGGTTCGAGGTGATCTTGGCGACTTCGGCGTTGAGCTTGTTGATGATCGCTGCCGGCGTGCCCTTGGGCGCCATCAAGCCGAGCCAGATCGTCGCTTCATAGCCGGGCACGCCAGATTCGGACATCGTCGGCACATTGGGCAGGATCGCCGAGCGCTGTTTGCCGGTGGTGGCGATCGCCTTGACCTTGCCCGCCTTCATATGCTCGGCCATCGTCGGGATCGCGTCGAACATCATTTCGAGATGGCCGCCAAGCACATCAGTGCGCGCGCCCGAACTGGTGCGGTAGGGCACATGGACGATCGCGACGCCCGCCATGTATTTGAACAATTCGCCGGCCATGTGATAGGGCGTGCCCGGGCCCGACGAGGCGTAGGACATGCCATCAGGCTTGGCCTTGGCCGCCTTGATCAGCTCTTGCGGCGTGCTGGCCGGCAGGTCTGACTTGACCACCAGCACCAGGTCGGAAGCATTGATCGGTGCGATCGGAATGAAGTCGCGCAGCAACTGGAAAGGCTTGTTCGGAATCAGCGATTCGTTGACCGTGTGGGTGTTCGACATCAGCAGCAAGGTGTAGCCGTCGGGCGCGCTCTTGGCAGCCGCATCGGTGCCGATGACCGAGCCGGCACCCGGCCGGTTGTCGACGATAAAAGCCTGGCCGAGTGCTTCCTGCAGGCGCTGCGCGATGAAGCGGCCAAAGACATCGGCCGACCCGCCGGCTGCAAAGGGCACGATGATCCGTACCGACTTGGCAGGATAGTCCTGGGCCTTGGCGGCGCCGGTCATCAGCAAGGTCGCCATCGCCAGCCAAGCAGCGAGGCTGCGCTTGTGGGTTTTATTCATCTGTCGTCTCCCGGTTAATTGGTAACAATTGGTTTTATCGGTCTGTGATTCAGTAGCCCAGCATATTGCTGCGGACATGGGCCAGGTGTGCCAGGCACAAAGCCTTGGCGCGCAGGGCGTCGCGGTCTTTCAGCGCAGCTACCAGTTCGCGGTGTTCCTGCTGGTATTCAAGCCGGCGTTCGGGGGTGGCGCTGCGCCGCTTCAAAGCGCCCCATTCGCCCTGCGCACGGACCTCGTTGACGAGCCTGAAGACGCTGGACATGAAACCGTTGTGTGCGGCGTCGGCAATTGCTTCGTGCAACTGGCCGTCCCAATGCTCAAAGGCCTCGAAGCTGCTCGCCGCCTCGGCATTGGCATTGCATTGGTCCATCCGGGCGAAGTCGGCTGCATTGGCATTGCCGATCACCATCTCGATCAGCGCCGGCTCGAGCACCTGGCGTGCGCTGATCAACTCGGCCGGGCTGACTGCCAGCGCCGCTGCCGCAGGCGCTTGCGCCAGCAAGCCCGAAAGCGCCACTTGCACCTGCTCGGCCACATAGGTGCCGCTGCCCACCGTCTGGGTGATCAGGCCCTTGTGCTTGAAATCCTGCAGCACCCGGCGCACGGCTGAGCGCGGCAGACCGAACTGCTCGCCCAGTGCGCGCTCGGTCGGAATACGGTGACCGGCACGCCATTGGCGCGAGTGGAGATGTTCCAGGACGGCTTCTCGCAGCATCGCAGCAGCATCCATCGATCAGGTCTCTCCATGGCAAAATTGGTAGCTAATGGTAGCATTTGGGTTACTTTTCAAGGAGAACAATCTTGCGTATTGCCACTTTCATTCATCAGGGCCGGCGTCAGGTCGGGCTGGTTTCTGGCGATCGGGTCACGCCCTTGGCGCTGGATGCAACTGACGCAAGTTTTGGCGCGCTGCGCCTGATCGAGGCGAGCGCTGCCGGCAAGGCCTGGCCGGCAGCGAGCGGCGCGCCGATTGCGCTGGCCGAAGTGCAGCTCGAAGCGCCGATTCCGCTGCCGCGCCGCAACCTGTTCTGCGTTGGCCGCAACTACCACGCCCATGCGAAGGAGTTGCTCACATCGGTGTTCAAGGATAGCGACAGCAATGTCGTGACCTGGCCAATCGTTTTCACCAAGGTGCCTGAATCGGTGGTCGGGCCCGATGCGGCGGTGTGTTTGCCGGGCGCGGCGATTTCGTCGCAGATCGATTACGAGGCCGAGTTGGTGATCGTGATCGGCCGCGGCGGCCGCAATATCAGCCGGGCTGACGCGATGGACCATGTGTTCGGCTACACCATCGTCAACGATGTGACCGCCCGCGATGTGCAAATGCGCCATGGCCAATGGGATCTTGGCAAGAGCTTTGATACCTTCTGCCCGATGGGCCCCTGGATCGTCACTGCCGATGAGCTCGATGGCCGCGACACCCGCGTGCGCTGCTGGGTCACGCCGGCCGGCGCCGAGCCCGAGTTGCGCCAGGACGCGCAGACGACGGACCTGATTTTTGACATCCCGACGCTGGTCGAGACCTGCTCGCGCGGCATCACCCTGTACCCGGGCGACCTGATCGCCACCGGTACAGCGGCCGGTGTCGGCATGGGCATGAAACCGCCGCGCTGGCTGCAGCATGGCGATGTGGTGCGGATCGAGATCGACGGTCTGGGCGTGCTGCAAAACCATATCACTGGGGATGCTGCGTGATCTTGGCCCGGCGGTTCGGCAACGCTGCGTTTCAATGGGGCGGGGCTTGGTTGCTGGCTGCCAGACCCTGACCAGCTGATCACGCTGATCGTGCCCTTCCCGCCCGGCGGCGTGGCCGACAGGGTAGCGGGGCCGGTCGCCGAAGCGCTGGCCAGGGAACTCAAACAGGTGGTGATTGTCGAGAACAAGGTGGGCGCCGGACGCCTGATCGAATACCTCGACGCATCCGAATTCCTGACCTACTGGGACATCGACGCCAAGCAAATGACCGAAGCATTGCGCTTATCAGCAAGGTCGAGTGATCCTGCCGCTGTGATCGCTGCCAGCCCGGCCTGGTGCCGGGTTTTTTTCGTCTGCGACGACTGGAAATCGTCCAGACAGGAATCGCTGAATTGATTGGGATTGACCGCTGCCAGCCCTCGCTTGAGACTTATCGGTTCTGAAGTTTCAAGGAGCTAAAAATGATCACCAAGAGTAACGAGCAGCAGTCGCCCTATGAAATGCTGAAGCCAATGTTGAGCGTGCTGGATGATGCGGCACATAACTACATCAACGTAGCTTCCGAGTTGCAGAGCCTTCTGGCGGGCCAGGTTGAGCTCGGCATCAACTCCCTGGGCACCATGCTGCCGATGGCGACTTTCCCTTACCAGCCGCAGAGTCTGACCAATGCGATGTGGCAGTTGCTGTCTCAGGGCGAGGCCCGCGCTGAACATCTTGCCAAGGTCGCCCGGACGATGCAGGGCCTGTTTGAAGGCCTGTACAAGCTGCAATACGAGGCCGCCAAGTCATCCTTCGACTCGACGGCTGACATCGGCCACCGCATGCACAAGACCGAATCCAAAGTCACCCAGGCCTTGTTCAATCGGCGCCTCGACGATGTCCTGATCGATTTTGAAAATCGCCGCGCAGCCAGATCGCCCAGCGAGATGAAGGTCAACATCAATTGAAACTCGTTCTGACATAAAAAAAGGCCGCATCGCTGCGGCCTTTTTTGATTTTCAGACTGGAAGAAAGGCCTCCAGTCATTTGGGAGCAGAGTCACTCGCGGGCTAGCCTGCGGGCGGTCTGTCCCCAAGGCATTACATGTCCATACCGCCCATGCCGCCCATACCACCCATGCCGCCGCCGCCGCCCATGCCGCCTGCAGGTGCGTCGTCCTTGGCGGACTCGCAGACCATGCATTCAGTCGTCAACATCAGCGAAGCGACTGAAGCTGCGTTTTGCAAGGCCAGTCTTGTCACCTTGGTTGGATCCAGGATGCCCATTTCGATCATGTCACCGTAGGTGTCGTTGGCTGCGTTGAAGCCGAAGTTTCCGCTACCGGCCAACACCGCATTCACCACCACCGAAGCTTCGCCACCGGCGTTGTAGACGATCTCGCGCAGAGGCGCTTCGATGGCCTTCATCACCAGCTTGATGCCAGCGTCCTGGTCAGCATTGGCACCCTTGAGGGCGCCGACAGCTTGCTTGGCACGCAGCAATGCGACGCCACCACCGGCAACGATGCCTTCTTCAACAGCTGCGCGGGTTGCGTGCAGTGCATCTTCGACGCGGGCTTTCTTTTCCTTCATTTCGACTTCGGTCGCAGCGCCAACCTTGATCAAGGCAACACCGCCGGCCAGCTTGGCCACGCGCTCTTGCAGCTTTTCACGGTCGTAGTCGCTGGAAGCGTCTTCGATCTGGATCCGAACCTGCTTGACGCGGGCTTCGATGTCGGCAGCGGCACCAGCACCGTCGATGATGGTGGTGTTTTCCTTGCCCACTTCAACGCGCTTCGCCTGGCCCAGATCGGCCAAAGTGACCTTCTCCAGCGTCAGGCCGACTTCTTCAGCGATGACCTTGCCGCCCGTCAGGATGGCGATGTCTTCCAGCATGGCTTTGCGGCGGTCGCCGAAGCCAGGTGCCTTGACGGCCACAACCTTCAGGATGCCACGGATGGTGTTGACCACCAGCGTTGCCAGGGCTTCGCCTTCGACATCTTCCGAGATGATCAGCAGCGGACGGCCCGACTTGGCAACTTGCTCCAGCGTCGGCAGCAGGTCACGGATGTTGCTGATTTTCTTGTCGTACAGCAGCACGAACGGGTTGTCCAGCAAAGCGGCTTGCTTTTCTGGGTTGTTGATGAAGTAAGGGCTCAGGTAGCCGCGGTCGAATTGCATGCCTTCGACGACGTCGAGTTCGTTGTCCAGCGACTTGCCGTCTTCGACGGTGATGACGCCTTCTTTACCAACCTTGTCCATCGCGTCAGCAATGATCTTGCCGATCGACTCGTCGCTGTTGGCCGAGATCGAGCCGACCTGTGCGATTTCCTTGGTCGTCGTGGTGGCTTTCGAAGCCTTCTTCAGCTCGACGATCAGGGCAGCAACTGCCTTGTCGATACCGCGCTTCAGATCCATCGGGTTCATGCCGGCGGCCACATACTTCATGCCTTCGTGCACGATGGCTTGTGCCAGCACGGTGGCTGTGGTGGTGCCGTCACCGGCGTTGTCAGAAGTCTTGGAAGCAACTTCCTTGACCATCTGCGCGCCCATGTTCTGGAGCTTGTCCTTGAGTTCGATTTCCTTGGCCACGGACACACCGTCCTTGGTCACGGTAGGGGCGCCATACGAGCGCTCCAACACGACATTGCGACCCTTGGGCCCCAGCGTGACCTTGACCGCGTTGGCCAGGATGTTCACGCCTTCAACCATGCGGGCACGTGCTTCGCCGCCGAAAATTACGTCTTTTGATGCCATGAGAAATTCTCCAATTCTTGAATGGGAACCACGCCGTCTTCAACAACCCGCGGTTGAGAAAGAAAGCGTAGCGAGCAGTCGTCAGGCTAGGCGGGCGAAGCGCAGGAACCGGAGCGTGCTAGTTGCACGTGAGGATTCCGAGCATTCGACCAACAACGCATGGCGACTGCGCAGTAGCTTTACTTCTCGACCACAGCGAAGAGGTCTTCTTCGCGCATGACCAAAAGCTCATCGCCATCGACCTTGACGGTCTGGCCCGAATATTTGCCGAACAAAACGCGGTCACCGACCTTGACGTTCAGGGCGATCAGGTCGCCCTTGTCATTGCGCTTGCCAACACCAACGGCCAGCACTTCACCCTGATCGGGCTTTTCTGCGGCGTTGTCGGGAATGACGATGCCTGAGGCAGTCTTGGTTTCTTGTTCGAGGCGCTTGACGATCACGCGATCGTGCAGAGGACGAAGGTTCATCTTATCTCCTTGAGATTTTGCATTGCTTGAAACAAGGTGCCCGACATGCTGGTTGCCCATTCATGCCAGAAACCCACAGGATTCGATCCGTTTGGTTCGTTAGCACTCAACGGTGTCGAGTGCTAGCAATTGATTATATGGGCGAGTCCTGGCGATTCAAGAGCAGCTGCTGTCTAAAGTCGAAGGAGATGATGGATTGCGCGTTCGGCAGTCGCTACTTCAAGCCCAGCGCCTGCCAGCCTTCGAGCCCGAGCTTCTCCAGCGTCAGCAGATTGGCCTCGTAGATGGCATCGGTGTCTTCCATGCTGGCGATCGCGCGCTCGATGCTGCTTTCGCGCAGCAGATGCAGCGTCGGGTAGGGCGCTCGGTTCGAATAGTTGCTGATGTCGTCAATCTCGGTGCCGGCGAACTGGTAGGCCGGGTGGAAACTGGCGATCTGCAATTCGCCGGTCAGCTCCAGGTCTTCCAGCAGCGCATCAGCGGCGCCGAGAAAATCATTGAAGTCAAGGAAATCGGTCAGAACCCGCGGATGGATCAGCAGCGTCGTTTCCAGCTCATCCGGGTCAGCGCGCTGCAGCGACAGCAACTCATGGGCCAGGTCTTTCAGCAGCAATTCCGGCGTGGCCGCCGCGCTGACGAGGTAGCGGATCCGCCCATTGACATGCACGCTCTTGGCAAAGGGGCAGAGGTTCAGGCCGATGACGGCGCGCTCCAGCCATTGCTGGGTGTCTTGTTGCGCCGTTTCGCTGTTGTCCATCTCATCCATGGGCCTGGGGCGAATTGAGCCAGGCTTCGGCCATGCGCACCCACATCGAGCCGCCCAGCGGAATCAACTCGTCATTGAAGTCATAGCTTGGGTTGTGCAGCATGCAAGGGCCCATGCCATGGCCGCCTTCGCGATGCGTGCCGTCGCCATTGCCGATCAGGAAATAGCAGCCGGGAATTTTCTGCAGGAAGAAGCTGAA
>CAMDHE010000020.1 GCA_945898095.1 Roseateles toxinivorans | reverse complement strand
GGATGCAGCCGCTTGTACTGCCGTGGCTGCGTGGTTTATGGCTTGGTTGGCGGCATCGGTCTCGTCGGGCTTGTCGCGGTTGTAGCGCCGGCCTTTCCAGACCAACCCAAAAGACTGCGCCAGCAGCTTGTAGCTTTCCTTGACACGGGCACCTTCGATGCCACGAAGCACAGCGATGTCCTTGTGAGGCAGGATTTCGCCCAGTCGGCGCGCGTACATCTTGCGAGCTGTCGCCAGGCGACTCTTTTCGTCTGCCCACAACCGTGCCTGTGCCCTGGCGACATCGGATCGATCCGGTCCAAGCGGCGGTGCGGTGTAAATGCGCGTGCCCTCGGTGCCCACGGCAACCAATGCGGTGCCGTGACGCGCCAAAAGGCGCAGGACATCGTGAGTCAGGCTTGTGCCGGGGCCGATCAGCAGGGCCGAGATGGTTTGGTGCGGTAGTTGGTAGTCGCCGGCTGCTAACACGCCACCTCCCGACGAAAAGTTGAGGCAACCGTCGGCAATGCTCAGGTTGCCATGATCCAGGTAGAGCAGTCCATGCCGGTCGGCATGGGCGATCTGCACCCGCTCCAGGCCAAGACGGCCCTTGAGCATCAGCCGCGCCGGTGAAAGGCACCCGGTGGTGCCAACAGCAGGCAACCAAAGCCGAATGCCCGGTGCCGGCCTAGCCCACGCGACAACAACGCAGCAAATGCTTCTCCATCGGCAACCCGCAACTCACCCCGTACGGTCAGGTCAGGCAACAGACCCCGGCGGGCAGTACGTCCCCCACCAAAATCTCGCACGGCACGAACACTGTCAGCGGCTTGAGTACGTCGCACCATATCGGTCAGCTGGAACTTCACTGTTTCATGCGACAACAACTCGGCTGCGCCCAGTCTGCCGAGTTGTGCGCGAATCCAGGCTTCATATGAGGCTACGCGGTCGCCCTGTGTGCCGGCGTCGGCTTGGTGAAAGGCGACATCCACCTCGACGTAGCTGCCCGGTGCCTTTGCGCGGCTGCGTACGACCGGCGCCACGCGCGCTTCAAAGCTGAAGCATTCTCCAGCCCGCCAGCCCGCCGGCATCGCCTTGGCCACCATCTGGTGTAGGCGCAGTGCGGATGCCGCGTCGGGATCATGAGCGTCTAGTGCGCAAGCCCGCGCCAGATGCTCCGTACTGGCTGGCGTGTAGCCCAGCAACTCATCCACGCCGGCGCGTTGACGCAATGCGAATGGTTTGGGGGCCAAACTTCCCAACGCAGCCTGCGCTGCGGCATGCAGTGCATAGCCCGGATCGGAGGCGGCATCGCTGAGTCCACTGCTGCGCGCCCAACGCGCCAGACGGGCCATGTCCGGCTGAAGCCGTATCAAGGTGAGGCCAGTCATGTCGCAGCCCCGGGCTCGTCGGCTGGAATCAACTCACGGATGGTCTGCATGCCCGCATGAACGTCCAGCGAGAACCGGCGCTCGTCGCTGCTGCGATGAGTCGACACGTTGCCTGCCACCGTCCCGCTGTTGTCGTTGAAGAAGACGGAAGGTCGTCGGTCGGCGTCGGTGGCCATAGGCGCATGCGCCAGAGCAGCTACGGTGTTGGTGGCCTCGGCCAAGCCGATCAGCACGCGCTGAGAGGGCAAGCAATTCTTGCGGCCAATGAACAGCGGCCGAGCTGGCTTGTCCAGCGCAGCAGCCAGGTCAGCCAAGGTGGGGGCCTCATCGGCATCATCCAATCGAATTGCGACAGTCAGCGAGGCGTCACCTCGGTAGTCACGCCAGCGAATATGCGGTGAGTCGTAGGTCGCGGCCCCACCGGCCCGGCCTTCGACTGCAGCGCTGGTGGTCCATCCCTGGTCTGACTGGTCGAGCTGTGCGGTCTGAAAATCGGTGAACGGCACGCCAGGCCGGTCGATGCGTGCTGCCCAGCGAAGTCGTGCTTGCAACCGATCGAGAAGCTTTGGCTCGGTTCGGCAATAACCCAAGGCATTGCCAAGCAGGCCGGTGAGCATGGACGCTGCAGGCCAGCGCTGTATGGGCCGCCGCTGGTCGACAGCCATGCTGCCCAAGGACAACATTGGTGCCTCCAGGCGCAGCAGCAGATGGGCGGGCATGATCAGGCGCCTTGCGTCATCGAATCCTGCAACCAGGCCGAAAGCTCTGACAGAGGTTGCGGCTCGAAGTCTGTCAACGCTGGTGGAGTGACGCTCATCTGCGCACGCTTCGTCTGCTGGCCGTAAGCCGCATCCAGTTGTCGCAGATGCGTTTGCAGAGCCTGCATCGCGTTGGCAAACACGTCGTTGCCCTCACCTCGCAACGGCACGGCCTTGCGAAAAGCATTGGCAAGCGTGCGTGGCTGGTCGTCACCGAGTTCCACCATCAGCCATTCAGCATGTGCAAACGGCGCGGTGGAGCCTTTCTTGGCACCTGGCGATACGCGAGCAATGAGTTGCAGTAATCGGCTGGCGGCCTGGCCTGCCATCGCGGCGTCGCCGCCCAGGTTGGCCACCAGCAACGCCACATCGATGTTGACATAGCCGTAGAACAAGCCGCTGGTCAACTCGACGTCGAACATGCCGGCAGAACCAGACTCGGCCGACGGGTCGCGGTTGCGCAAATCATCCACCGCAGTGGCGAAATCAAGGTCACGTTCCATCGCGTGCACGGTAAATGCATGGGCCACGTGCACGGGGGCCTCTTTGTTCGAGGCGTTGTCAGAAGTGACCATGCGGCCAAACAGCGCCGACTCCAGCCCGGCGCCACCGGCCAGCGCACGAAGATTCTTGCGCATGTCTTGGAGGCGGTCCTTCACGGCATCGCCGATGACCTTGAGCTGCGCCTTGTCGGGCTCGACATCCGGTGCGGTGGTGCCTAGCGTTTCCATGCACAACTGCAACAACTCACACGCTAATGTTGTCAGGTACTCAACCTCGGGGTGCCCGAAAAATAGCGCCTGGCGGCTCTTTGGATCTTTGCCCTTGTCTCCGTACAGCGCAACCAAGAGCGCATCGCCCACGGCAACCAGCGCATGCGGATGAACTGTCGGCAGATCCTTCATCGCGGCCGGCAGGATGGCGCCATGCACGATCTCCTTGGTGCGCTCGCCCATCGGCAGGCCCAGACCCTGTAGCGAGAAAGGCACCCGTGCAGCCGCCTCATGGGTGCTTTCTCCTGCAAATCGCCAGTGCCGCTTGAGGCTTTGCGACGAGATTCGGGTGCGTGTGCTGCCGCCGAATGGCAGGCGCTTGGCCATGCCGGAGTCGTCTCGGTTGATCAAAGCCGCTGGATAGCTGGCAAGGCTGTGGATCTGCATGAGGCGCGGAAGGGTCATGGCAATTCCTCCTGGTGTTGTTGTCAGTTGTGGCTGTCGTCGCGAAATTCAGGCGCTGGCCTTGGTGGCCGTGGCACGCAAGAAGCCTTGGACGATCTGCAGGCGAGCACGTTGAGAACGGGCGCGCCCGTCCTCGTCGTCCAGCGTCAGCGCAAGCTCCGCTAGCGGCCACCAATTCAGGGTGACGCTGGCGGCGGCTAAGCGACGCGCCAGTGTGGGTAGCAGATCGCATAGAAGCGGTCCGTCAGCCTCGATCAATTGGCGCAACCGGCCCTCGCTCAGCCCAAGACCAGCCAACTTGGCGCCGGTGTCGCGCTGGCCATGGTGCGCACCGCGCACGATGGCCAAGCAATGAACGATTAGGGCCCAACGCTGCTGGCTCTGACTGTCAGCCGATAGATCGATTCCTGCGTTCAGCAGCACTTTCTGGGTTTCGAACAAGCTGTGTCGACCATCGGTCAGTGGATTAAATCGCCGCAGCGCAGCGAGCAGCCCCATGTCTACGCGGGGCGACGACAACTGGTTGGCGATGGAGCGCAGCGGGTCTCTTGCGACCTCGGTCTCGTGGGGCCTGCTGGTTACATCATTCGGGGTGGGCATGGTGAAGCTCCGGTTCGGCGGGGGAGGCCGTGGCATCTTCGGCGGTGTTTGGCGCGTGAGGCAGCAAGGTTCCGAACTGCTTGAAGACGCCGCCGGTGAACAAACGTTCTGCCCTTGCCAGGGCGATCAGGCGCGATCCATCGCGGCTTGGCAGTGCCTCAGTGCCGCGGTCAAAGACCTCGCGGGCCAACGGCAGCAGCGTCTGCAGCCATTGCGCCTGGGCTGGCTGGTCGGCCAACTCTGCCTCGATGGTGTCGAACAGCGCCTCGTAGAAGACTTCGTCGACCAACTGATCAAAGTGGTCGGTCCATCGAGCCACGTATTTCGCGAAGTCCCCGTTCTTCCAGTCCGGATCGTTTGAGCCGTCGATGAACTGCAGCAACGCCGAGCGCAGTACCTTGCCTTGCAGCGTTGATGCGATGTCGATGAAGAGGCGTGCACGCAAGGCCAGTTCAGTCCGCGCATCGCCAAACTTGCGCAGCGCCCGGCCATGCATTGGAATCTCTCGACGTAATAAGCCATCCGTCGTTCCCATCCCCCGCACAAGCACCTGGGCAACCATGACGCCAGCGCTACCCTCCTCGAGGCGAGCCCTAGCAAGCAATGGCAACTCGTAGCGTTGACCGTCAAACAGAATAGGCGACAGTAGGCGGTAGCTAAACGTGTTGGCCATCGCAGTCAGTGCCCGCGGGACGCCTTCCTTAACCAGCGGTAGCCACGGGTCGAGCACGATGCCATTGCGCAACTTGGCGTCCACCCTTGCCGACTCGCTGCCGGCGGTGAGCGCTTGCAGCACATCGTCCACCAAGCGCAAGCGGATGCGCCGGCAAACTTCAAGGCACAGCGGATGAACGCTCTCGAGCGTCATGGCCGTGTCGCCCCATGGGGAAAGCCAAAGCAGCCGATGGCGCAGCGAAGTACCAATTCCGTGCCCAGTGTTTGCGTCCTCCCACAGTCGTTCTGCCTCGGCCACCAGGACCGTGAGATCGCGCAAAAACTCTGGACCTGAACCACGCGTGAAGACCAATCGGAACTGTGCTCGAGACGCGTAGCCGCGATTCATGCGCATAACGTTGTATTTGCGTTTGCCAAATACGCCCGCGAAGCCCTGCAAGGACACGAGTGAGTAAACCGCCACGTCGGCCTCGTCGCAACCGATGCGCGGCATCTTGCCGGCCTTCTCGTCGTGGTTCTTGCTGGTGATCAGCAGGTCAATTTCCTGGGCTGATTCCAACACGCGCTTGTAGTCGGTTTGGGCACCTGGCAGACAGGGGGACTGCAAGAACGCAGGCAGTTCCCAGTCATCCACCACCAGACACCAGGGCTCGTCTGCGAGATATTCTGGAGTCAGCCCACGCAGCAAGGTTTGCCACGCCGCTTCGTCCGTGGGGGGCTGGGTGACTTCGGCCAACTCCAGTGCCATGAACGCCAACTGCACGAGGAAGGCATGCCAAGCTGGTTGCTGGTGTGGCCTCAACATGGGGAAGTCCAGTGCTTCGGCACCCGAAAGTTGCACCAAAACTTGTGGCAGGTTCAGCCGATCCACCTGACCCGATGTGTATTGCACCCGGATCAGTGGATCGGTGAGAAGGCACAGCGCGTTCAACCGGCTGCTCCAGCCCCCGCCTTCGCGGGGTATGGGTCGGCAAAGTCACCCACAAACAAGGCCCATCTCCGCCGGAGCTGGGCCTTGAGCCGGGCAACCATCGATGAAGGCATCGCTCTCCCTTGGGTTTTATAACCGTTTGTCTTTATCTTTTAACCATCATCGACCCTTGTCGATCGCGCAAGACGGGCCAAACCCTGCAATGCAGCACAGCAAGCCCCTCGCCAAGCACCCCCTTCAACCGAACTCAGGTCATGGGTGCGTGGCATTGCTCAGTAACACGTCGCAGACTCTGTCAGCAGAGACGCAAACCGAGCCGGTCATAGCACAAGCTACGACCCGCGACTTGCAGGTGCAACACACCCGCCTCAGCATCTTGCTGCTCAATAACTGACGAAGCATTGAGTGCTGGCAACATCCAGCGTGGCACTGACAGCCTCGTCAATTGCTGCCCTAACGGACTGGTCCAAGGCTGCAAGAGGTCGAGATCCACTCCGTCAAGGCCCAACCTTGTGCGCACCTCATCGCCAAGGTCGGACCACTGACTATCGTTCCAATCGCGATCCCAGCGCACCAACACTGGCCAGGCTTGGGCGGCTTGCGCGCTGTGTCTGCCGAAAATCTGGTTGCAAAACGCCGGCCAATCGCCACCCAACTCATCAGCCAGCGCTTGCAACTTGGCAGGATCTGCGCCAGCCTCAACCAGAGCCCGGTTGTCGTCAGGGATGACCAGTTCGGGATAGGTTTTGACATCTTCAAGCGCCCGCAGCGAAGCCTCGATTGCGAGCAGGTTTTCGTAGGCGCTACGGGGCCCCACCCCCAAGCCGCGAGCCATGCCAGGCTTGAGCAGCCCTGACAAGTCGCGTACTGGGGGCGTGAGCACCACCACGCGCGGGTGCTCAAAGTCCGTGCTTCGGTGCGGATCGCGCTCGCGGTGCCGGTGCAGTCGGCCCAAGCGCTGCAAAAGCACATCCGTTGGCACGATGTCCGTGATCATCAGGTCGGCGTCACAGTCGAGGCTGATTTCCAGGGTTTGAGTGCCCACCAGCACTCTGGCTTCGCAATTTGCTGCTGCTGCCTTGCCAAAAGTTGCTTCCACGGCGAGGTCTAGCTGGTACCGGTCCTCAAAGGCATAACGCCCGTGGTGCATTGCGGCGACCGTGCCGATGCGAAACAGGGCCGGGTGATTTGCTCCCAGTCGTGCCTCGATGGCATGCTGGGTGGCTACAGCCTGTGCAACCGTATTGCGTATGACGATCACCCGTGCTCCCTTGAGTACTGCGGTCGCAACGATCTCGGCGACCGCCACCGGTTCGCGCATTGCCGGCACCAGCTCGCGTCGGATGCGCCGTTTGGGCGCAGCGCGTTCGCAGGCCAATAGTTGTTTGGCATCGCTGATGCAGGGGTAGGGCGCATCAACATGGGCAAGAGCAGCACGACCACGCGAAGCATTGGCGGCGGGCAAGCCGGCCTGCAAGAGACGCGCTCGGGCCTCGCCCGTGAGCGTGGCGGACATCAGAAGGCCCCGCCCACCAGCGCGCACCTGGCGCTCTAGGGCGGCCCATAGCAGCGCCGTCATGTAAGGGTCAGAGGCATGCACTTCATCGACCACCACGAGTGAGCGCAGCAGTACCGATCCACGCAGGTGGGCATGTTTGGCCTGCAACACCGACAGCAGCAGCTGGTCGACGGTGCCGGTGGCACAGGCGGCGGCGAAGTAGCGCTTGCTGTTCTCGGCCGCCCAATACAACGGCTTATCGCCAGTGTTGACGTCATCGGGCCAGAGTACATCGAAGCCAGCTAAGGCTTTGTGGCCTTCCTGGCCGTTGGCTCGCAAGTAGCCAGGCACCGCTAGTACGGTTCCAAGGCGAAGGCGTTCATCCGGGAACACCCTCTCGACGAACCGCTGCACACGTTGCGCGATTGCGGTGGCCGATACCCGGGTTGGCAGAAGGAAGCAAATGGAATCTACCTCGCCGGCCTCGAACAGTGTCTTGAAACGCCAAAGCGCCGCTTCGGTCTTGCCGCTGCCGGTCTCAGCCTCAATCACCACTAGGGAGCCAAGGTCGCGGCGGCCCGCATGCGCCTGCATCGCTCGGGGCGCAAAGCCAAAGATATCTTGGAACGACGGACTGCGTCGCAGAAGGTCTTCACGAATGGCCTCGACATCCAGCCGCATGGCCACCAGTACCTCGCGAGCCCGCTGGCAGGAAATAGGCCATCGCCGCTCGTCCTGCGGACCCAGGCCATATGGGAAGAACGCCGGCTCGGCGTTCGAGCCGATCCAGTCAGCCAGAGATACCAGCCCTGCAAATGCGTGGACCAACGCTGGCTTGACGGACAGCAGTATTTCGCTGGACACAAACGCTTCCGGCATGATCTGTCGAACGGCTGCGGCCAAACGAGCCAGACCTTGCTCCGGCCGGTAGCCATCGATGGGTTCAGTCCAACTTGGCAACCCGCTGCTGACGTGCAAACCAGCAAGGGTCAGGGGTGTTCCGTGATGCGAAATGGAGGCCAGCCACAGGGACAGCACTTCGGATTGGCCTTCATTGCTTCTACCGCCCCAGCCGAGTACCTCGTGAACGCCGAGTGCCTGGCGGATTGGCTCGCAAGTGTGGTCGCCCTCAAACAGCGGACCCACAACGGCAACATGCCCAATCGCATCCCAGCCGGCGTGAGTGCGTTGGCGCCATGCTTGTGCCACGTCGTCGGCGGTGCCCTTGCTGTAGAAGCCGGCGCCGGCCTTGCCAACATCGTGAAGGAAGGCCAATGCGCACAGCCTGGCCAGATCGACTGTCCCCAGCGGTCGACCGGCCAGATCATCGAGTCGAGCCCGCCAGGTCGGTAGTTCGAGCATTGCGGCAACGACAGCCGCGACGTCAATGCAGTGCGCTACCAGCGTCAATCGGGGCGCCTCTGCCGGCACCCCCGACCCACGTTGCAGCTTTCCCCAGGGTTCCGGTACTGATGACATTGTTCAAAAGTTTCCGCAGTTGTGTGGGAGCAAAGCTAAAGGCGTGGGCCGAATACTGAGCGGTATACTGTCATCGGGTGAGCCATGTAGATGACGGGGAGGCGAAACCGATCATCAACTCAAACAGCGCTTCGTTGGCTCACAGAATCGTGGGGCTGTGGCTCAAAACAGGGACGGCACCAACAACTCGCAACCCGACCGCGGGGACGGCGACATCGCTGTGCCCGCCCGGCTGCCCCTCAAAGGTCTTCGCATGCGTTCAATGGCTGGTCGCCATTGAACGGCACAGCCTTAACTGCAGGCGCTGGCATAACGGAACCATGTGCTGTGTGTCGGCCTCGAAATCATGGGTGCGATGAGGCGCCGGTCCCGAACCTGAGCTGGTCGGCCCGCAGAGATCAAACATAGACATCGCCACCTTTATAAGTGGGCGCCTCTGGCGTGGGAAAAACAACCCAGCGAGGTGAGCATCCTCAAACAAGATGTTAACAAGTGGTCCATTTCTAACATGTCGTTTGAGGATGTCAGGAAGATAGGCCTTGACACTTTATAACAACCTCATACATAATGACACCACTTTCCGCCACTTGGGGTGTCAAACATGTCCAGAACCTTCGCCTACGCAAGAGTCAGTACCGTCGAGCAACTGACAGAGAACCAAGCCGTCCAGATCGCCCAGGCCGGCTACAGCATCGAGCCGCAGCGCTTCATCGAGGAGCAGATCTCTGGATCCGTCTCAGCAGCAGCGCGCCCTGGCTTCGCCGCCTTGCTGGATAAGCTCGAGACTAGCGACACCTTGGTCGTGACGAAGCTTGACCGCCTTGGCCGTGACAGCATCGACGTGCAAAAAACGGTGGCGCTGTTCGCTGAGCGTGGCATCAGGCTTGTCGTGCTCCAGTTGGGTAACCTGGATCTGACGAGCAGCGCCGGTGCGCTCATGGTGAAGATGCTGGCCGCTGTTGCTGACTTTGAGAGGGATCTCATCATCGAACGCACCAGGGCCGGTCAGATCCGTGCCAAAGCAGCAGGGACTCACATGGGCAGACCGTCGTTGACGACGGAGGCGCAGCGCCAGGACATCCGGTCACGGCTCGTGGCCGGGAAGACCGTCTCAGCCGTGGCGCGTGACTTCAAGCTGTCCAGGGCGACGGTCATCGCGATCAGGGGCCGTGGGTGACTCGGCTCGGCTCGTCGGCAGCCGGACTGAACGCAGAAACTTCGCTTCGCGCGATTTGCGCTGGACAGTGACACCGCCAGATAAGCGCCGTGCTCAGCGGCCGAAGGGTCAGTTCCGGGGGATATCGCAGCGAGCCGCTAGCCCAGCCCATAATTACCCCCAAGCTACATTCTTTCTCAAGTGGGAAGTTATATCTCGGCCTGTCAGACCAAGGGTGCCCGGATTCGCCATCATGCCGCACTAAGAAGAGAGATGGCTTTCTAACCATCCAATAGGTAAATGAGGACTCTATGCGGCAAGCGACTACTACGCATTTCAGGACGGGAATTTCCAGGTGCGTGTTCGTGCTTGCCATATTGTCTATCGGGCAGGTTCAGGCGGAAGAAACCGATATGGCAAAGCTATCTCAAAAATTTGCCGAACTAGTAAAGCAGCGCAACTATGAGCAAGCGATAATTTTTGGCGAGCAGCTTCTACTTAGCAGGGAAACGACCCTGGGACCAGAGCACCGGGCTGTTGCTAGTTTTATGAACAGCCTCGCGGGGCTGTACCAAGATCAAGGCCGATACGTCCTGGCCGAACCCCTTTTCAAGCGATCGCTGGCAATTTTGGAGAAGACCCTGGGGGCAGAGCACCCGGACGTTGCTACCGGCTTGGGCAACCTCGCTGAACTGTATCGAGATCAAGGCCAATACGCTTTGGCCGAACCCCTTTTCAAGCGATCGTTGGCAATTCGGGAGAAGACCCTGGGGCCAGAGCACCCCAACGTTGCTTCCGGCCTGAACAACCTCGCTGAACTGTACCGAGCTCGAGGCCAATACGCTTTGGCCGAACCCCTTTACAAGCGATCGTTGGCAATTCGGGAGAAGACCCTGGGGCCAGAGCACCTTAACGTTGCTACCGGCCTGAACAACCTCGCTGAACTGTACCGAGATAAAGGCCAATACGCCCTGGCCGAACCCC
This sequence comes from Roseateles toxinivorans, assembly GCA_945898095.1. GTDB lineage: Bacteria > Pseudomonadota > Gammaproteobacteria > Burkholderiales > Burkholderiaceae_C > Paucibacter_A > Paucibacter_A toxinivorans_A. The sequence goes on along the minus strand of CAMDHE010000020.1, from coordinate 36,158 downwards.
TTTACAAGCGATCGCTGGAAATTTTGGAGAAGACCCTGGGGCCAGAGCATCCCAACGTTGCTTCCAGCCTGAGCAACCTCGCGATTCTGTACCGAGCTCAAGGCCAATATGCCCTGGCCGAACCCCTTTACAAGCGATCGCTGGCAATTCGGGAGAAGACCCTGGGGCCAGAGCACCCCGACGTTGCTATCAGCCTGAACAACCTTGCTGAAATGTACCGAGCTCGAGGCCAATACGCTTTGGCCGAACCCCTTTACAAGCGATCGATGGCAATTTGGGTGAAAACCCTGGGGCCAGAGCATCCCAACGTTGCTGCCAGCCTAGGCATCCTCGCTGAACTGTACCGAGATCAAGGCCAATACGCCCTAGCCGAACCCCTTTACAAGCGATCGCTGGCAATTCGGGAGAAGACTCTGGGGCCAGAGCACCCCGACGTTGCTATCAGCCTGAACAACCTCGCGAGTCTCTACGGAGCTCAAGGCCAATATGCCCTGGCCGAACCCCTTTACAAGCGATCGCTGGCAATTTGGGAGAAGACCCTGGGGGCAGAGCACCCGGACGTTGCTTCCAGCCTGAGCAACCTCGCTGAACTGTATCGAGATCAAGGTCAATACGCTTTGGCCGAACCCCTTTTCAAGCGATCGTTGGCAATTCGGGAGAAGACCCTGGGGCCAGAGCACCCCGACGTTGCTATCAGCCTGAACAACCTCGCGAATCTGTACCAAGCTCAAGGCCAATATGCCCTGGCCGAACCCCTTTTCAAGCGATCGTTGGCAATTTGGTTGAAGACCTTGGGGCCAGAGCACCCCAACGTTGCTACTGGCCTGAGCAACCTCGCGAGTCTCTACGGAGCTAAAGGCCAATACGCTTTGGCCGAACCCCTGTTCAAAGGAATTTTGGCAATTTGGGGGAAGGCCCTGGGACCAGGGCACCCCAGCGTTGCTACCAGCCTGAACAACCTCGCTGAACTATACCGAGATCAAGGCCAATACGCCCTGGCCGAACCCCTTTTCGAAGAAATTCTGGCAATTTGGGAGAAAACCCTGGGGCCAGAGCACCCCAAGTTTGCTAGAAGCCTAAACAACCTCGCTGCAATGTACGAAGCTCAAGGCCAATACGCGAAAGCCTTGACTCTGGCCCGCCGCACCAGTTTGATCTACCGTAAGCGCATTGTCGCCGCTGGTGCAGATGAATCGGCAAGCCGAGAAGCAGCTACCGGCAAAAGCGCTCTACTGAGTCATCTCTTTTTCCTCGAGCGGAATCCAGGTAATGAGCCTAGCGACAAGATCGGCGATGAAGCCCTGCAGATCGTTCAATTGGCCCAGGCATCGGGAACGGCCTCAGCGATCGCTAAAATGGCAGCTAGGTTTGCTTCGGGCAGCGATGCCCTAGCGCTGCTTGCCAAGCGCAAACAAGACGCCGCCGAGCAGCGAAGCAAAATAGAAGGCCAACTTGTCAACGCGTCCAGCCGATCGCCTGATAAGCGCGACGCTGTTGCCGAGCAGCGCCTGCGCGACAAAAGCGCCAGCATAGCCAAGGAACTTGAATCCATTGACGCACAGCTCACTAGCCGCTTCCCCGCATACCAGGAACTCACGCGCCCCGAGCCGCTGACAGCCGATAAAGTTCAACGCCTGCTGAAGCCCGGGGAAGCCCTGCTGGTCTATGCGTTGGGTGACCGTAGCTTTGGCTGGGTTGTTACCTCCAAGGGGATACGATTCAGATCTTTACCGGTCAAACTAAAAGACATCAGCGCCCAAGTTGCAAAGGTGCGCAGTCAAATGGAATTTGACGCAACGGGCAATTCCGTTGCGGTGAGTTTAGATGTGTTGCATCAGCTTTACACCAGCCTGTTCGCGCCGATGCTTCCTGAGCTGGCTGGGGTTACGCATATCCTGGTGGTCCCATCCGGACCTCTGCAAAGCCTGCCATTGGGGATGCTGGTGGCTGCGCCTCCACCAGTAATACATGCCGATGTCGACTACCGGTCAGTGGAATGGCTTGCCAAGCGTTATGCGCTGTCGGTATTGCCCGCTGTGAGTTCCATCCAGGCTTTTCGCCAGTTCAACAAACTGGACCGAGCGAAAGAACCCTTTGCTGGTTTTGGCGATCCTGACATCGGGGACCAAAAGACTCCAACCCGCGGCGTCAGGGGAAAGCTGGAGTTGACGACCATATTCCGCAATGTGGCTGCAGGCGGGTCCAACGCTGGGCTGGGTGGACAGGGGGCGGACGTTGCCGATGTCGAAGCCATACGCCGAGCGCCGCGTTTGCCGGAAACCGCCGACGAACTGCGTGCGATGGCTAAAGCTATGAAGACAAGTTCTCAAACAGTCTGGCTGCAAGGGGAGGCCACCGAGACGCGGGTAAAGAGCCTGGACCTGTCGAAGTTTCGTACGTTAGCCTTTGCGACGCACGGAGTGATGGCGGGTGAACTCAAGGGTGTTGGGGAACCCGGACTGATTCTGACGCCGCCCAAGACAGGTTCGATCGAGGACGACGGATACCTTTCAGCCAGTGAAATCTCCAAGCTCAACCTCAACGCCGACTGGGTGGTGCTGTCAGCTTGCAATACCGCCGCAACTGACGGCAGTCTGGGGGCCGAGGGCCTTTCGGGGATGGCCAAAGCATTCTTTTACGCTGGGGCACAAAGCCTACTTGTGTCGCACTGGCCGGTGGCATCTGAAGCCACGGTGCCGTTGACAACGGTGATGCTGCAAGAGTATCAAACGAACCCCAAACTGGGTAAGGCGCAGGCACAGCGCAAAGCGATGCTGAGTTTGATGAATACCCCCAATCACCCGGAATACGCGCACCCTATTTTCTGGGCGCCGTTTGTGGTGGTTGGCGAAGGGGGTTCGGATGTTCGCGACAATTAACCGATGCCCCGATAGCTGTCGATCAAATCCCTAGCGTGCCTAATTTCGTCGTTGACGGCCTTGATCAAAGCTCGCAGCTCTTTGCAATGACCGCCGGCCCAGGCATTTCTGGCGATCGCGGTTAACTCTGGCGGCGCTCGAACAAAGCGTTACACCTGATGAAGGCATCAAGGCGCCGCCGTGCCGCTCCGTCACCTTGACGAGGCCGCCTGTATTTACCCCATGACGCCCGCACACGCGCGCCCGCTATACGTATATCTATTCAGCCCCCAGGATCGCCTTGCAAGGCCCTTGGCGCTGCTTTGCAAGCCGCGACAGATGCTGCCGGCCACCGGCGTCCAGCCACCGCTGGAACCCGTCCTTCGCAAGCTGTAACTGAAAGTTCGACATCCTCGCCTTGGTAGCCGCGCCCACGGTCTGCCTACCTGCTTCCGTCTTGGGGCCGGTGCTCATGCCGCCGTGCAGCTTGCAGCGCCCGTTGGGTAGGGCCTTGGCCTTGCACGGCGCGCCGGTACTGCGGGCATGTGCGCCGCATGTCTTTTTTGGTTTCATCAAGTTCGTTCTGCCGTGGTTATCAAGTACTGCTACGGATGCAGGTGCGGGCCGCGAACCTGCCTGCTACCCCTTCGGACTAGTTCTACGTTTTCCTCACTCATTCCCACCCGTTCGCGGGCTTTTTCTTCTGCCGGCGCCCCCCCCGGTGAGGGGTCGGGATGACGGGTGACGGGTAGTGACGCTTTTTTTACATCTCCTTCTACAAATCAAATTTTGAACATCTAATGAAAAGACTGGAAAAACACATCACAACCCATCACCCGTCACCTTTTGATCCTAAATTACTGAATCAAAATCGGAAGTCCGTATTCCGTACATTCGGCCATTCTTGGTTTTTTTATTCGGAACATTACGGTTCAGCAGGCCGGTACTGAAGCGCTTCTGGGAGCCATAACTTGCGCCCTCGCCCTTACACCAGTTGGTGAAATCAGAATATAAAGACGTAGCCGTTCCCCCATCACTCGGCATGCAAATTTCGACTTCGGCTAGCCACTGAGTCAAAGGGTCTGACTCATCAAAGTAGGTCGTTGTCATGTCAGTAACCACCTTCGGTGGGTGTAATCCGTAGATGGAATAGAGTTCTGCTCCAGTTACCAGCCAAGCCAATACTCCAGTAGCTTCATTCTTCAGCTTATCGGCTAAATTCGGATCACCGGCGGGGATGCCGGGTTTAGGGGATGGATGCCCCGGCCGATTCCACTGCATGTCGAACGGAATTAAGTGCAACCGCCCGCGCATGGCATCGTCGAGTTCGTCGACTCCCGGCCTGCTATTCGTCAAGAGCACCAACTTGTGCGTGATCTCGAATGTGAACGGACTCTCATGCAGTCCCCTCGCGGTCATGTACCCATCCCCGGTATGCCGTTTGACCAGAGCAACATCTAATCGCTGGCCATCCTTGCTTTCACTGGACAGAGCCAGTCTGCATCCAGCCAACTTTCGATTCAAAGGAGTTGCCCGCTCAGCGTCAGCGGTCCCCTTGGACGCCATGAGGGCTTCTGGCGGTATCGTCTGAACGTAGTCGGAAGCGATCCACTTGAGGAGATCGAGCAAGATGCTCTTGCCATTGGAACCACCGCCCACAGCAATGAACATCTTGTGCTCCACCGTCCGCCCAGTCAGGCAGTAGCCGAGCATTCTCTGCAAGTAGTCCGCTAACTCAGGGCGCGGTGTGTATCCCATAGCTGTCCCCGGTGCTGGGGTAGCCGTGATCTCCTCTATGAACTTTAAGAAACGAGGAGCTTGTGCATTCGGATCGAATGGAACAGGGCTGCGCTTAGTTGTGAATTCATCCCGCCCAGCTGCGCGTAAGGCCCCCGTCTGCAAATCTACTACACCGTTATCGACGCCAAACAGCCATGGATTCCGGTCGAGCTTTTCAGCGGACAGAAAGAATCTTGAGTCATTTCGAGTTAGGGCAAGCATATTGTCGAGCGCATGCCTGCCCCTGCATTTGCTTACCCAATCGTGGATAGACTTTATGACCTTTTCCAGGCGTCTAACTTCAAGGACACTGAGGTTCGCATCATTCAGCATTTTTCCTAAATTCCGAGCCTCCTTCAAGTATTCTTCAGCCACTCGAAGCGCTTCTTGCTGTGCGAGATAACCGAATGGATCAGCGGTCCACCGCTCGCCGTCCCATCCCAGCCAAATCTTGAACTCCGGCACGTAGCGCAAATTCCCGGCGGTCAACATCGCCAGGAAGTTGACGTTGCCGGCATCTGTACGGTCTTGCCGGCTCATCGAGTCGTCGACATGGCGCGTAGCACTTGCTGCCGGATTTATCCAACCAACCGCTTGGGCAGCAGCAAACACCGCCTTGAAACCGGTGTGGTCGGGTTTGAGCGAGCGCCATGTCTGTTCAGCATTGGTCTGGTCGAACTTACTGCTCGTCTTGCTCCAGCGCAGCCAAAGCTCCTTGCCAGGATCCCCCAGCGGCTTGAGCCTCATCCCATTCGAGATCCAAGAGTCGTATGGATCGGCATCCAGCGCAGCCAGCGCCGAGCGAAGGTCGGTCAGTTGCTCGGCGCTGGCGCCATCCAGATCAAACAGCGCCGGCAGGGCCTCGGTAGGAACTCCCATCTGCGGGGTCATTTGGGCGCGGTCTTTTGGCTTGGCGCTCGCTGCAACGGTCAGCTTGTCGAGTAGCCATTGCGGAGCGTCCGCCATCTCGGGCGCCACTCCCGACAGAACATCCCAGCCTTCGAACTCATAAGAGCCATACCCATCGGAATCCACAAAGCACCGGCTGGGCGCTACCCCGACATAACCGTTGCTGCACCGAACGTCGATGCCAGAGGACAGCTTCGTATTGCCGATCTCGAGTCCCTCGGGAATCTTGAAGAACAGGTGATAAGCGCCGCTGGGAGTTTTCTGCCTGAGTGTCGTGGGCAATACGCCATGCTTGGATTCAAGCGTCGCAAGCTCTGCCGGTCCTTGCTGCCCCTTCTTGGTGTCAACGTCGAGCACCAAGATGTTGGCTGGGCCGGTGTGGATGCCTATATTGGCGCTGGCATGGGCTGTGAACGCCTGCCTAATGATCGCTGCGTCCGTAGTGGCGTCCTTGAACCCTTTCGATGTCGCAGGATCCTTCCTGTCAGGCTTGAGCAACAAGACAGGCCAGCCCAACTTGGCGTAAGCCAGGGCGTGATCAAGGCGGCTCATTTGGTTGCCCGATCGCTGAAGGCGCCATCAATAGCGATCGGATGATCTCCAAGCCGGGTAGCGAGTTCAGCCAAGAAAATGCCACGGGCACTGCTGTAACGGGCGCATACCCTCTTGAATTGAGATCGCGTAGGTGACTGTGGAACCCACACATCCCTGATCGTCTGCATGCTCTCAAGCTTGTCCCAGCCGGGGAAGAAGAACCTGCCTTCAAGATCGAAACCAACTCGGGTACTGGCACTGACCAACGGTCCATCAAATCCAAAGCCAAGTTCAACCTGTTGCCTTTCAGTGCCCCGCGCCGCCATAGCCGTGGCATTGACTTTTGTGGGAGCGCTCATGCTGCCACCTCTTGGGCTTGGATGAAGGCACGAACATCGGCCGCACGCCAGCGCGTGCAGCGTGTGCCCATCTTGACTGGCGCAGCCAGCTCACCTGAAGCTACCTTCCGGTAAAGCGTCGAGATTGATAAGCCTGTGGCTTGTGTGACAGTCAGTGCTCTCAGAAGAGCATCAGGCAATTGCAGCGCATCAAGCGACTGAACGTTCCTGATACAGCGCTCGGTCATCCTTAGCTGTAGTTCTAACAATCCCTCGGACTGATTGACAATCGGTCCACTCAAAAGAGATACAGGTATTTGCCGCGAATTACGCGATTGATATTTGTTCATGGGGCACCCTAGAAAGGTACCGCCCAGTTCAATAGGTTACAGGGCGGCCCTAAGCCATCCCCCCGCAAGCAAATTGGCACTGTCACTCCCGTAGGAGAACCTCAAGGTGTCCGTTCCGGCACGTGGAGATGACCGGGGCACGTTCAACGGCTTGTTGCTACGCAGCGGCACTTGAAGCCTTAATTACGTAACGATCCCATAATGCGTATGAGACAACGATCGGTTTTAGGACACCGGTATCCCAGGGTTTCTACACGTGGTTTGCTGCCATGTCCCCGTACGACGGAAAATATACCCCAGCCGGTTGGCGCATGTCAAATCACAACTCTCCAGTCATGCCGCCTGGAATTGGATCACCTTAGCGCCGGCGCGCAGTTGGTCTAGGTAGTCAGCCCAGGTCTGCATCATCTTCTTGCGCTGCGTCAGGTGCTCGGCTCGGTCATAGGCGCCGCCGTTCGGGTCTTTGTTGTCATGGGCCAGTTGCGCCTCTATCAGCCCTGTGTTTATGCCGGGGATGTTCTCCGCGATCATCGTGCGGGCCATTGCTCGGAACCCATGAGCCGTCATCTCGTCACCAGCAAAACCAAGGCGGCGTAATGCGGTGTTGACCGTGTTGTCCGACATTGGCCGCTCGCCCGTCAGCAGCGACGGAAATACAAAGCGTCCATGACCTGTGAGCGGTAGTAGTGCCTTCAGCAGCGCCAGTCCTTGTTCCGCCAAGGGCACAAGGTGAGGGCGCCCATTGAGCTTGCCATGCGCCGTGCGCTTCATCGCCGCCGCCGGGATCGTCAGCATGGCGGCGTCTAGATCAAGCCAGGACCATTCCATTTTCCGAATGTTGCCTGGGCGCTGGAACGTCAGCGCAGACAGCAGCATGGCCGTCTTGGTTGTTGGCTGGCCGGTGAACCCGTCGATGGCTCGAAGTAGCGCGCCAGCTTGTACCGGGTCGACGATGGCAGCGTGATGCTTTGCCACATGGGGCGTCAGCGCCCCCTTCATCTGATCTGCCGGGTTGCGGTCACACCTTCCGGTCTGCGCGCCGTAGCGGAATACCTGTGAAGCGGATTCGCGCAAGTCCTGCACGGTGCTGAAAATGCCCTTGGCTTCGACGCGGCGCAAGGTCACCAGCATCAGCGGCACCGTGATGGCGTCAATCGGTAGCGTGCCGATCCAGGGAAAAACGTATCGCACCATCAGACTGAGCCACTTCTTTGAGTAACTGGGCGACCACAGGCTGGACTGCTTGGTGTGAAATTCCCTGGCAATCACCTCGAAGGTGTTTGTGTTGCTGAGCACGACTTGGGCGGCATCCAGTTGCCGCTGTTGCAGTGGGTCGGTACCGGCCTTCAGCGCCAGTCGCAATTCATCTCGCTTCAATCGCGCCTTGGCAACCGGCATCTCCACCTTCTTGACCCCGGGTCGGCAATAGCTACCCAAGGCGATCACGCGCACCTTGCCAGCGACGGCGTAGCGCCAGAACCAGCGCTTTGCGCCGTTCGGTGTCGCCTCCATGAAAAGTCCACCAGTGTCGCCATCTGCGAGCTTGACCTTTTTCTTGTCAGCAGGGCAGGTGAAGTTCTTGAATTCCAGATCAGTGGTCATGGTTGAGCCTGGGTTAACGCTGCAAATGTGGGGTAATTTTAACCTTGATGTGGGGTAAAGCTGTTTTTACCCCACGAAAACCGTGCGCTGCAATGATCCAACGTGATCCGTCCGGACATGAAAAAAGCACCTAAGTGATTGATTCACATGGTGCTTTGGGTCTTTGTGACTCTTCGTGATTTGCTGTTCTGGTCTCCCCGACAGGAATCGAACCTGTATCCCACGCTTAGGAGGCATGTGCACTATCCGTTGTGCTACGGGGAGAGGGCTGAAAAGTCCCCTTCCAGAGGAGCGCGGATTGTCGCATGAGGCGGCGGATCAGCTGGCCTGAAGCCCGTCACGCAGGCGCTTGAATGGCTGAAAAACGTGATGAATGGACAGGCCGCGGTCAGCGCTTCAGTCCCATTTCCACTGCCAGATCAGGTCCAGCGCATTGTCATCGCCCGATTGGCCGCGCAGGGTGAAGCGTTGTGCGATGCGGTAGATCAGCTGCCAGCTGCCGGTGGTGGCGTTGAGGCCGCGCTCGTAGCCGACATACCAGCGCTTTGACAGCTGCTTGCCCAGCCGCACGACGGTGCCCTTGGCGTCGACACCGCTGTCGCTGACCGTCAGGTCGTCGAGTCCCAGCGTCTTGGTCAGCCGGCCTTTGCGGCTTTCACCGTCGCCGCTGAGCAAGGCCATCGCAGCGCGCTGCAGCAGCGCGCTGTCGGCCCGGCCTAGCTCATCGGGGGCGCGGCCGAGCAGCAGCCAGGACAGGGTTTCGTTGTCGGACTTGAGCGGGTCTGAATAGAGCTTGATGCGCGGCGCCAAGGCGCTGCCGCTGACCGTGACGCCGGCACGCACATCGTCATTGCCCGGGCGCACGGCCAGCACGTCGATGCGCGGGTTGTCCAGCGGGCCGGTGAAGCTGAGCCGGCCGGTTTCGATCTCGAGCTTCTGGCCATAGGCGTCGAAGGTGCCGCCGGCGGTGAAGATGTCGCCGCTCAGCGCCAGCGCTGATTGGGTTTGCGCCAGCGCTGATTGGGCTTGCGCCAGCGCTGCTTGGGCTTGCGTCAGCAGCAGATCGCCGCGCAGCAAGGTGTCGATGCCATGGCCACGCAGCCGCAATTTGTCGCCCAGCGCGATGTTCAGCTTGAGCTTGATGGCCTGCTTGGAGGCGGCCTTGCCGGTGAGGGCGGCCCGGCTGGCCTGCGGGCGCAGCACCTCGACATCCTCGTCGAGTTGCGGGGCATTGCCGCGCGAAAAGTCGAACAGGCCTTCGTCGACGCTGAGCCGCCCTTGCAGGTCGATGGCCGCCTGGCTCAGCTGCAATTGCATCTTCCCGCTCAAGCTCAGGCGCTGGTCGACCCGGCTCAGCAGGCCGAATTTTTCGGCGCTCAGCGCCAGCTCGGCATGCGGCTTGGCGCCCAAGGCGAGCTGTCCGGTGGCGCTGATTTTGCCCTGGCCCGCATGAGCTTCCAGCCGTTCGAGCAAGGCATTGCTGCCGTTCAACTGCAGGGCGAATGCGCCCTTGTCGACGGCGATGCCCAGCAAGGGGTTGCGCAAAACCAGCTCGGTGCCGCCGGCTCGGCCGGTGATTTCGGGCAGGCCGAGCTGGCCGCCTAAAGCGAGCTTGGCAAAGAGATTGCCGCCGATGCGCCAGCCGGCCGGCAACCAGGCGCCCCAATGATTGAGGTTGGCAACGCTGGCTTCGAGCGAGCCTTCGAGCCTTGAGCTGGCATCCGGCCAGGTGGCGGCATTGCGCGCGCTGATGTCGGCGCTAACTGCCCCCAGGTTGCTGCCCGCCAGCCTCTGGCGCAATTGCCAAAGGCCGGGGTTGCCTTGCAGATCCAGGCTCAGCTCGCTGAGGCCGAGTTTCAATTGCTGCCGGTCCTCGGTCAGGTTGAGGTCGCCGCTGCGGCGCTGCAGTGACAAGGCCAGCTTCAGTTCAGGCTGCATGCTCAGGTGCGCTTCGCCACCGATGACCAGATCGCCGCCCCAGCCGAAATCCTTTTGCCAGCGCTGCAGCAGCGGCGCCACGGCCAGCGGCTCGAGCTTGGCGTCGAGGGCCAGCCGGCCATCGTCCCAGCGGAGCTGCTGCCATTGCAGACCGGCGCCAGCCAACTCAACGCGGCCGGGGTTGAGCCAGGCCTGCTGCCGCTGCGGCGACCAGGCCAGTTCGGCGCTCAGGCCGTTGGCATTCAGCCAAGGCGCCATGGCTTGGTCTTGGGGCCGGGCCAGCATCTGGATCGCGCTGAGATGCCATTGCAGGCCTTCGCGCCAGGCCTGCGCTGGGCTACCGTCGAGCGCGCCTTGCAGGCTCAGGCTCAGCGGGCCTTGCGCGCGCTGGCCTTGCCGACCGGGGGTCAATGCCGCCGGCAACAGCCAGTCAGCGTTGGCCTGCGCCAGCAGCTGGTGTTGCGCCCAGCTGCCTTTGAGGCTCAGCGATGCATCTTGCAGCTTGAGGCTGCCCTGGCTGAATTGCTCGAGCTTCAGGCTGCTCAGCAGCGTTGCCGCGCGCTCGCTGCCCAGCTCCCCTTGCCAATTGGCCTGGCCGATTTGCGTTGCGGCCCCGGCCAGCTCGATCCGCAAGGCCTTGGCTTGCAGCTCGGCCAGGCTATGCCATGACCATTCCTTGGCCTCGGCAAGCTCCTTTCTGACTTGCAGGCTGGCCCTGCCATGCAAGCTGCCCTGGATCTGCAGCTGCGGGGTGATGGCGTCGAGCAACGGCTGCAAGCCGGCCAGCTGCGGCGCTTGCAATTGGAGGTCGCCGCTGAAAGCATTGTTCAAGTCGGCGCTCAAGCTGCTTTTCAGCTCGACCTGGTTGTCGCCTGCCCGCATTGATCCGCTCAGCTGCGGCAGGCCCGATTCGCGCTGGTATTGCAGATCGGCGCTGATCGCCAAGCCGGCCAAGCGGCCCGGCAGCAACTGCAGCCGCGCAGTCCCTTGCGGTGTTGTGGGCGAATTCGGGTCGGCCTGCAAGCGGGTCTGCAGCAGCGCCTCAATGTTCTGTGGTGCGGCCTGCCAGGCACTGCCCTTGGCGCCCGGCCAGAAGCGACGCAGATCCTGGACCTGCAAGCGCAACTCGCTGCTGGCTTGCCAGCCCTGCGTCAATTGCCCGGGCTTGAGCGCGAACTCGCCACTGGCGTCGAGCTGTGCGCCTTCGGCTTGCAGTCGCAGCGACCGCAATTGCAGCTTGAGCAATTCAGCGCCATAGCCCAGCAAGGCTTGGGCTTGCAGCTTGATCGGCGTGTCGCGCCCCAGGCGTTGCAGCCGGCCTTTCAGATCGACCTGCAATTGCAGCGGTGCAGCGGTGAATTTTTCCAGCGGTGCAGCGCTGCTCAATTGCAGCTTGCCGCCAGCGCTGAGCCGGATCAGGCGCTGATCGAGGCCAGCGCTGTCCAGATCTTCCAGCGCGATCGACAGCTGGCTGCCGCTGTCGGCAGCACTTGCCCCGATGGCTCGCAGCCTGCCTGCCGGCGCGGCGGCGCTGCCCAGCAGCAGGTCGAGCTGGCGAATTTGCAGCGCGGCGGTGGCGCGGCTGTAGTCGATATCAAGCGCCAGTTGCCGCAGCGGCAGCCTCTGCTCGTTCCAGCGTCCCGCTGCCTTGTTGCTCAGCTCCGCCTTGATCTGCAGCGGCGCTGCCGGGTCGGGCGGCGCCAGCAACTTGGCCTGGCCGGTCAACGCAGTCACCGGCGCGCCCGACAGCAAGGCCGCCAGGTTCAAGCCCTCGGTGCTGGCCTGCAGGCTTTGCAGCGGCCAGCCGGCAAAGGGCAGCAGCCGGGCAGCGGCTTTGAGCGACTGATCTTTTGAGCTCAGCGTCGCCTGCAGATCGATCTGCTGCAAGGGGCCGTCGAGCAAGATCGTTGCCGACCAAGGCGCAGCGCTGCCCGGTGCCGACTTGACCGTCAAGGCTGCGGCCACGTTCATCGCGCCCTGGCTGGCGACGCTGGCCTGGCCCTGCATTTGCAGCAAGTCCCAATGCAGTTGCTGGACCCACAGCTGATGCGGCAGCAGTTGTCCGGCATTGATTTCGAGGCTGGCCTGCAGGGCCTTGACCGGCTTGGCGCTCAGTGCAGGCAGAGCCAGCTCGCCGATCTGCAAGGCGGCGATATGCAGGCCCAGCGGTGTGCTGAGATGCGGCGGCGGGCTGCTCGGACTGTCGTCGCTCGGCCATTGCAATTGCAGGCGATCGGCTTGCAGCTTTTGCAACTTCAGATCGACCCACAGCGTCGCCTGACGGTTCCAGGCCAGGCTCAGGCCCTGCCATTGCAGGCCCTGGATTTCGACCTTGCCGGCCGGCCCTGACCAGGCGAGATGCCGGGCCGAGAACTCGCCGAGCAGGCTGCCTTGGGGCGCTTCGACCTGCAGCCCCGGCACCTGCCGCAGCAGCCACTGCGTGCCTGAGGCCGTGCCGATGGCCCAGGTGAAGGCAAGCAAGGCAGCGCCGAACAAGGCCGGCAGCGCCAGCAGGGCGGCGCGCCGGCCGTATAACTTGGCTTTGTCAGGTTCTTGCTTCACATGGCCACGCCAAGGGTGAAGTGAATGCGCCAGCGCTGCAACTCAGGCGCGCGGGCCAGATCGAGCTTCATCGTGCCCAGCGGGCTGCGGTAGCGCAGGCCCAGGCCATAGGCGTGAACCGGCTTGAAGCCGCGCCAGCCGCTGGCGGCTTGGCCGGCATCGAAGAAGGCCGCGCCGAGAAAATTGGGCATGTCCGCCGTCAGCGCATGGGCCAGCTCGATGCTGCCGGTCCACAGCACGCGGCCACCGGTCGGGTTGCCGTCGGCGTCTATGGGGCCGAGATCCCCCTGGCCATGGCCGCGCACCGATTCGTCGCCACCCGCGCGAAAGCGCAGCGCTTCGGGCAGCCCGACCGGGTCGGCCGCAAAGACCTGCGCCCATTCGGTGCGCGCGCTGCCCCACCAGCCGCCAGCGAAGGCTTTGTAGACATAGAGCTTGGCATGGGCTTGTCCGAACAGGCCGTTGCTGGCCACCGAGTTGTCGGCCCGACCCAGGCCCAGCAGCAGGCTGGCGGCATAGCCCTCGGTGGGCAGCAGCAAGCTGTCGAGCCGGCGCCGGGTCCATTGGCTATTGGCCGAGATGGCGCCGGCCGTCACTTGACCCTGAGGATCGGTTTCGCGCGCCCTCAATGTTTCAAGGTAATAGAGGTGGTCCTGGCTGTCGGTTTCACGGATGCGGCCGAGCCTTGCGCGCAGATTCAGCGTGACTTTCTCGGCGATGGCGAGCTGCTCGACCGCCACAGACGCCAGATTGCGCTGCATATCGGCTTGTGGGTGCGAGCTCAGTTCCAGGTCGGCGGTTTTCTTGTCCTGGCCCAGGTTGAGCTTGAAGCGCGAGCGCATATCCAGACCGAAGGGATGCCGGTTCAAATAATCGCCACCAATGCGCGGGCCGGTGCTCGACTGATAGCCCAGGCTCAAGGTTGCTTGCTGCAAGGGCGCTTCATGCAGGCGCACCGAAACCGGTGTGGCTTCAGCAGTGGCGGCCTGCGGCTGGATCTCGACGCTGACCCGGTCAAACAGCGTGGTCTTGAGCAAACGCTCCTGGAAGTCGAGCAGCGCCTTCTCGGTGTAAGGCGCGCCGGTCTCGAAGCCGGCCAGGCGTTCGACGCTGCTGCGCGGTTGCTGGAGCAAGCCTTCAATCTGCAACTCGCCCAGCCTGACCAGCGGGCCGCTGTCGAGCAGCAGGGTCAGCTCGACGCTGTTGTTTTCGGTCCTGACCTGGGCGGCTGTCGAGGCCCAATGGGCCAGCGGATAACCCTGAGCTCTGGCCTGATTCAGCAGGGCCGTCTTGGCCTCAGCCCAGGCTTTTTGGGTAAAGGCCTGTCCAGGCTGCATGGGCCATTGACTCAGCAGCCTCTGCCGCAGACCGCCGTTTGTTGCCGGCGCTTCGATCGCGCCGGCAAAGTTCAAACTTGTACTCGAGACCCTGGCTTGGGGGCCGGGGATCAGCGTGAGGGTGACGCTGGCCGGCGTCTCTTGGCCGAGATTGACCGTCACTAGCGGGTTGAAATAGCCCTCGGTTTCGACCAGTTCGCGGGCCTGTTGCGGCGCTGCCGCGGCCAGGCGGCCGAGTTCTTGCGCACTGACATGCTGGTCCGCCGGCGCAAAGCGCGCCAAGTCGAGATGGGTCAGCAACAGCGTCCGCAACGCCGGCGGCGCCTGCACCTCGAGCCTGTATTCGGCGACCTGAGTGGCTGCTGGCGCTGCCCGGGCTGTTGTGGCGCCGGGGAACATCTCGGCCAAGCTGGCACAGCCTCCCAGGGCCAGCGCTGCCAAAGCCAGAAAAACACCTTGCATCAGGGTCTTGCCCGGATGCCATGCGGGTTTCATTTGCTCAGGCTGCGCATCGCAGATTCAAGGCCGGCCAGCGTCAACGGGTGCATGCGCTGATGCACCATTTGCTGGATCAGCGCGATGCTCTGCCGGTATTGCCAGACACCCTGCGGTTCGGGGTTGATCCAGGCATGTTTGGGGAAAGCATTGAGCAGCCGCTGCAGCCATTCGGCGCCGGTTTCCTCGTTGTTGTACTCGACGCTGCCACCCGGCTGCAGGATCTCGTAAGGGCTCATCGTTGCGTCGCCAACAAAGATCAGTTTGTAGTCGCGGTTGTACTTGCGGATGATGTCCCAGGTCGAGAATTTTTCGGCGAAGCGGCGGCGGTTGTTCCTCCACATGAAGTCGTAGACGCAGTTGTGGAAGTAATAGAACTCCAGATGCTTGAACTGGCTTTTGGCGGCCGAGAACAATTCTTCGACGCGGTGAATATGCTCGTCCATCGTGCCGCCGACATCCATCAGGAGCAGCACTTTGACCTTGTTATGACGCTCGGGCACCATGCGGATGTCGAGCATGCCGGCATTGGCGGCGGTCTTGTGGATGGTGTCGTCGAGGTCGAGTTCGAGCTCCGAGCCTTCGCGCGCGAAACGCCGCAGACGGCGCAGCGCCACCTGGATATTGCGCGTGCCGAGCTCAAGGTTGTCGTCGTAATCCGTGTAGGCCCGCTGTTCCCAGACCTTCACCGCGCTCTTGTTCTTGCTGGCGCCGCCGATGCGGATGCCTTGCGGGTTGTAGCCGCTATGCCCGAAGGGGCTGGTGCCGCCGGTACCGATCCATTTCGACCCGCCTTCGTGGCGTTCTTTCTGTTCCTCGAAGCGCTTTTTGAGGGTCGCCATCAGCTCGTCCCAGCCGAGCTTTTCGATCTGCGCTTTTTGCTCGGGCGTCAGCTCCAGCTCCAGATGCTTGCGCAGCCATTCCAGCGGCACATCCTTGCTGAAGTCGGTCAGCAGCTCGACACCCTTGAAATAGGCCGAAAAAGCGCGGTCGAACTTGTCGTACAGCGTCTCGTTCTTGACCAGCGTGGTGCGCGCGAGGTAATAGAAATCATCGACCGAGGCCGCACCTTCGGCACCGATCACGCCGGCCTTCAGGCCTTCAAGCAGCGCCAGAAATTCCCCGACCGAGACCGGCAGCTTGGCCGCGCGCAGGGTGTAGAAGAATTTGATCAGCATGGCAGGCTTGAGGAGAAGTGGATCGCCCGATTATCCACTTCGCCGTCGCGGCGCGTGGCTCAGCTTTGGGGCTTGACCTTTGCGGCCGGATCGTATTTTTTCAGCCAGGCAAAGAACTCGCCATACCATTGGCGGCTGTTCTGCGGCTTCAGGATCCAGTGGTTTTCATCCGGGTACCAGAGCAGGCGCGCATCGACCTGCAGCGCCTTCAAGGTGTTGTAGTAGGCCAGCCCTTGCGCATCGGGCACGCGGTAGTCCATCGCGCCGTGGATCACCAGGGTCGGCGTCTGCATATGCTGGGCAAAGCTATGCGGGCTTTGCGCGGCGATTTTGGCGGGTTCGTCCCAGTACCAGGCGCCGAGTTCCTTCGCATGCCAGGTGTAGGCATCGTCGGCAAACATCGCCTGCCAGTCAAAGCAACCGGCATGGCAGACATAAGCCTGGTAGCGGCCGGCTTTCACATGGCCGTTCATCCAGGCGACCATATAGCCGCCATAGCTGCCGCCAGTGGCGAAGATGCGTTTTTTGTCGACCCAGCGTTTTTTCAGCAGCCAGTCGGTGCCGGCTTCGACATCCTGCAATTCCAGCTCGCCCCAGCGGTGCGTGATCGAGTCGAGGAATTCATGGCCGAAGCTCGAGCTGCCGTGGTAATTGACGCAGGCCACGATATAGCCTTGCGCAGCAAAAGCCTGGTGGTTCCAGCGCCAATGCCAGCTGTCACCGAAAGCGGTATGCGGCCCGCCATGGATCACCTGCATGACCGGGTATTTCTTCTTTGCATCAAAGTCGGGCGGGTAGATCAGCCACATCTGCACCTGTTCGTCCCGGGCCCCCTTGTAGAACACCTCTTCATGGCGCGAGAACTTGAACTTGGCCAGCTGTTGATCGTTGAACTGTTCGATCCGCTGCGCTGGCTTGGCGCCGTCGAGCACCGACAAGCGCGGCGGATGCTGGACGCCATCATGGTTGACGACGATGACGCCGCCCGCCTTGGAAAAACTGGTCGCGTTGCCGCCCTCGAACAGCATTTGCGCCTGGCGCTTGGCCAGATCGAAACGCCAGAGATGGCGCCGGCCGCGCTCTTCTGCGCCGAACAGCATCGACAGATCATCGTCGGCCCAGACCAGCGGCGCGGTCACTTCATGGTCCCATGCTTCCGACAGCACCGCCCATTGGCCTTGCTGGTCAAGCACGGCCAGTTGCGCCGGCATGGTGTGCTTGAACCCATGGTGGCTGGCCAGGAAAGCCAGATGCGCGCCGCCATGGCTGTAGCGCGGCGCTTGCAGGTCCCAGTCCTTGTCCTGCAGCAAGGTCTTGATGCTGCCGCTTTTGATCTCGACCTCGGCCAGCGCGTAGCGGCTGTCCTGGCGTTTTTCCTGGCCCGGGTCGAAGGCAAAAACAATCCGGCTGCCATCGGGCGAGATGTCGAAGCAATTGGCATCGGGCTCGGCCCGGCTGAGCTCGAAGTCGCTGCCTTCGAACAAGTCTCGGGTCTTGCCGGTGCTGATGTCGACGATATGCAGATGCGCATGCCGGCCCATCGGCACATGGTGGTCCCAATGGCGGTAGACCGCTTCGCTGGTCAGATAGCCGCTGTCCTTGCGGCCTTTGAACTCCTTCAAGGCCTTGGCCTGGGCCCCAGCGCCTTTCAATCCCGGCCAGACCCAGGAGACGAAGGCGATGCGGCGGCCGTCGGGGAACCATTTGAACGATTCGACACCGGTCGCGATCGGCCCCAGCCGCCTGGCTTCGCCGCCATCGGGTGCGATCAGGTAGAGCTGGGCTTCTTCGTCCTTCGTTCCTTCTTGCTCGCGGCGCGCGATGAAAGCGATCTGCTCGCCGCTGGGGCTCCATTGCGCCTGGCCATCTTTGTCGCCGGCGCTGGTCAAGCGTTTGGGCGGCAGGCCCTGGGTCGACAGCAGATAAAGGCTGGATTGGCCCTTGTTGTCTTCCATCGAATAGCTGGCGACGCTGGCCACGGCTTGCAGGCCATCGGGGGACAGGCTCGGCGGGCCGACCCGCTCGAGTTGCCAGATCGCTTCGACATCAAAAATCTTGCTCATGTTTCGGTCCTTGTTTTGTTCATTTGCCATTGCAGATGCGAGCGAATGACAGGCCATTCAGGCGCGGTGATGCTGTAGACGGCGGTGTCGCGCAGCGTGCCGTCAGCGCTGCGCTGATGCGCACGCAGCATGCCGTCGAGTTGCGCGCCCAGGCGCTCAATCGCGCGCCGGCTTTGCAGATTCAAGCGGTGGGTGCGGAATTCGACCGCGATGCAGTCGAGCTTCTCGAAAGCATGGCCGAGCAGCAGCAGCTTGGCTTCGGTGTTCATGGGGCCGCGCTGGCAGCTCGCAGCCAGCCAGGTCGAGCCGATCTCGACCCGCCGGTTGACGCTGTCGATGTTCATATAGGTCGTCATGCCGACGATCCGTCCCTGCGCGGTGCAGACCGTGAAGGGCAGCATCGCACCGCGCGAATGCAGATCGAGCCGGCGGGCGATTTCAGCCGCCATCGCTTCCGGCTTGGGCACTGAGGTGTACCAGAGCCGCCATAGCTCGCCGTCGCGCACCGCCTCCTGCAAACCTGCGCAATGGCCGGCCTGCAGCGGTTCAAGGCAGACCTGCTGGCCGCTCAATCTGACAGCGGTCAGCAGCTCGCTCACTTGGTGAGTCTGGCCAGCAGGCTGCGAAAGAACCAGCGGCCGGCGCCGCAGCCGGCAACGATCAGCAGCAGACCGAAGATCTGCGGCCCACCCCAATCGGCGTTGTTGACGAAGTCAAAGCCGAATTGCAGCCCGAGCTGCCAGCCGGCAATCGCACCGAGCACGAAACCCAGCGCATCGGCCAGGCCCAAGTGCAGGGCTTTTTTCAGCTCGGCGTCCATCAGCGGTTGTGCCGCTGCATGAAGACCAGCTTCTCGAACAAGGTCAGGTCCTGCTCGTTTTTCAACAGCGCGCCGACCAGCGGCGGGATCGAGACGCGCTCATCCGGGCTGCGCAGCGCTTCGGCCGAGATGTCTTCGGCCAGCAGCAGCTTGAGCCAGTCGAGCAGTTCCGAAGTCGACGGCTTTTTCTTCAAGCCGGGCAGACCGCGCACTTCGAAGAAAGTCTTCAAGGCGGCTGCCAGCAGTTCTTTTTTCAGGCCCGGGAAATGCACGTCAACGATGCGCTGCATGGTCTCGGCTTCGGGGAACTTGATGTAGTGGAAGAAGCAGCGGCGCAAGAATGCGTCAGGCAGTTCCTTCTCGTTGTTCGAGGTGATGAACACCAGCGGCCGGTGCCTGGCCTTGATCAGCTGGCGCGTTTCGTAGACATAGAACTCCATGCGGTCGATTTCGCGCAGCAGGTCGTTCGGGAATTCGATGTCGGCCTTGTCGATTTCATCGATCAGCAGCGCCACCGGCTGGTCGGCCTCGAAGGCCTGCCAGAGCACGCCCTTGACGATGTAGTTCTCGATGTTGCGGACTTTTTCCGAGCCCTCAATGCCGGCCAGCTGGCTGTCGCGCAAGCGGCTCACCGCGTCGTACTCGTAAAGCCCTTGCTGGGCCTTGGTAGTCGATTTGATATGCCATTGCAGCAGCGGGATGCCCAGCGCTTGCGCCACTTCCTCGGCCAGCATGGTCTTGCCGGTGCCGGGTTCGCCCTTGACCAGCAGCGGGCGCTGCAAGGTCCGGGCTGCATTGACCGCGAGCATCAGATCTGCGGTGGCGATGTATTGGTCCGAGCCTTCAAATTTCATGGTTTTGATCAAGTGCTGAGGTGCGAGGCTGGAGTATAGGTGTGGCCTCTATAATCGTTGCCGGTAACAGACCACGACTCCCGGTGACCATGAAAAAACTGCTGCAGACCTCAACCGCCACTCTCGCTTTTGCCGCTTTGTTCGGCCTCAGCGCTTCCGTTCAGGCCCAGGACGTTGCTGCCGGCCAGAAAAAAGTCGCCATGTGCATCGGCTGCCACGGCATCGAAGGCTATCAAGCCAGCTTTCCACAAATTCACAAAGTACCGATGATTGCCGGCCAGAGCGCGGGCTATATCGTCGCGTCCTTGACCGCCTATGCAAAGGGCGAGCGCAAGCACCCGACGATGCGCGGTATCGCGGGTTCGCTGAGCGAAAAGGATATGGCTGACATCGCGGCCTACTATGAACAGCTTGCCCATGCGCCAGTTGTGCCTGAGGCAGCGACGGCACCATCGGCCCAGGTCGCCGACCTGCTGACCCGCGGCGCTTGCAGTTCATGCCACGGCGCCAATTTCAGCAAGCCGATCGCTCCGGTTTATCCGAAGATTGCCGGCCAGCATGGTGACTATCTGTACGTCGCCTTGAAGTCCTACCAAACCCAGGGCAACCCGGGTGTTGGCCGCGGCAACGCGATCATGATGGGTCAGGTCAAGCAATTCAGCCCATCCGAATTGAAAGCCATGGCCGACTATTTGGCTTCGCAGCCGAGCGAGTTGCGCACGGTCGCGCAAAGCAGGTTCCGCTGAGATAACGGCACGACTGGCAGGCATACCCCTAGCCAGGAGTTACGTTTGACTCCTTAAACTGCGCTTGAGTTGAGGAGTCCCGCGATGAAATTCCCTTTCCTGCCGGCCTTGCTGGCCCTGAATTGCTGTTGTGCTGCCAGCGTTGCCCAGACTTTGCGCTGGGCCAGCCAGGGCGATCCGCAGACGATGGATCCCCATTCGCAGAACGAGGGCCTGACCAATATGGTCAATGGCCAGTTCTACGAGCAGTTGACCCGGCGCGACCGGAATCTCAATCTGATTCCCGGCCTGGCCACTTCATGGCAGCAGGTCGCACCCTTGCTGTGGCGTTTCAAGTTGCGCGCTGGGGTCAAGTTCCATGACGGATCCCCGTTCACTGCCGACGATGTGGTTTTTTCGATCAACCGGGCCAAGGCGCCGAACTCGCAGCTTGCGAACTATGCCAACTCGGTCGGCGTGCCGCGCAAGCTCGATGAGCTGACGGTCGAGTTCCAGCTGGCCAGCGTCAACCCGATTTTTCTGCAGCATATCGACACCTTGTGGATGATGAGCAAGAGCTGGTCCGAGGCCCATCGGGTCAGCAAGCCGCTCGACTTCAAGAACAAGGAGGAAAGCTTTGCCAGCATGAATGCCAACGGCACCGGGCCTTATCAACTGGTGTTGCGCCAGCCCGGCATCAAGACGGTTTACAAGCGCAACCCGGCCTGGTGGGGCAAGTTCGAGGGCAATGTCCAGGAGGTGGTGCTGACGCCGATCGCCAATGATGCGACCAGGCTGGCGGCACTGGTGTCGGGCGAGATCGATTTCGTCCTCGACCCGGCGCCGCGCGACATTCCCCGGCTGCGCAATACCAGCGGCGTCAAGGTCATCGACGGTCCCGAAAACCGCCTGATTTTCATCGGTATGGACCAGGCACGCGACAAATTGCTCTATGGCGATGTGCCGGGAGGCAAGAATCCGTTCAAGGATGTGCGCGTGCGCCGGGCGCTCTACCAGGCGATCGACATCGAGGCGATCCGCGCCAAGTTGATGAATGGCCTGAGCGTGCCCACCGGCGGCCTGTCGACGGCCGTCGCCGGCGGTGACCCCAGGCTGGAGTCGCGCCTGCCCTTCGACCTGGTGGCCGCTCGCAAGCTGATGCGCGATGCCGGCTATGCCGAGGGCTTTGAGGTCACATTCGACTGCCCGAACAACCGCTATGTCAGCGACGAGAAAATCTGCCAGGCCGTGGCGGCGATGTGGTCGCAACTCAAAGTGAAAGTGAAAGTCTCGACGATGCCGCGGACGACCTATTTTCCCAAACTCGAAAAGCTGGACACCAGCCTGTTTTTGTTGGGCTGGGGCGGGGCGATCACCGATCCCGAGGTCATCATGACCCCGGTTTTCCGCAGCCGGGGCGAGCAGGGCATCGGCGCCTACAACTACGGCAATGTGCGCAACGAAAAGTTTGACCAGCTCGCCGCGCTGTCGAGCGTCGAGTCCGACCCCAAGCTGCGTGAACAGCAGATCTTCGCCGCATTGAGCGAGTACAAGGAACAGGTCCATGTGATCCCCTTGCACCGCCAGATGATCCCCTGGGCCATGCGCAATGGCGTCACAGTCGTTCACCGGCCCGACAACCGGCTCGAGATGTCCTGGGTCACGGTCGGTAAATAGCCAAAGAGCTGAGCGCAATTTCTTTCCTGTGCACCGCTGACGGGGCATGCATTGCTGCTGGGAAAAGTGGGTTTTTCCTGCCGGTTGAGGTCTGACCCAGGATGAGATACTGGGTTCAACTTGGCTGAAACGACTATTCATGAAACAACTTTTTTCAGTCTGCCGCCCGGTCAGCCGGCGGCTGGCGGTACTTTGCCTGCTGGGTGCTAGCGGTGTCCTGCAGGCCCAGACCACCACCGAGCGCCCCGATGGCCAGCGCGAATACACGCCGCGTTGGCATGCGCTGACCGGCGCGCGGCTGGTGCTGGCTCCTGGCCAGGTGGTGGAAAACGGCACGCTGGTGCTGCGCGATGGCGTCATTGTGGCCGCCGGCCGCGATGTGGCCGTGCCCGCCGGTGCGCGCTTGTGGAAGCTGGAAGGACGCACCGTCTACGCCGGTTTCATCGACCTGGCCAGCACGCTGGGCGTGCCTGCGGCGATGAAGCAAGGCCGCGCCGGCCGACCGTTCTGGGGCTTGGCGGCTGAGCTGCCAGCGCCGCCGAATTCAGCGCCGGCCGACGCGCCGCGCCGCTTGAATGGCCGTGTGCTGGCCGCGCGTAACAACGCCGTACGCGCCGAGCAGGATCTGGCGCCGCAACTCGAATTCAAGCAAGACGAGATCAAGGCGGTGCGCGAGCTGGGCTTCACCACGCTGCTGACCGGTCCGGCCAACGGCATTTTTCGCGGCCAGGGTGCGCTGATCGCCACGGCCGAGTTGCGCGACCTGCGCGACAGCAAGGCGCTGGTGATCACGCCGCGCGTGGCCCAGCATTTGTCCAGCACAATCGACAAGTCCGGCGACAGCGCCTACCCTTCGTCGCTGATGGGTGCAATGGCCTTGTTGCGCCAGACGCTGAGCGATGCCCGCTGGTACGGCACGGCGGTAGCAGCGGCAGCGAAAAAAGGCGGCGAACGGGTCGAGCCCAACGCCACGCTGGAAGCGCTGGCGGCGGTGGTGGCCGGCAAGCAATTGGTGGTCTTCGAGGCTGGCGACGAGCAGGATTACGCCAACATCACCGGTTTGCGCGACGAGTTCAAACTGCGCGTCATCGCCCAGGGCAACGGCTTTGAGTACCGGCGCGCGGCGCAATTGAAGGCGGCGGCGCTGCCGGTGATCGTGCCGCTGGCCTACCTGGCCGCGCCCGAGGTCGAGAACCCTGACAGCGCCATGGATGTGTCGCTGCAGACGCTGCAGCATTGGGAGCAGGCGCCGTCCAACTTGGCGCTGCTGGACCGCGCCGGCGTGACCTACACCATCAGCGCGAACGGCCTGGCCGATCCGCGCAAGGATTTCTGGCCGCGTCTGCGCATGGCGATCCAGCGCGGGCTGCCGGCAGACAAGGCCTTGGCGGCGCTGACCACGGTGCCCGCGCGTTTGCTGGGCGAACAGGCGCGGCTGGGTACGCTGGAGCCGGGCCATATCGCCAACATCGTGGTCGCCAGCGGCGATCTGTTCAGCAGCGAAGACGCAATCGTCGAGCTGGCATTTGTCGACGGCAACCCGCTTGCCACTGAAGCCTGGAATCGCTTCGACCCACGCGGCAGCTGGACGGTGGAGATGACCGGCAAGCCTCAAATCTGGGACATCACCGGCAAGGCTGACAAGCCGGCACTGAGCATCGACGGCGCGGCCTGCGACTTGAGCTTGCGCGGGCGCCAGTTCCTGCTGCGTCTGCCTTGCGGCAAGGCGGCTGGACCGGCCAGCATCATCGTCGCCGAGGGCAGCGGTGCGCGGTTGCGGGGCACGCTGCAGGTCGGCAATGACGCTCAGCAGCCTTGGTCGGCCGAGCGCCAAACTGCCTTCGCAGCCAAGGCGCCCGGCATTGTGGACAAGCCACCCGCAGTACCTTCGGCCAGCTATCCGGCCGGCGCTTACGGCATCACGCGGCCCGCTCAGCCGGCTTTGCTGCTGTTGCGCAACGCCACCGTCTGGACGCAGGGCCCGGCCGGCCGCCTGGCGCGTGCCGATCTGCTGGTCCGCGAGGGCAAGATCGCCGCTGTCGGGGTCGATCTGGCCATGCCCAACGGCGCCCTCGTCATCGACGCCGCCGGCAAGCATGTCACGCCCGGATTGATCGACGCGCATTCGCATATCGCGGTGCGTGGCGACATCAACGAGGCGACGAATTCGGTGACCGCCCAGGTGCGCATCACCGATTCGATGGATGCCACCGACATCGACATCTACCGTGGCTTGGCCGGCGGGCTGACCACCGCGCATCTGCTGCATGGTTCGGCCAATACGATCGGCGGGCAGAGCCAGTTGATCAAGTTGCGCTGGGGCAGCGACGCGCCGGGGCTGATCTTTGAAGGCGCGGTGCCGACGATCAAGTTTGCCTTGGGCGAAAACGTCAAGGGGTCGAACTGGGGCGGCCGCCGCTATCCGGTCACGCGCATGGGGGTGGAACAAGTGCTGCGCGATGCCTTTGGTGCGGCGCGCGAATACCGTGCCGCCTGGCAAGTCTGGAGGAACAAGCCCGCCGGACAAGCTGCACCACGGCGCGACCTGCAGCTGGATGCGTTGGTTGAAATTCTCGACGGCAAGCGTCTGGTGCATATCCATTCCTACCGCGCCGACGAGATCCTGATGTTCGTACGCCTGTCCAAGGAGTTGGGGATTCCGGTAGCGGCCTTTCAGCATGTGCTGGAAGGCTACAAGGTCGCCGATGCCATCGCCGGCATCAACGCCGGTGGCTCGACCTTTTCCGACTGGTGGGCCTACAAGATGGAGGTCTACGATGCCGTACCGGGCAATGGCGTGATGATGCACAAGGCCGGCGTGCTGACCAGCTTCAATTCGGACAGCGCCGAGTTGCATCGGCGTCTGAACACCGAGGCTGCGAAGGCTGTGAAGTACGGCGGCCTGGGTGAAATCGACGCGCTGAATTTCGTCACCCTGAACCCGGCCAAGCAGTTGCGCATCGACCAGCGCACCGGGTCTCTGGAAATCGGCAAGGACGCCGATTTCGTGGTCTGGAGCGGCCATCCGCTGTCCACCACCACGCGCGCCGAGCAGACCTGGATCGAAGGCCGCCGCTACTTCGATCTGGCGCAGGATTTGAGCTTGCGCGCCGCCGCCCAGGTGGAACGCGAACGCCTGCTGGCCAAGGCCTTGCCGGCGCGCTTGGCGCAGCTCGGTGGCGCCGCCGGCGCTGCGTCAGCAACCAAACCGATCGGCATGGCGCTGGCTCAGGCTGATGGACAGGTCGATGGTCATGGCGATCCCGCCTGGCATCATTGGTTCGACAAGGCGCGCGCCCAACGCGGCAGTTACAACGGCATGAACGCCTGGTACGAATGCACCGAGGACGCACGATGAGCCGCTTGAATTTCACTGTTTTGCTGGCGGCCAGCCTGTTGGCCTTGGCCGCTCATGCCTCCGATCAGGTGACGCCGCCGCAGCAGCGGCAGGCGCTGCTGATCACCGGTGCCACCTTGCACACGGTCAGCGGTGCGACGATCGAAAACGGCCGCATGCTGGTTGAAGGCGGGCGCATCCGCGCTATCGCCGCGCCCGGAGAAGCGCTGCCTGCCGCCGCAAGCGGCCCGGTCACCTTGCTGGACCTGCGTGGCCGCCACATTTACCCTGGCTTCATCGCAGCGAACAGCGCGATTGGCCTGGTGGAAGTGGCGGCCGTGCGCGCCACCGTCGACACCACCGAGATCGGCATCATCAACCCGAATGTGCGCGCGCTGGTGGCCGTCAACGCCGATAGCGAATTGCTGCCGGTGGCGCGCAGCAATGGTGTGCTGGCGGCGCTGGCGGTGCCGGCTTCATCGGCCTTTGGTTCCATCGCCGGCACCTCGGCCTTGCTGCAGATCGACGGTTGGACTTGGGAAGACATGGCGCTGGTGCCTGAGGTCGGTCTGCATGTGGTGCTGCCGACGATGCGCACCAACAGCGATGTGCTGAAGGGTTCGCTCGAGCCATTCAAGGACGAGATGCGCAAGCTCAGCGCGCAAAGACTGCAAATGATCGATCAGGCCTTTGATGCGGCGGCTGCCTATGCAAGGGCGCGCGCCGCCGAGCCGGACAAGACGCCGCTGGATTTGCGCTGGGAAGCCATGCTGAGCGTGGTGAAGGGCGAGCGGACCGTATTCGCACATGCGAATGAGGCGGCGCAGATCCGCCATGCACTGGGCCTCGCAGAGCGCCATGGGCTGAAGCTGGTGATCGTCGGCGGCGCCGATGCCGCGCGCTTCGCGCCAGTGCTGAAGGCACGCGGCGTGGCGGTGGTGATCGGCGGCGTCCACAACCTGCCGCTGCGACCCGACGATGCTTTTGACGCTCGCTATACCCTCGCCGCCCAACTGGCGCAGGCTGGCGTGGCTTTTTGCATCGCGGGCGAGGGCGGGGCTTTCGCCGCGGCGGCCGAGCGCAATCTGCCCTACCAGGCCGCTACCGCCATCGCCTATGGCCTGCCGCGCGACGAGGCTTTGAAGGCCATCACGCAATACCCGGCGCAGATCCTGGGCGTGGCCGACCAACTCGGTTCGCTGGCACCGGGCCTGCTGGCCAGCTTCATCGTCACTGATGGCGACCCGCTGGAAACCGCCACGCAGGTGGAACGGGTCTTCATCCAGGGCCGCGAAGTCGATATTGGCAACCGGCAAAAGCGGCTGGAGCAGAAGTACCAGCAGAAAGCTTCGAACATCGCGCGTTGAGGGGCGGCTCAGTCGCGTGGAAGCTCATCCTGAAAGTGCTGCCAACTATACTGAGACAGTCAATCCCCCGAGCAAAGTCGCGACATGTCTCATAAAGAACAACTCAAGTTCATCGGCACCATGAAGCAATCGTTTCCGGAGCGCTTCACCGGCGGTCGGGTACTTGAAATTGGCAGTCTCGACATCAATGGCTCGACCCGGTCATTTTTCTCCGATGGCGACTATCTCGGCATCGATGTGGCGCCCGGAGCCGGCGTCGATCTGGTCTGCCAGGGGCAGGACTATGCCGGGCCGTCGGATTCGTTCGATACCGTCATCAGCTGTGAGGTGATGGAGCACAACCCGTTCTGGGTCGAGACCATGCGCAATATGACGCGTGTCTGCAAGCCTGGTGGCATGGTCATCATGACCTGCGCCACGCTCGGTCGTGGCGAGCATGGCACCCAGCGCACCTCGCCCGATTCGTCGCCGCTGACGGTCGGGCTGGGCTGGACTTACTACCGCAACCTCACAGCGAATGACTTCCGTGAGGCCTCTGCGCTCGACGGACTCGATCATGTCTTTGCGGTCAACTTCGGTAGCTACGACCTCTATATGGTTGGAATCAAGGGCGGCGCTTTGCCAGCCGACGCGGCCAAGCTCGCCGACATCGTCAACTATTACCGTTGGCTGCCATTCCGGTCCTTGCGCAATCTGCGCCGCGCGATCAAGTCGTCGGTGCTGCGGCGTCGCCAGTAGTTCGACAGCCTGGTGCTCAGCGCAAATGCTCGTGCAGGAAGGCCAGCATCTGTTGGCGTGAAAGCTGCATCGCTTCAGGCTGACCGCCGACATGGACGCCTCGTCCTGGATTGACCCCGTTGGGGACTTCAGCGCGGAGCCTGACCGGCGCGGTCGAATCAAAGCCATGGTGAGCGCCGGGATAGACGATGATTGCCGGGCGCGGTTCTGCCGATTGCTGCGCCAGGCTTTCGCAAGGTGCAGAGGCCGTCCAGTCGTCAGCTCCGCCTGAAAGCATCAGCAACTGCGTATCGGGCGCGTAGCCGCGATTCAGGTCGGCCACGCACCCGGGGTAAAAGGCCACCGCCGCTTTCGGCCTGAGTCCTGAATTCCTGACCTCGGCATGATTGAGGTTGGTACTGGCCAGCACCGTGCTGCCGCCGTTGGACCAACCGAGCAAGGCCAGCCGCGCGGGATCAACCTCAGGCTGGCTAGCCAGCCAAGCCAGCGCGCCGAGCGTATCGCGCCGACGCTGCGTCATCGTGATCGAGCGGGTGCCGATTTTTTGGGTGCAGAGCTCGCGCTGGCCGCGTGGATTCAGCGAGTCGAGCACCAGCACATGCCAACCTTCGGCGTTGAGAATTGCGCTGTAGGTCTGCATGCGCTGGTCAAGCTGGCCCTGCTTGTCGAATGCTCCGCCACAGCCATGCAGCAGAATCAGCGCCGGCGCAGGCTTGTCGGTCTTGACGGGTAGCCAATGGCCTGTCAAAGGCAGGGGCTGGCCATTGCGTTGGTCGAGGCTGGGTACGGTCACTTGTTGCTGTGCAAGGGCGGCGTTGCAAATCAGCCAGCAGATTGCGCAAAGCAGTATTTTCATTGGGGCGATGGGCTGAGGTAATCAGGAGCCGGGAGTATCGCGGCATTGGCTGCCTTGGCGGCGACAATCGCTGCATGCCACGAATCACTGCGCTCCCTACCGAAGCTTTGCCCAGCCAGACTGCCAAGGGTCAGCCGCGCCCCGCCGAGCGCTTTGCCCTTTTGGTGGCTGACAGCTTGATTGACGGGTTGGGCTTGTTTGCTGCCGAGCCGATACCGGCGCGCAGCAAGATCGGCGAGTTGCGTGGTGAATCGATTTCCCTGCGCGAAGCCAGGCAGCGTGCCAAGGGCCGGGCGCGAATCCATATCGTCGCGGTGTCGGACAGCCGGGCGATCGACGCGACTGATTCCGCTGGCTTGCTGCGCTATGTCAACCATGGCTGCGCACCGAATGCGCTGCTGAAAATCAGCCAGGGCCGGGTCGAGTTCTACTCAATCCGCGCGATCGAAGTCGGTGAAGAAATCAGCTGCCATTACGGTGAAACCCACCATGGCGGGCAGCTGATCTGCCGCTGCGGCGCCGCCAATTGCGCCGGCACCCTGTAGCCCGTCATGGAGGCCGAGGGCCGGAATGCGGGAGGTTCTGACCCGCATTTCGCTGCGCTGCATGGCGGGCTACAGCTGGGCGGGCCTGTGCCGGAACCGGTAGCCCGGCGTGGAGGCCGAAGGCCGGAATGCGGGAGGTTCGGACCCGCATTGCGCTGCGCTGCATGGCGGGCTACAGCTGGGCGGGCCGATGCCGGAACCCGTAGCCCGTCATGGAGGCCCACGGCCGGAATGCGGGAGGTTCGGACCCGCATTGCGCTGCGCTGCATGGCGGGCCACAGCCGAGCGGGCCGATGCCGGAACCGGAAGCCCGTCATGCAGGCCGATGGCCGGAATGCGGGAGGTTCTGACCCGCATTGCGCTGCGCTGCATGGCGGGCTACAGCTGGGCGGGCCGATGCCGGAACCGGTAGCCCGTCATGGAGGCCCAAGGCCGGAATGCGGGAGGTTCTGACCCGCATTGCGCTGCGCTGCATGGCGGGCTACAGCTGGGCGGGTCGATGCCCGAATGCGGGGACGACGAGGTTGGGCCGGGCGGGCCTGTGCCGGAACCGGTAGCCCGTCATGCAGGCCGAAGGCCGGAATGCGGGGGCGACAAAGCTCGGCCGAGCGGGCGAGCTGGACTCAGGACAGCAGCTGACCTTCAGCCGGCAACAGCCAGAAGAGG
Source organism: Roseateles toxinivorans (assembly GCA_945898095.1). Lineage (GTDB taxonomy): Bacteria > Pseudomonadota > Gammaproteobacteria > Burkholderiales > Burkholderiaceae_C > Paucibacter_A > Paucibacter_A toxinivorans_A. The sequence goes on along the minus strand of CAMDHE010000020.1, from coordinate 6,630 downwards.
CGCAGGTCCTGGGCGGAGAACAAGGCATCGTCCAGCAGCATTTCCTGGTCGACTGCTTCGTCTTCTTCGTAGGACTCAGCGATATAGGCTTCGCGCTGCTCGCCCGGAGGCATCGCGACCGCAGCGATCGAGGCCAGCATGGTGTCTAGCATCTGGCCTTGCTCGCTTTCGCTGTCGAAAACATACCAATCGGATTCGTAGTCCTGCACCGCCTGCATGAAGCCTTCGACCCACATCAGGCCCGACGGAGGCAGTTGTTCGAGTTGTTCGGCGTTCAGCACACCTTGCGATAGCAGATCAGCCTTGGTCGCTTCGTCGAATTCGGTGATCAGCGGCATCAGCAACATCGCTTCCGGGTTCTCACTCAGCGCTTCTGGGTCGAGGCTTTCAGCGATTTCGTTCCAGCGATTCATCAAGGCGTTGGTGAATTCCTCGATCTGGTCCAGCGCGTCGAGGGGGGTCGGCCATTCGTCGCCGAACAAGGCATCCATCGCCTGCAGGGGCGAGGATTTGACCGGGCCGCAGAGCAGCGCGGTCATATAGCCGTCGAGCGTGTCGATCGGCACCGGGTCTTCGTCCTCGGTCAGGTCGGCAGCGAGGATCTGCAAGAACGCTGCGAGGCGCTCGGCGTTGTCATGGTCAATGGTGTCGCTCATGGGGACTCCTGTGATGGGGTGATCAGGCCGGCGCATATTCGCCCGGGGCCTGCTGATGGTCAATCCTAATGGGAATCAGCTGCGAGGTCAGAGCTTTTCGGCAACCCAGGCTTGCACGCTGGCCAGCGCTGCGGGCAGGGCTGAAGGGTTGGTGCCGCCGGCCATCGCCAGATCGGGTTTGCCGCCACCCTTGCCGCCGACCTGGCTGGCGACGAAGTTGACCAACTCGCCCGCCTTGGCTTTGGCCATATTGTCGGCAGTGACACCGGCGGCCAGATGCACTTTTTCACCTTCGACCGCCGCCAGCACGATGATCGCGCTCTTCATTTTGTCCTTGAGCTTGTCCATGGTCTCGCGCAGCGTCTTGGCATCTGCGCCCTGCAAGGTCGCGGTCAGCAGCCTGGTGCCCTTGAAGTCGATCGCCTGGCCCAGCAGCTCATCGCTTTGCGCGGCCGCCAGCCGGCTCTTGGTCGCGGTCAATTCTTTTTCCAACGCCTTGACCTGGTCGAGCAGGGCCTGGACGCGGATCTCCAGATCAGCCGGCGCGGCTTTCAGGTTGCCGGCGACCCGGTTGACCTGGTTTTCAAGCGACTGGCAATAGGCCAGCCCGTTGTCGCCGGTAACAGCCTCAATCCGGCGTATACCTGCGGCCACACCGCCTTCGCTGACGATCTTGAACAGACCGATGTCACCGCTGCGGCTGACATGGACACCGCCGCACAGCTCTTTCGAACTGCCGATGCTCAGCACCCGCACGGTCTCGCCATATTTCTCGCCGAACAGCATCATCGCGCCGCTTTTCTGCGCATCGTCGAGCGCCATCACCTGCGCGCTGGTCGCTGCATTGGTCAGCACCTCGGCATTGACGATGTCTTCGACCCGTTTGATTTGCTCGGCCGTGACCGGCGCGTTGTGGGCGAAGTCGAAGCGGGTGCGCTCGGCATTGACCAGCGAGCCCTTTTGCTGGACATGGTCGCCGAGCACCTCGCGCAAGGCCTTGTGCATCAGATGCGTGGCGCTGTGGTTGCGGGTGATCCTGACTCTGGCTTCGCCGTTGACCCTTGCCGTGAATTGGTCGCCAACGCGGATGCTGCCTTCGAGCACCCGCCCATGGTGGCCGAAGACATCGGCCTGGATCTTCAGCGTGTCTTCGACTGAAAACCGGCTGCTCGGATTGCGCAACTCGCCGCTGTCGCCGACCTGGCCACCGCTCTCGGCATAAAAAGGCGTCTGGTCGAGCACCACGACCGCATCGTCGCCGGCCTCGGCAGCATTCACGCTGACGCCGTCGATATAGACGGCCGTGACGGTCGAAGCCTCGCAAACCAGTTGCTCATAGCCGTGGAAGGCTGTCGGCATGCCGCTGTAGTCAAGGCCATGGGCCATCCTGAATTTGCCTGCGGCGCGTGCCTGCTGGCGCTGCTGCGCCATTGCTGCGTCAAAGCCGGCCTGATCGACGCTGACGCCGCGTTCGCGGCAGACATCAGCAGTCAGGTCGACCGGGAAACCGAAGGTGTCATGCAACTTGAAAGCGAGGTCACCATTGAACAGCTTCAACTCGGGCGTCAGCGCGGCTTCGAGGATTTCCATGCCGTTGGCGATGGTCTGGAAGAAGCGCAATTCTTCCTGTTCCAGCACCTCGGTGACACGTGGCTGAGCCTGGCGCAGTTCCGGATAGGCTTCGCCCATCTGCTTGACCAGTTCGGCCACGATCTTGTGGAAGAAGGGCGTGCGCGCACCGAGCTTGTAGCCATGCCGGATGGCGCGGCGGGCGATGCGGCGCAGCACATAGCCGCGGCCTTCGTTGCCGGGGATGATGCCGTCGACGATGGTGAAGCTGCAGGCGCGGATATGGTCGGCGATGACTTTCAGCGAGGCGCTGTCCTTGTCGCATTCGACGCCCGGGCCGGCGCTGTCGACCGCAGCCTTGGCGGCTGCCAGCAGGCTGACGAACAGGTCGATTTCATAGTTCGAATGCACATGCTGCAGCACGGCGGCCAGGCGCTCCAGGCCCATGCCGGTGTCGACCGAAGGCTTGGGCAGCGGATGCATCACACCGTCTTCGGTGCGGTTGAATTGCATGAAGACGTTGTTCCAGATTTCGATGTAGCGGTCCCCGTCCTCGTTCGGGCTGCCCGGTGGGCCGCCGGCGATCTCGGGGCCATGGTCGTAGAAGATTTCGGTACAAGGCCCGCAGGGGCCGGTGTCACCCATCATCCAGAAATTGTCTGAAGCGTAACGTGCGCCCTTGTTGTCGCCGATGCGCACGATGCGCTCGGCCGGCACGCCGATCACCTGGTTCCAGATCTCGTAAGCCTCGTCGTCATCGGCGTAGACGGTGACCCAGAGCTTGTCGGCCGGCAGCTTGAAATGCCCGGTCAGCAGTTCCCAGGCATAGCCGATCGCTTCGCGCTTGAAATAGTCGCCGAACGAGAAGTTGCCCAGCATCTCGAAAAAGGTGTGGTGGCGCGCGGTATAGCCGACATTGTCGAGGTCGTTGTGCTTGCCGCCGGCGCGGATGCATTTCTGCGAGGTCGTGGCGCGGCTGTAGGCGCGCTTGTCAAAGCCGAGAAAGACATCCTTGAACTGGTTCATCCCGGCGTTGGTGAACAGCAGGGTCGGGTCATCGCCCGGCACGACCGGGCTCGAGGCGACGATCTGATGTCCTTTGGACTCGAAGAACTTCAAGAACGTCTGACGTATTTCAGCTGCTTTCATTCCGGGCTTTCTGCTCGCACTTGGGCCTTGGGAACAAGGAAAATGCTTGATTTTTGGGGTTGCCGATTATATGGCGCCGCCCATCCATGCTTTGGCCGGATACGGTTAGAGTGTGGACCAAGATTCAATGACCTTTTCGGAGAAGACGCAATGCGAAGAAAGAAATCCCCTCTGGACGCCCTGGAAGACGCCAGCCTGTTGCGCACGCAGGCGCTGATCAATGGCGAATGGGTGGCTGGGCAATCGCAGTTTGCGGTCACCGACCCTGCGACTGGCGCGCATCTGGCTGATGTAGCCAATCTCGGCGCGATCGAGGCCGAGGCGGCGATTGCTGCGGCCAATAACGCCTGGGGCCCATGGCGCAGCAAGACCGCCAAGGAGCGCGCTGCGATTCTGTTGCGCTGGCATCAACTGTTGATCAAACATACCGACGACCTGGCGCGCATCATGACTGCCGAGCAGGGCAAGCCATTGGCTGAAGCGCGCGGCGAGGTGGTTTACGGTGCCAGTTTCATCGACTGGTTTGCCGAGGAAGGCAAACGCGTCTATGGTGAAACGATCCCGACCACCGACAACAACAAGCGCTATCTGGTGATCAAGCAGGCGATGGGTGTGTGTGCGGCAATCACGCCTTGGAATTTCCCGATTGCGATGATCACCCGCAAGGTGGCACCGGCGCTGGCCGCGGGTTGCACGGTGGTGATCAAGCCGGCGGAAGCAACGCCGCTGTCTGCCTTGGCGGTGGCTGAGCTGGCGCAGCGCGCCGGCATGCCCGCTGGCGTGCTGAACGTCTTGACCGCAGATGCCGAAAATTCGATCGCGATCGGCCATGTGATCTGCGACAGCGATGTGGTGCGCCATCTGTCCTTCACCGGCAGCACGGAAGTCGGCCGTATCCTGATGAAGCAATGCGCGCCGACGGTGAAGAAACTGTCGCTGGAGTTGGGCGGCAACGCACCCTTCATCGTGTTTGACGATGCCGATCTCGACAGCGCGGTCGAAGGCGCGATGGCGAGCAAATACCGCAATGCCGGCCAGACCTGCGTCTGCGCCAACCGCTTCTATGTCCAGGCCGGCGTCTACGATGCTTTCATCGACAAGCTCGCAGCCAAGGTGGCAGACATCAAGCTCGGCAATGGCTTCGAGGCCGGCGTCAACCTGGGGCCGCTGATCGATGCGCAGGCGATCGACAAGGTCGAAGCCCATGTGGCCGATGCCTTGGCGCTGGGTGCGCGTCTGGTGATGGGCGGCAAGCGCGCGACCGCTGCGGGCGCGCAGTTCTTTGAGCCGACGCTGCTCGCTGATGTGACCCCGGCGATGCTGTGCTCGCGTGAAGAGACTTTCGGCCCGGTCGCGCCGGTGTTCAAGTTCAGCACCGAGGCCGAAGCGATCGCGCTGGCCAACAACACCGAGTTCGGGCTGGCCAGTTATTTCTACAGCCGCGACATCGGACGGATCTTCCGCGTCGGTGAAGCGCTCGAGTACGGCATGGTCGGTGTGAATACCGGGCTGATCTCGACGGCTGAAGTGCCTTTTGGCGGCGTCAAGCAGTCGGGTCTGGGGCGCGAAGGCGCGCATCAGGGCATCGACGACTATGTCGAGATCAAGTACATGTGCATCGGCGACATCCAGCGCTGAACGCTGAAGTTGGCGTCTTTTGCAAAACAAATTGGCTCAATGAAAAACCGTCGACTCCCATCAACTGTCCTAGCCTGCTTGCTGTCGGCCCTGCTGAGCGCTCCGGCCTGGTCGGCTGACAGTTTCAAAAGCCCCTATCCGGTCAGCGTGCTGGCCTCGGTCTTGTTCGGCGTGGATGGCAATGCAAGTGACTTTCAAGTCCTGGACGAGGAGAAATTGCCTGCTCAGTTCCTTCAGGGCATCAAGTCACGTTTTGCAAAGGCACATATTCCACCGCAAACCGATGCCGGCATGCCGGCAACTTTCAAGACCGGGGTTCGGCTCGAAATCTTGGTGAGTCCCAATGAGGGCGGCAGCATGGTCAAAATCAAGAGCTTGCATGTGGAGCCCCTGCCCATTCAGCGCTACTTTGCAAGTTACCCCGATGACATCGGACGCGTGAATGGTTGGGAGGGGCAGGTCTCTGCGATCTGTGTGGTTGGCATCGCGGGTCTTTGCACCGCCATTCAAGTCAAGGCCTTTCCGGGGATGCCGGATTCGGTACGCCGATTCGCCAAGGCTTCGCTTGAGAAATGGATCTTTGAGCCGCAGGAGCTCAATGGTCGGCCGGTCGAGGGGCAGTACACCTTGAATTTGTCACTTAAAACCCGTGAGGACTTGCCGGTTGACTTCCGAGTGCCAAAGCTCGATCGAATTCTTAAGGGGCGGTAGGAAAGGAGTTGGCCACTCGGCCGGTTCATCGTTTGGCTCACAAAAAAAGGCACCTCTCGGTGCCTTTTTTAATGCGCGGCAACTCTTGCGAGCGCCGCTGCTTGCGCTTAGCTTAGAACTCGTAGCGCAGGGTGACCTGCACGGCCCACTGCGATTCGCCCTTGGCCTGGCGGGTGGTGTAGTCCTCAAGGTCCTGCACGGCATAGACATACTTGCCATCCTTGATGCCGGCATAGTTGACGAAGCTGCGTGCGGTGGCCCCGGCGCTCTGGAAGGAGACCTCATCGATGCGGCCCCACTTCTTGTTGAGCATATTTCCGAAGTTCAGGAAATCGAATGCCAGCACACCCTTGTGCTTGCTGCTGAAGCCGGGGATTTCCTGGCTGACACGGATGTCGAAGCTGTTCACGAACGGCGCGAAACTGCCATTGCGCTTGACCACGCCACCCTTGGCATCGCTGAGCTCCTTGTTTGCGTTGACGATGGTCCAGAACTTGTCCTCGTTGACATGACTGGTGGCCGTGTCGCCGTAGAACAGCACTTCACCCGACTGCGGACCTTTGGGTACATACATCAAGTCATTGCCGCCCAGGCCGTCGCCATTCAGATCGTTGTTGATCGTCCAGCTGTACGGCTTGCCCATCCGGCCTTCATAGAACAGACCCACCGTGGTCTTGTAGCTGCCGATGAAGGCCTTGGACCAGTTCACGGTCGCATTGACCCGGTCCTTGGTCAGGTAGGCCGAATTGGCCGCGACTTCTTCGTTCGAGTTGAAGATCGAGCGTCCATTGAAGTTGGAGTTCGAGGTCGACGAGGTCAGCGGGCTGACTTCAGTGGCGGCCGTGCGGGTGAAGGCCGTTGACCAGCCCCAATTGCTGTTCTGCTGCGACAGTGACAGCGTCAGGGC
>CAMDHE010000019.1 GCA_945898095.1 Roseateles toxinivorans | reverse complement strand
AGATGCGATCCTTCTCAGTGAAGTCGCGCACGGTCTTGATGGCGGGATTGCGCGTCACCAGAAGGTTCGGCATCGAAGAAAGCGCAGCGACGCCACGCACATCCAGCGAACTGCGCGTCTTGTCCCAAAGAATGATGGCCGGCCCGGTGCCTCCTGACGCGAAGTGCAGCCCGCCAGAAAGCAGGGCATCATTGGCTGCCGCACCTGCCGCCAGACGCATCCAGGACACTTTGGTACTGCCCAGATTGGCCTTGGCCAGATGCTTTTCTACCAACTTGTCGACCTGCATCACCGTCAGCGGCAGGTAGCCGATGCCGTATTGGGATGCGAGTTTGACCTCGTCGACCTCGGCGCGCGCAGGGCCGCCGAAACTCAGGGTGATGGCAGCCAGCAGGCCACCGATCAGGGTTCTCTTGTCCATTGCCTTGTCTCCTTGGTTTTGGGCCGATCAGGATGACGGTGCCATCCTGCCCCAACGCCGGTTGGCGCCGATCGGTTCAAGGGCGAACTCCGAACTTGGGTTTCTGTCCGAGCGTGGTTTGCAGCCTGCCTTGGGCCGCGTCGATGAAGCGGCACAGATAAGGGCGCGTTTCGCGCGGGTCGATGATTTCTTCAACGCCAAAGGCCTCAGCGGTGCGGTAAGGCGATGCAAGCGCTCGCAACTCGGCCTCGATTTCGCGCTCGCGGCTCTTCGGGTCGGCGGCGCTGGCGATGTCCTTGCGGAACGCGGCAGCGACGCCGCCTTCAATCGGCAGCGAGCCCCATTCAGCGCTGGGCCAGGCGATCTTCAGGTCAAGGCCGTTCTTGTCGGTCGTCCCCATGCCAGCCATCCCGTAGCACTTGCGGATGACCACAGTGTAAATTGGCACCGTCGCCTGCAGACCCACGTAGACCGAACGCATGCCTTCGCGCAGGGTGGCTGCCGCTTCGGCGTCCTTGCCCACCATAAAGCCCGGCACATCGACGAAGAAGATCAGCGGAATATGGAAGCAGTCGCAGAGTTCGACGAAATGGGTCTGCTTGCGCGCGGCACGAACGTCAATGGCCCCGCCATAGATCATCGGGTTGTTGGCAATGATGCCCACCACCTTGCCATTCATGCGTGCCAGGCAAGTGATCACGGCCTTGCCGAAACTCGGCTGGATCTCGAACACCGAATCCAGGTCCGCCACCATGCGCACCAGCTTCTTCATGTCATAGGGCGTGCGGCGACTTTCGGGAACGATGCGGGCCAGCGCGTCTTCGCAGCGGTCGACGCGGTCGCCGCTGTGCACCACCGGCGGCAATTCCCAGACGTTCTGCGGCATATAGCTGAGGTAGCGCCTTATCAGCTCAAAACAATGCTTCTCGTCGGTGGCCACATTGTCGATCGTGCCCGCCATATCGACGGCGATGCCGGGGCCGCCCAACTCCTCCTTGGTCACCTTCTGGCCGAGCGAGCGCTCCACCACCGGCGGACCGGCGGCAAAGACCTGACTCGTGTTCTTCACCATCACCGACCAATGCGACAGGATGGCCCGCCCGGCGGGTCCTCCGGCGGCAGTGCCCATCACGGCACAGACCACCGGCACTTCGCCCATCAACTGCACCGACCGTTCGAAACCATGCACGCCCGGAAAAACCGAATGTCCGCGGCGGTTGATGGAGGTGACGCTACCGCCCGCACCGTCGATCAGGTTGACCAGCGGCAGGCGGTACTGATGCGCCAGGTCCTCGACAAAACCCCCTTGCCCGCCCTTTTTGCGGTCGCCGCTCCAACTGGTGCCGCCGCGCACGGTGAAGTCTTCGCCGCCGATCGCCACCGGACGGTTACCGATCGAGGCCAGGCCCATCACATAGGGCGCCGGTGTCACGCCGACCAGTTTGTCGCCGTCGTAATGTCCCTGGCCGGTGAGCTTGCCGACCTCCTGGAACGAACCCTCGTCGACCAAGCCGCTGATGCGCTCGCGAATCGTCAGCCGTCCTTGCTCATGGTGCCGCGCCACTGAAGCCGCGCCGCCCAATTGCTCAGCCTGGGCGCGGCGGAAGGCAAGTTCCGGCAGGCTTGCCGCGTCAGCGCCAGCCGCCAATGCTTCGCTGGGGTGAGTGGGCAGCGAAGTCATCGTCAGTCTTCCAGCACCGCAACCACCTGACCCTCGCGGACCGCCTCGCCTTCGGCCACGCTCAGGGCCACCAGCGTGCCGCCGTCTTCAGCCATGACCGGAATTTCCATCTTCATCGACTCCAGGATCATGATGGTGTCGCCCGCTTCCAGGCGACTGCCCACAGCGGCGAGGATTTTCCACACCGACCCGGTGACTTCTGCCTTTGCTTCGATCTTGCTCACTGCGGCTCCTGACTTTGCGTTGATGGTGCTGCCGTCTCAGGCGCGCACGGGATGGTTCATCACATCAGCCAGCAAGCCGGTGTGAACGTTGCCGGCTCGGAACTCTGGCGATGCCAGAATTTCCAGCAGCGCGGGGATGTTGTTCTTGACTCCTTCGATGCGAAAGGCGCGCAGCGCTTTCATCAGCCGCTCGATCGCCTCGTCGCGGGTAGCCGCATGCACGATCACCTTGGCCAGCAGCGGGTCGTAATGCGGCGTGACTTCTTGCCCCTGGGCATAACCACATTCCACCCGCACATCGGGGTCGCAAGGCGGTACAAAGACGTCCAACCGTCCCGGGGATGGAAAGAATCGCTTGGGGTCTTCCGCATAGACGCGGGCCTGGATGGCATGCCCGCTGCAGGGGATCGACGCAGGCAGGAAGTCCGCCAAGCGCTCACCAGCCGCCGAGCGAACCTGGGCCGCCACCAGGTCGACGCCACTGACCTCCTCGGTCACGCCATGCTCGACCTGCAAGCGTGTATTCATTTCTAGGAAGCTGAATTCGCCATCGGGACCCATCAGCATCTCGACGGTACCGATATTGTCGTAGCCCATGGTGCGCAAGGTTCCGGCGATTCGGTCGGCAAGCGCACCCACGACCTTGCGGTCCAGGCCCGGCGCCGGCGACTCCTCGATCAGCTTCTGATGGCGGCGCTGCACCGAACAGTCGCGCTCATGCAGATGCACCAGGCCACCATGCCGGTCACCCAGAATCTGGAACTCGACGTGACGCGGTCGCTCCACCAGTCGCTCGAGGTAGACCTCGGCGTTGGCAAAACCCCGCTGCGCCATGGACGCAGCACGCTCGATCGCACCCAGCAGCTCCTGTGGCGACCTGGCGGGCAGCATGCCGATGCCACCCCCACCCGAAGCCGGCTTGACCAGGACGGGGTAACCAATGGCCTGGGCCGCACGCAGCATCGCGTCGGCATCGCCAGCCAGCACGGACGATCCCAGCCCCACCGGCATGCCATGCCTTGCCGCCAGTTCGCGGGCGCGGGTCTTGTGGCCCATGGCTTCGATCCAATGCGGGGACGGCCCGATGAAACGGGCGCCGGTGGCCTCGACCTGCGCCGCAAAGATCGCGTTCTCAGACAGAAATCCATAACCCGGGTGCAGCCCGTCGGCACCGGTCCGGCGCACCACCTCGAGCAGCCTGTCTGCGTTCAAGTAGCTTTCGCGTGCCGGTGCCGGGCCGATGCACAGGGCTTCTTGCGCCAGCGCCAGATAGGGTGCATTGGCATCGGCTTCGGAGTACACCGCCACCGAGGGCACTCCCAGCGCGCGCAGCGACCGCAGCACCCGGGCCGCGACTGCACCCCGATTGGCGACCACGACCTTCTTGAACATGGCCATGGTCAGAAGCTCGTCGGCCAGTTGGCTAGGCGGTGCTCGCCGATGCCGTTGTTCAGGCGGCTGCGGTGCAGATCCAGCATCCGGATCAGATAAGCGCGGGTGTCGGCCGGGTCGATGACCGACTGCACGGCGTAGATGGAAGCGGCATCCCAGATTTCGTTGCCGCGGTTCATATTGGCCAGGGATTCATCGAAGCCGGGGTCGCCAGCGTCCAGGCCATGCACGACCTTCACTGCGAAGCGCGGGTCCATGAAGCTGACCTCGGCAGTTGGCCAGGCGATGACCTCGTCCGAGTTCTTGCCGCCACCCATATTCAGGTAGGCCTGGCCGTAGCTCTTGCGCAGAATGATCGACAGCTTGGGTACCGACATCAACGCGAGGGCATTCATCATGTTCATGATCTTGCCGGGGGCGCGCTTGCGCTCGGCCTCGGCACCAATCACGAAACCTGGCGTGTCAACAAAGGTCAGCACCGGGATGTTGAACGAATCGCACAGCACCAGGAAGCTGGTGATCTTCTCGCAGGCGTCGGTATCGAGTGCGCCGCCTTTGACCAAGGGATTGTTGGCCACGATGCCGACGCTGCGGCCTTCCAACCGGGCCAAACCAGTGACCGCCACCTTGCCGAAGCGCGCCTTCAGCTCGAAGAAACTGTCCTTGTCGACGATGGTGCGAACGATGGTGCGAACGTCATAGACCTGAGTGCGCCGCTGCGGCAACAGGCCCAAGATGCCTGCCATGCCAGCACCTGAGCCTTCGGGGACTGCATGCACCGGCGGCATTTCGTTCTGATGTCCGGGCAGATAGGACAGAAAGGTCTTGATGGCGTCCAGCGCCTGCTCGTCAGTGTCAACCACGAGGTCGGCAAATCCGGTGGTCTCGGCATGCAAGCGCCAGCCGCCCAGGTCTTCGGGGTCAACCTCTTCCTTGATCGCCAGCGATGTGAGCAGCGCGCTCGACACCGCCAGCACGGCGCCCTTGCGGATGACGCAGAAATCCGAGAGCACCGCATACCAGGACGACGAGCCATAGGAGTAGCCCAGAGTGGCCGATGCCCAGGGCGATTCCCTCGTCCGCTGGTACTGCGTGCCATCGTTGCCCAGCAACGCGCCCATGCCGCGCGACCCCATGGTGTCGGGCATGCGCGCGCCTGACGACTCGCCGAGAAAGACCAGCGGCAAGCCGCGCCGCGTGGCCACCTGCTTCATGTGGGCGATCTTGCGGCCATTGGTGCTGCTGCTCGACGCACCCATGACGGTGAAATCATTGACCACCAAGGCCGCCTCGCGTGACCGGATCCGGCCGAAGCCGGCGATCTTGCCATCGGCCGGGGTCTTCTCGCGGTCAGCCGGGTTCGACGCTGAAGTTCCGAACAGGCCCGACTCGATAAAGCTGCCGGGGTCGCACAGATAGTCGATGCGTTCGCGCGCATTCAACACGCCCAGTGCCTTGCGGCGCAACAACTTGCTTTCTCCGCCCATGGCCAAGGCCGCAGTCTCACGGCGGTGGAAGTCGGCCATCGAGGCCTCAGCGGCGGAAACGGTTGGATCGACGGGGGTCATGCCTTGCCCATTGTGGTGGTGTCAGGGCCGCACAGGACCACGCCTGATGCGGAGAGTTCAGCGATGCGCAAGTCCGATAAGCCCAGCACGGAGCGCAGGACCTGGCGCGTGTCCTGCCCGACGCGGTGGCCACTGTGACGCACGGCGCCAGGCGTGTCGGACAGGCGTGGCACCACATTCGCCATGGCGACGCCGCCAAGCTCATCGTCGGGCGCTTCCACGATGGCGTTACGGGCCTGGTAATGCGGGTCGGCAAAGATGTCGGCGATGGTGAAGATGCGGGTGGCCGGTACGCTGGCCTGAGCCAGCGCTGATTCCAGCTTGGCCAAGGGGTGGGCCAGAGTCCAATGGCCAATCAGTTCGTCGAGTTCATCGTCGTGCTGCGAACGAGACACCGCATCCTTGAAGCGCGGGTCGTCGGCCAAGCCCGGCTGTTCCATCGCCACAGCTAGGCGCCGGAAGACAGCATCGCCCATCGCGGTAATGTGGATGTAGCTCTCGTCACCGGTCGGATAAAGATTGTTCGGTGTGCTCTCCGGCAAGCGCGAGCCTGCGCGCATGGCGACATGCCCCAGTTTCTGATGCGCCGGGATCCAGGGCTCCATGAAGCTGAAAGCACATTCGTAGAGCGCCGCATCGATGCATTGGCCACGCCCCGTGCGGTGTCTGGCCAGCAGCGCCATGCTGGCGCCAAACGCGGCGTAGAGCCCGGTGATGTAATCGGTCATCGACACGGCAACGCGCGACGGCGGGCGGTCCGGGTCTCCGGTCAGATGCCGCAAACCACTGACCGCCTCGCCGATGACGCCATATCCAGCCCGCTGGCTGTAGGGGCCCGTCTGGCCGAAGCCGCTGATTCGCACCATCACCAAGCCGGGGTTGCGCTTGGAAAGTTCCGCATAACCCAGGCCCCAATTCTCCAAAGCGCCAGGCCGGAAGTTCTCGATCAGCACATCGCACTTGGCCGCCAACTCGGCCACCAGCGCCTGGCCTTCAGGCTTGCGCAGGTCAATCGACGCGAGCTCCTTGTTCCTGAAGATGCTGGCGGCATAGAGCGATTTGCCCTGGAAGCGCTTGCCCATGGTCCGAACCGGGTCGCCTTCGGGGGGCTCGATCTTGATGACCTCGGCGCCAAAATCGGCCAGCAGGCGGCCGCAGAACGGGCCGGCGACCGTGGAGCCGATCTCGAGCACGCGCATGCCCGCAAGCGGGCCAATGCGGCCATCAACTCGGGCCGCAGCAGCAGAGGCGGTGGAGGTTTCGCTCATTGGCAGTGCACTAAAGCAGGTACTTCTGGTAGCGCATCAGGCAGTCCTTGGCGCTGCGCATATTGCTGCGGCGCAGACTTTCGGCCGCTGCGGCATCACCTTGCCGCATCGCTTGCAGCACCGCCTGATGCTCTTGCAAGCCGGCCTTGGCACGGCCCGGCAGGATGATGATGCGACGAATCAGCACTTGGGTCTTCTCGTAGATGCTGTCCAGCATCTGCGTCAGGATCGGATTGGCCGCCGCGGTCTGCGAGCGGCGACGGAACAACTCGTAGCCGGCGATGAAGGCATCAAAGTCGGCGTTTTCGGCATAGCCCACCATCGGGCCGTGGAACATCTCGACGAGGTCCTGCCAGGACTCGGCCCGGGAGTTCTCGGTAGCCAGGCGTGAACACAGCCCCTCAAGCACCTCGCGGGTGTCATAGAGATGAAAGACTTGCGCCATCTCCAGCCGCATGACCACCGCGCCCCGATTGGGGATGCGCTGGATCAGGCCGCGCTGCTCGAGTGCCGCGAGGGCCTCGCGCACGGCGGTACGCGGCGCGTTGAACTCCTCGGCCAGGTCCTGCTCCAGCAACTTCGAGCCGGGCGGCACCTGTTGGCTCGCGATGCGGTCGCGCAGCACATCAACAATTTCTTGCATGCGGTTGGCAGGCACAGCCAGCGATGGCTGCACCGGCGCCTGCCTGCGTGACTTGGGTTTTGCCGAATCTGTAGTCTGAATCATGACGGGTCCGATGGTTGCCTGAAACAAATTTGTCGACAATAGTGTTTACACCAATGCTTCGAGCAATCTTGAGAGGTTCCAATCCTGAGCATGGGTGACCTCTCCGCATTCGTGGCATGAACATCGAGACATCGGTGGCCGTACAGATCGTTGGCGGAGCTCTGGTGGCCGGTTTCATCCAGGGCATCTCGGGGTTTGCCTTCGGCCTGATCGCCACCTCCATCTGGGCCTGGACCATCGAGCCGCAGTTGGTGGTGCCCACGGTGATCTTCGGTTCCTTGCTTGGGCAGATGATCTCCATCAGCAGTGTGCGCAAGGACATCCGCGCAGCACGCGCCGGCCCTTTTGGAGCGGGCAGTTCAAGCGCCCCGACAAGAGTATGTAAGCCACAGGCAAGGCTGCTTTTTACACATGGGCCCTTGCAAGCTGATGAAAATGCGGGCGGCAGTGATCCTCGGTCAGCACCGAGTCATGTCGTCAAGACTGAGCTGGCGACGGTTTGGCGGGATGTAGAGGGACTGGAAGTAGACCGGAGTTGCTGTGTTTGTCGAGGCCGATGCGTCCAGTACTGTGACGCTGGCCGATGCCTTGAGTTGCAAGGCCTCGCGCACAATTGGCGGCGGCTTGGACACGGCGAGAGTCTGGCTTAGTCGTGAAACGGGCGTGCCGAACTCACGGCTGAGTAGCAGCTTGAAATTGATGCCTTCAAGTTCGCGTGCCGGACGATCCAGCAATGTGCCGAAGCGATCAGCACGGACGAAGAACTTGCTGTAGACGTCGAACTCGTCGTTGATGGTCAAACAGCGATCTATGCGCACGATGCCGTCGGCCGACTGGCCTAGAAATTTGGTCCATGGCCCTGTTGCATGGGTGAGTTCGCGCGAGAGCACATGGGTGTAAACCGGCAGGAAGCTGTCGCCCAGGTCGTTAAGGAAACGGCAATGCCACGGCGCGTCCATGCTGTGGCGTCTTTCAGCGACGAAGGTACCGCATCCCTGGATGCGCACCACCACACCACGTTCCACCAGTGATCGATAAGCATTCTGCACGGTACCTAGGCTATAGGGCGTAGCGGAGGCCAGGGCGGATTCGGTGGGCAGTTTGTCGCCCAGTCGCCAAACCTGATCCTCTATGGCACCGAGCAAGGCTTGGCCGAGTTGTTCGTATTTAGCAATCCCCAACCCTTTGGGCCGGTAGCGCTGCACAGTATGGGCCAGAGCCGGGCCGCTGATGGGGCAAGGTGTGACTGCAGAAGCCTCAAAGGCAATCAATTTTCGCGACATCAGAACATTATGCATGTGGCGCTTGCAGCGAGTCAGGCCGCTGCCGGCACTCCAACAACAACCGGCTTGGCAACCGTGGCAAGGCGCTGAGCTTGGACCGGGGCCCCTTGTGTCAGGTCGGCGAGAATCATCTCCGCCGCCTTTTCGCCGATCATGATCGAAGTCGCATTGGTATTGCCTGAGATCAGCAGCGGCATGATGGAGGCGTCCACAACGCGCAGTCCAGCGGTTCCGTACACACGAAGCCTCTCGTCCACGACGCCCATGGGCCCCGGATCCATGCTGCAGGTTCCCACCGGGTGAAAGATGGTCACGCCCTCGCGGCGTACGAAGTCCAGCATATCGGCCTCAGTGGCCATTGCAGGGCCTGGCCTGTATTCCTCCACGATCATGGGCGACATCGCCTTGCTGGTCATCAAACGCCGCGCTAACTGTGTACCCGCCACCATCAAGGCTTGGTCGTGCGAAGTCGTCATGTAATTGGCCCGGATTGCCGGTGCCTGCCGGGCATCCGCAGACTGGATCTGAACGCTACCGCGACTGGTGGGCCTCAACTGGCACATCGACAGCGTGAAGCCCGAGAAATCGTGCGGCTTTCCGGCGACAACGTCGGCGCTGATGGTGCCGAAGTGGAACTGCACATCGGGCGTAGTCGACTGTGGCGAGGCCTTTGCAAACAGACCACCAAGCTGGATACCGATTGCCAGCGGCCCGCGCCGTTGCAATAGCCATTGCAGTCCGATGCGCATGCGGCCCCATACCGTTCGTAAGTCATCATTGGTGGTTACAGGCTGGCTGCATTTGTAGATCAGTCGCACCTGGAGGTGGTCTTGCAGATTTTCGCCGACGCCCGGGCTGTCCACTCGCACGGGCAGCCCATACTGGCGCAGCAATTCCGGCGGACCGACTCCTGACAACTGGAGCAGTTGGGGGGACTGGACCGCACCTGCGCACAGCAGTACCTCGCGGCGGGAGCGCACCTGAACCTCCTGGTTGTCATGGTGGTAGACAATGCCAACTGCCAGAGTGC
Source organism: Roseateles toxinivorans (assembly GCA_945898095.1). Classification (GTDB taxonomy): domain Bacteria; phylum Pseudomonadota; class Gammaproteobacteria; order Burkholderiales; family Burkholderiaceae_C; genus Paucibacter_A; species Paucibacter_A toxinivorans_A. Next base: position 37,795 of record CAMDHE010000019.1, on the reverse strand, counting down.
CCTCGAAAAGTACGCGCGTGGCATGTGCATTGGTGATGACGGTGAGGTTGGGCCGGCTGCGAGCGCGTTTCAGGTAGGTTCGGGCTGTGGAAGCGCGCAGGCCCCTGTGGGTGGTGAGTTGATAATAGCCAGCGCCCTCCTGCGAGGCACCATTGAAATCGTCGTTGGGTGGAATGCCGAGTTCCTGAGCCGAGTGGATGAAGGCTTCAACCAACGGATGTTTCACGCCGATGTCCGACACATGCAATGGGCCGCTGTCGCCATGCCAGGGGTTGGCGCCACGCGCATTCGATTCCGACCGGATGAAGTAGGGCAGGACGTCTTTCCAGGCCCAACCCGCATTTCCGGCAGCAGCCCAAGCGTCGTAGTCCTGCGCCTGACCGCGGATATAGACCAGCCCGTTGATCGAACTGGAGCCGCCCAACGTGCGGCCGCGCGGCCAGTACAGTTTGCGCTGGTGCAACTCGGGTTCGGGCTCGGTCATGAACTGCCAGTTCACCGTTTTGTTGACCATCGTCTTGCCATAGCCGATCGGCACGTGGATCCATGGGTTCCGATCTGGTGGACCGGCCTCCAACAGAAGCACGCGGTGGCGGCCATCGGCACTGAGCCTGTCGGCCAGTACGCAACCGGCTGAGCCGGCGCCAACGATGACAAAGTCGTACGTGGCGAGTTCACTCATGGTCTGATTTCCAAAAAATTTGGCCGCTCAGCGGTCTAGGACGAGGACAGCTGAACTGGAGCGAGCGCAGCATATGAGAACGAACTTGGTCTGTTCCTGCGAAGTGAGAACAAAGTCCTGGTGCAACGGTGTTCCCTCTAGGTAGGGCGTACGGCAAGTGCCACAGACGCCCGCCTCGCAAGAGGTCTCGCAAGCAACACCGTTGGCGCGCAGCACATCGATGATCGAGCGACCCGGTGGCACGTGGTAACTGCCACCCGAACGCGCTAAACGAACCTCGAAACCGTCGCCATCAGCGGGTGCTGTTGATGCTGAGGACGGTGCGAAGTACTCGAAATGCACGCTGCCGACCGCCCAATGGGCTGTGGCATTCTTGACCGCCTGCATCAAGCCTGCAGGGCCGCAGCAGTAGAGGTGCGTGCCGTCTTCCTGGCGGGCCAGCAGGGCAAGCAGGTCAAGCGCACGTGTGGGGTCACCGTCGTCATGGTGCAAGCTGACTCGACCAGCACGCAGGTGCTCTTCGAGTCGATCCGTGAAAGCCGTGTGGTCGATGGAGCGGGTGCAATAGACCAGTCGGAAATCGGCCTGGCGCGCGGAGAGTGCCTCGACCATCGCCAGCAAAGGCGTCACGCCGATGCCGCCGGCAATGAGCAGGTGGCGCTGAGCCACTCCGGCCAACTCGAACTGATTGCGCGGCGCCGACACCTCCAGCAGGTCGCCCACATCGACATGTTGGTGCATGCCCGTCGAGCCGCCGCGGCCGCGGTCCACGCGCAGTACGGCAATCAGGTAGCGATAACGCTCGGCCGGAGCATTGCACAGCGAATATTGCCTTACCGGTCCGCCAGGCACCTGGACATCGACATGTGCGCCAGCTTCAAAGGCCGGTAGCGCATTGCGATGAGGATGAACCAACTCGAAGGTTCGGATGCCAAGCGCTTCCTGGGTGATCGAGCGCACCAATAATTGCATGCCTTGCTCAGCGTGCGCCGCCGTCCAGTTGATCGAGCCGGCGACGTACATGCTCATCGCGCTTCTCTGAGGGCAGCAAGTCAGCTTCTCTCATGATGGCCAGCACCTGTGTGCCGGTGTTCATGACCAGCAGTCTGTCATCCTCACCCTCACGCTGGGGCAAGTTCAGAATCGAATCCTGCGAATACATTGGCAGGGAATCCTTCGGCCCTTGGGTAACCGGGGAATCGGGCAGCACGGGCTGCAGTGCGCGCACCTGTTCGCGCAAGAGCTTGCGACACAGGTAGACACCAATATCGGAACGGCCCGGGTTTTCCAGCGCGTGGATGGCAATCGGCCGTTGGCTGCCCAAGGCCTCCCAGTCACCTGGTGCACGCTGGCCCTCCTCATAGCTGCGGTTGCCGGTCTGGCCCACCAGGAAGTCGATTTTGTCCACGCCACAATCTTCGGGCGAGCCGGCCTGATCGGGATCAATGACCGCGTTGAAATGGCGCCAGCCAAAGATGATCATGTGGGTGTCGTCGACCGGCACATGCCAGCGGGTCAGTGCGACGCAGGAGTGACGTTCGCGTGCGGCAGATGGCACCAACGAGCCGATCTGCAAAAAATTGGGAAAGGCCATTTCGGTGATCCGCACCCAGATCTTGCCCCCGGGTAGGCGACGGCCAGCCACGAAACAGCAACCCGCACCGTCCCGGGTTGGCTCCCAGTGCATCACTGGCATGTCGCCGAAGCCCTCCAGTGAGACGCCAGCCGAGGTCTGGACATCCACATCGCTCACCGTCATGTGGTTGTGAAGCACCGCCGTATGCATGTGGTCCATGATGTTCTCGAACACCTGTAACCAGTTGCAAGGGTAAACGTTGGAGAACGGTACCAATCTGTTACCAACCGGCAAACGCAGGGAGTCCCACTCCGGGAATGGTGGCAAAGCCTGCGGTGGTCCCATGTAGGCGAAGACCAGCCCGTCGCGCTCCAAAGCCGGGTAGGCACCCTGGCAGATGCTGTCTTTAAGCCGACTCTCCGCCGGTTCACATGGTGTTTCCAGAAGGGTGCCATCCACTGCGTAGTGCCAGCCGTGGTAACAGCATCGGATACCCTGCGCAGTAATGATGCCGAATTCGAGTGATGTGCCGCGGTGGCTGCAATGCCGCTCGAGCACGCCCACCCGGCCACTGTGGTCACGAAAGGCAACCAGGTCTTCGCCCAGGATCCGGATTGCTAGCGGTAGTTGCCCGAGTTGTTCAGACAAACACACAGGTTGCCAGAAGCGGCGCATCAATTCGCCCATGGGCGTATCCGGATCGGTCCCAGTCAACTCGGCGTCATACGCCGGCTCAAGGCGCTTGTGGTAACCCCCATAACGCATGTGAATGCGGCGGGTTGGCGGGTTGGAATTTGGATTCATCAGAATTCCCCGGTTTTCAAAAGAGGCGGTCGTGGCTAATGAATCGTGTCTGCAAGTACGCCTCCAGCCCTTCGCGGCCACCTTCGTAGCCGACTCCGCTGTCTTTCATGCCACCCAGAGCGGCATCGGCCAGCGCTGGCGTAAAGCTGTTGATGCCTATCCAACCCGCTGCCAATCGTTCGCTGAGCTCGGCTGCACGGGCACTACTACGGGTGAAGGCATAAGCGGCCAAGCCAAATGCCACGCCGTTGGCCCGCGCGACGGCCTCATCGAGCGTTGCGAAGGCAACGATGGGCGCTACCGGGCAGAAAGGCTCTTCATGCATCAGCGCCGCAGTCGGGTCCAAGCCGGTCAACACCGTGGGCTGGAAGAACCAGCCGCGTGATCCGATGCGATGGCCGCCGAGTTCGATGCGCGCGCCGCTATCGCTCGCATCAGCGACAAAGCGTTCGGCCGCAGCGAGCCGGCGCGGGTTATTGAGCGGGCCCATTTGCACACCGGCTTCGGTGCCTGGACCAATACGCAGGGCACGCGCGGCGGCGACAAAAGCCGCGACGAAGTCCCGGTACACGCTTTCATGCACGAAGAAGCGATTGGGCGATAGACAGACTTGGCCGGCGTTACGGTACTTGAAGGCAGCGCACGCAGCGGCTACCTTGTTGACGTCGACATCGTCGAACACCAGCACCGGCGAGTGGCCACCGAGTTCCATCGTCACTGCTTTCAATCCACGCGCAGCCTGTTCGTAGAGCAGTCGACCCACGGGAACTGAGCCTGTGAAAGACAACTTGCGGATGATGGGCGAAGCAATGAGGTGCTGGGATACCTCACTCGGCTCACCGAAGACCAGGTTCAAAACACCGGCGGGTACACCTGCATCCACCAGCGCCTGCACCAGCGCAACGCATACCGCCGGTGTTTCCTCGGCGGGCTTCACGATCACCGTGCAACCTGCTGCCAATGCCGGAGCCACTTTGCGCATACAGAGCACGGCAGGGAAATTCCAGGGCGCGAAAGCCGCCACCGGTCCGATCGGGTCTTTCACCGTGGCCTGTAAAAGTCCGGGGCTTCGCGGCGGCAGCATGCGACCGTCCAGTCGCGTGGCTTCTTCGCCGCACCATTCCAGTGTCTCGACAACGCGGTCGATTTCGGCCAAGGCGTCGGCCAGTGGTTTGCCGTTGTCAGTGGTCAGCACCGCGGCCAGCGCCGACTTGCGCTGCGCCACGATACGTGCCGCTTGCTTGAGTATGGCTGCGCGTTGCCATGCCGTTTGGCGACGCCATGCCGGTGCAGCTTGCTCGGCCGCAGACAGAGCGGCGTCAAGATCAGTCGAATTCGCCAGGGGCAGCTGACCTACGGTCTCGCCACTGCTGGGGTCGAACACCGGACGCAAGGCTCGACCGCCACCGCGGTGCCACGCCCCGTCGATGTACAAGCCCAGGTCCTGCGGATAATCGATTGCCATGGCCTCAGTCGCTCTGCCCGCGAACCCGCCAGCTTTTGGGTGACGTCAGGACGATGCAGGGCAGCAACCCCGGAAGGGTGGCAAGCGTGACGCTCATGAGCCGCATCCAGGGACTAAAGCGCAGCGCAGGCGCATGACCTAGGTCTCGAAGGGCTAGTGTCGGCACGTTCATTTGCGAACCTTCTCCAGGTACTGGCGGATATAGCTCGGATCTATGGCGGCGTTGATCTGTTCCCAAGTCAGGGCGGTGGGAATGGTTCCCGTTTCCTGCAACATCTGGCTAGCGATGTAGAACTTGCGAGCCAAGCCACTGTCCTTTGAAACCATCGAAAATTGCGAGTTCGGATCCAGTTGCTGCTGCAGCGTGGGATAGCGATCACAGCACTCGCGCTCATAGGCCGCTTTAGCCACCGAACGGGAGATCGACAAATACTTGACCATTGCATCAATGGCCAAGTTCGGGTTTTTGGCGATGGCCTCCATTGCCTTGGCTTGGACTTCAACCAGTTTGACACCAACTTCCGGGTTGGCTTGCAGGAACTTCGGACGCGCTGCCGTCATGCCTGGGCAGACACCGCCGTCGGGCGCGTAGTCCGGATCCCAGCCGACCACTTTGTGGCCGCTTTCGACCAATATCTGCACGTAGGGCGACCAGGCCATGCCGGCATCAAGCGATCCGCCGCTCATCGCGTTGGCATATAGCGGAGGTGCGATGTTCAGTACATTCAGGCTGCTGTATTTGAGGCCCAGTTTCTTGGCCATCAAGGCCAGCGCTACCTGTGCACAGGTTCCTGAAGGCGCGCCGATGGTTTTGGCCTTTCCAAGGTCCCTGTATGTGTCGATGCCACTCTTGGCGGTGACCACCAAGCCCTCGGATGCTGCGTGGTCGAGTGACCAATAGATCATGCGCAACGGAATGTTCTGCCCTAGCGCAAAGACGGTGGCTAGGCCGGTGGTGACTACGTCCAAGCTATCGCTCTTGAGACCGGCGAGCAGCGGCGCGCCTGATTGAAAGGTGTAGAACTGCGGATCCAGTCCGACTTGCTGAAACAGACCCAGGTCGCGCGCCACATACAAGGTGAAATAATTCGCCGTGGGCAGTCCCCAATTGAACTTGAGTGGCACCACTGCGCCGCTCTGGGCTTGTGTCATGTTTCCGGCGAGCGCCATCGCGAATGTCACTCCTATTTGACGCCACCACTTGCTGAGTTTCATCATCTTGATCTCCTGGGAGTTGGCCAAGGCGGTTGCCACGGCATGGGGTCCAGCGCTCAGTGCGGGGCGTCGGAGGTTTGTACTTCCTCTTGCACTGCCCGCAGCAATTCACGCTGCAGTTCGACGAACTCTGGAGCGCTCAGGAACTCCGCTGTGCGCGGCTTGGGGGCCAGAACGTCAACGGCCAGTTTGATACGTCCCGGTCGCCGACTCATCACCAGCACACGATCTGAAATGAAGATGGCCTCGCTGACGTCGTGGGTGATGAAGAGTACCGTCGGCTTATATTCCACCCATAGCTTGAGCAGCAGTTCTTGCATGAATATCCGGGTCTGGTAGTCCAAGGCACCGAAGGGCTCATCCATCAGCAGGACCTTGGGCGCCGAGATCAGGGCGCGGGCGATCTGTACACGCTGCTGCATGCCGCCGGATAACTGGTAGGGGTAGTGCTTCAAGAAGCCGGAAAGGCCCACCTCGACCAGCAGGCGCTCAGCGCGCATCCGGTACTCCTGTTCGGGCATGCCGCGGCATTTAACGCCCAAAGTCACGTTGTCGAAGACATTCAACCAGGGAAACAAAGAAGCTTGCTGGAACACCACCGCACGGTCTGGGCCTGGTCCGCGGACGACCGTATTGTCCAGCAGCACATCGCCGCTGCTCGGTTCCTCGAAACCGGCGATCAAATTCAAAGCTGACGACTTGCCGCAGCCTGTTGGCCCAAGTACCGAGACGATCTCGGCACTGTGGATGTCCACGTCCAGTCGTTCCAGAGCCAGTGTGGGCAATTGCGCGGCATGCTTTGAAGGGTAGGACTTGGAAACGCCCCGAAAGGAGATCTTGACAGGTGAGGTGGACAGCATGTCTGTGTTTCCTTCGGTCTCAGGTAAAAAGAGAGTTTCAGTCGAAGGCGATGACGGCACCAGGCGCAGGTGTGAAGCCGAGGTCGCCTCGTGCAATCACTGCCTCGCGACCGCCGCTGGCCTGTAGCATTTCGGCCTGCCGCGCCAAGGCACGTTCGTGCACTTCCATCGGGTTGCAGATACGCAGAAGTCGCTCATGACATTCGGCCAGCACCTTCTGGCTTGCGGGATCGCCTGCCAGATCGTGCAGTTCCTCCGGATCAGTCAAAAGATCGAACAACTGCGCCGGGTAGGTGGCGTAGAAAACGTACTTGTATTGGCCCTGCCGGATCATGAAGGCGCCGGTGGTCGAGCCCATGCCGTGGTACTCCACCAGTACATTGCGGTCGGGCTGTGCACCGTCAGCCAGGTCGAACAAAGAAACACCAGGATAGCCTTCCAGCAGTTGCGGTGTAGCCTCGCCAACGGCTTGCAAAATAAAGGGATACACATCGACATGGCTGGCTGGTGTGTCGACTACACGCCCACGGGGTATATCGGGGCCTGCCATGATCAATGGCACGGCCGCGGTTTCCTCAAACATAGTCGATTTACCCCAAAGGCCTCGCGCGCCGAGGTTGTCGCCATGGTCACTGGTGTAGATCACACGCGTATCGTCAGTCAAGCCGGCGCCGTCCAAAGCTCCGAGCACCAAGCCGACCTGATCGTCCAAGAACGAGCAAAGGCCGTAATACCCGGCGAGCGCTTTCTTCAGACTGACCTCGTCGAAATAGTCGTCATAGTTGAAGCTGCCCGCGTAGTCGCGTAAATATGGGTGGGTAGGCCGCTGATCCCGTGCATACAGTTTCGGAAGTGGCAGGTCGCGGTCGTAGTACTTGTAGAAATACTGCGGTGGTGCAGTGAGCGGGAAATGCGGGCAGACCAATGAAACGAACAACACCCAGGGCTTGTCGCCCGCCGCCTTGGCGCGGTCGCGCAGCCAGATCTGCGCTCGCGCCGTGATTTCGCGGTCATAGAAGGTGTATTGACTCTCACCTGGCCCTGCCAGGCGCGCCATTTTGTAGGCGCCGCGGCGAACAGGCAAGTCGCTACGGACCAAGCCCATGAGATCGCCCTTTCCTTCCAGTATGTGCATGGGGATGATCTCTTCGGTGAAACCATGGTCCTCTCCGGCTAGGCGAAAGTGCAACTTGCCAATCGAAGTTACCTGATGCCCAAGCGCACGCAATGTGTGATGCCAACTCGGGATCGCACCGTCATAGGCATCGGCGTTATCCCAGTATCCGATCTGGTGAATGTATTTGCCCACCGCGAACGAGGCACGCGCGGGGATACACACAGGACTGGTGCAATAGGCCGAAGTGAATCGGGTGCCGCGGGCCGCAAGACGATCAAGGTGAGGGGTCTCGACAAACGAATGTCCGTAACAGCCCAGTGCCTTTGGGCTGTGTTCGTCTGACATGATGACGAGCAGGTTTCTTGCTTGGCGATTCATGCGGGGGGCTCAGGTTGAACAGCACGTGGGAAAGCGGCGAGCCCACGTACCAGTTAAATTACTATATAGCACTATAGTAAATCTAGCCCACCCGCCGTCAATGCGGGATTCCCCTCGGCTTGGGCGTTGCCGCGAATGGGCGTCGAACCCGCCAAGCAAGTTATTTGCCGCCGCTCTCGACAAACCTCCGGATGTAGGAACTGTCCAGCGCGGCCATGATTTCCTCGCTCGTCAGTGCCGCTGGGATGCTGCCACTTTCGGCAAGCATCTGGGTGGCAATCTGCAGTTTTTTCACCAGACCGCCATCCTTGGAAACCATCGAATATGGCGACTGTGGATCAAGTTGCTGGGCGAATGTGGGCCGCCGCGCGCAGCAAAGGCGGTCGTAGGCGGCCTTTGCAACGCTAGGGGTCACCGACAGATACTTCACCAGGGCATCAAGCGCCAACTGTGGGTTCTTTTCCACCATCGCCGTGGCCTCGGCATTGATGCGAACCAGTTTCATCCCGATTTCAGGGTTCTGCTGCAAGAACTTGGTGCGCCCGCCGGTCATCACTGGGCAGATGCCACCATCGATGCCGTAATCGGCGTCATAGTTGACGATCTTCTGCCCCTGTTCGGCCAACGCTTGGGCGTAGGGCGCCCAGGCAATGCCTGCGTCGATGGAGTCGCTGGCGAAGGCATTGGCGTACAGCGGCGGCGCGATATTGACCACTTTGAGGTCGGTGTACTTGATGCCGATCTTGCGCGCAATCAGGCCCAGCGCCACTTGGGCACAAGTGCCTGAAGGTGCGCCGATGGCCTTGGCCTTGGGCAGGTCGCGGTAGCTGTTCAGCCCGGACTTGGGACTCACCACCAGGGCCTCGCCAGCCGAGTCGTCCATCTCCCAGAACAGCAACTTGATCGGAATCTTCTGGCCCAGGGCAAAGGCAGATGCCAAGCCGGTAGAGATGATGTCCAGGCTTTCGCTCTTCAAGCCAGCCAGCAGCGGCGCGCCCGAAGCAAAGAAAAAGAAATTGGGTTCAAGCCCATGCTTCTGGAACAGTCCGGCGTCCTTGGCAACATAAACTACATAGTAGTCAGCAGAGGGCAAACCATAGTTGAACTTCAATGGAGCGGTCTGCCCATGGGCGGCGGTCAGACCAGCAGCACTCAATGTGGCAACCATGGTGCAGGTACTCAAGAATTTTTTTAGCCAGAACATGTTGTCTTCCTTTAATCAAAAAATCGTCTGACGAGGCTATGCGGGCCCGTCGTCCGCTTCAGGTGGGCTGGCTCGCCGCAAAACTTCGATCACCTTGCGCCCAGGGTCAACCCGCACCCAGTCGCCGTTCTGCACAACTTCTGCGGGCGGTTTGGACCATCCTTCGGTGATGGCAATGCCGGCGAAAACAGCGCCTTGCACCATCACCGGATTGGTAACGCCAAAGATGAAGGCGCGAGGTGCAATCGACTTATGCTTGATGTCATAGAAAGCCCAACCGGCGGCAATGCCACCTTTGGCCGTGGGAAAAAAACAGATGCGGTCGCGAATGCTCACGCCTTCAAGCTTGTGCCCTGGTTTGGTGATCACTCCGCTCCAACGATCTAAGTCGTAACGGGGCGAGAAGCCCTCCTCGGAGATCAAGGCTTCGCCTTCGACCACAGGGCCGTAGGCTCGCTGCACCGAAAGGCTGTCAAGGCAAGCACTGACTGAATTGTTCACAGGTATGTTCCCCCGCCCAGATCCCCAGTGCAGGCGATGTCCACGCAATCTGCCGTGCGGCGTAACAGAGTGTTGAAGCGGTGTGCGCCGATGATGTTCACGATCTTGGCAGAGTTGGAAATCATGTTGGTCCAGCCATTGGCCATCCGCATCTGCGACAGATTCTGAAGAATATAGAAGCACACCCCTTCGAGCACCGTGACGCCTGCAGCTTCAAGTGGCGCTAGATAACCCAGTTGCGCCGCAGAGGCCTTTACCGACGCCGCTGTCGTGACGTAGACCTGTGTGCCGGGGTGAACCTTCCGGCCGGCGAACATTTCGGAAAGCCCCTTCATCTCGAACAGTGAGAGTTGTGGGCCGGAGAAAACCACCAGGTTGGCGCTTCCATCTCCCCGCTTGTAGGAGCGATACACATGTTCCAGGTCGGCATCGGTGATCACCATCTCGTCCACCGGCGTCTGGCCACCGAGTGCCGCTTCCAAGCTGGGAGCTTCGGGCGTAACGCCAACCATGTGGAACATGGCCATCGAACCATAGCTGGCAAGCGCGCAGCCCAGGTGCTTGAGTTCATCTGCCACCGGCGCGCGCTGCAAGCCGTGAAATACCGGTACAGCAAAATAGTTCTGGTGTTTTTCACCGACTATCTTCCCGATAGCACCCCAGTCGGCCACATCTTCTAGCTTGGCATCCACCCGCACGCTGATGGTGCCGCGCCGGTGGCGCGCCAGATGAAAACCGTACTCAGGCGTACGTCCGGTCATGGCGGCGGCCAGCGCGGACGGGCCACCCTCAAAATTGGTGCGCGCGCCGAACACTGAGTTCGCGTAGATCACGGTCCCTGTATCGCCCCAGGCGATGTGCTCGCCAAGGTGCGGTTGGTAGACGGTCTGGTAATTGATGCAGGTGTCGGTGGTGACAACATTCATATCGCGCATCAGGCGGATGATCTTGCGCTCCTTGACAGCTTCGGTCATGTCCTGACCCATGCTTTCGGCATGAGCGAAGTCGAAGCAGCGCGCATTGGTGGTGATGGGGACGCTGCAGCGGGCTTGTTGCGCACAGGCGCGCTCCAAGAAAGCCAACCCCGCGTCGCCCATGACCTCGATGTCGCCCATCATGTGCGCGTTGCTGATTGGAACAAATCGCTCGGCGTCCCAGAAGCGGCCGACCTCCAACTGGTAGGCCAGCGCTTCGCGCACTGCATCGCCATGCTTGCCATCGAGCATGTCCTGCTCTTGCGTCGTGAGTTTCAAGTTTCTGCTCCTGCCTTAGATGACGGTGATCTGCTCGCGCACCCAGGTGCGAAGGGCTTTGGCCCCGGAGGCTTGCGTGTGAGCGCGTGCGGCCTTCCACTCAGGCGATTCATATGCCGCCATGGCAGCTTCCCAGCTGTCAAAGCTGAGCGTGTCGGTTCCACAGATCTCCGGCTCTTCAGCGCCCTCGCCACGACCTGCCATATTGATGAAGTAGCCACGCAGGCCCGGCATTCGGCGCGCGATTGGTGCATGGTCTTCTGTCCACCAGCGTTGCTGTTCTTCCAGTGTCATGTGATTGCGAAAAAGAATGATCTCGATGCGCACCATGATGTGCTCCGGTTCAGGGTTGCGCTGCCGTGGCAGTCGGGGGGGTGCGGTTCATCACGAAGTGAAAGCTCTTGCGCCGTACCTCGCAAAGTTCCAGTGTCGGATCGGACAGCATGGCCCTTGCCAAGAAGCTACCGGCATCGGTGGCCAGTGCGCCAGGCTTCACGAGCAGGCGCGCTTTGCGGTTTTCTTCGACTGTGCGTTCGGAATAGAAGATGCGCATGGCCAGTTCCTCGTCGGAACCGCAGGAGCCGAACTGCTGACGGTAATTGGCCATCATTGGCTGGATCAATTCGCCGGGCGGAACGTTAATTCCTTGCTCGTCGCCTGCGATGGCTTCACGCGCCGCAGGGTCGATCGGGCCGGCGACCTCGCCGTAATAGCCGAGCACGTACTGTTTGATCTCCTGCGGCACGATCTGGTAGCGTTTGCCTGTGAGCACGTTCAATACTGCCTGTGCGCCCAGGTATTGCGCCATCGGACTGACGACGATCGGCCAGCCTAAATCGCGGCGCACGCGGCCCACTTCTTCCAACACCTCAGGCAGTCGATGACCCTGCCCCTGATCCTGTAGCTGGCGCTCTAGGTTGCTCATCATGCCGCCGGGTACCTGGTGGTCGACTTCGACCGACTGCAGCGGCGGCATGCGGCCAACCTGGCGGCCACCGCGCCGGGTGACGAGATTGAAGTAATGCTCGATCTGCGCGATTGCCGCACGGTCGACTCGACAACTGCGGCCAACCCGAGCCGCTTCATCAATGACGAAGTCGTGCGGCGGCAGCGAATATCCGTAGGCCAATGCCTTGCTCGCGGCATGACAAAGGTCCACGCCCTGCTCGCCGAGTTCAATGGCCGCGCGGTAGGTGTCAAGGCCGTGACCAAAAGTGCAATGCGAGTGCAACTGCAGTTGGGTCGTGCCAACTGCGGCGCGCAGTTTGGGAATCAGTTCGCGCACCCGTTCTGGCGTGAGAAGGCCGCTAGGGTCTTTCAACTCGATAGCGTTGGCGCCCATGGACACCAGGTCGCGTGCCTTGGTGACGAAATGTTCGTCGGTATGTACTGGGCTGATGGTGTAAGTGACGGCCCCGATGATGTAGAGATCCAGGGCCTTGGCGCAGCGCATGGTGGCGCGTGCGTTGCGAAAGTCGTTGAGCGCGTCAAACACCATGATCGAGCGGATGCCATTACGACGCAGTAACTCGAGTGTGAACTCAGCTACGTCGTCGGCGTACTGCATCCACCGAAAGATGCTCTGCCCGCGGGTGTTGAAATTCAAAGGTGTTTTTGTGATGAGGCGTGCCATCTGACGAATGCGCTCGAATGGATCCTCGCCCAGGAACATCATGCTCGCGTCGATGGCTGCGCCGCCAGTCAGGTCGATGATGTGGAAGCCGGCCTCGTCCATCGTCCGAGCAATCGGCAGCATTTCCTCGGTGGTCATACGCGTCGCCCAAAGGCATTGCTGCGCATCGCGCACCGTGATGTCCATGATCTCAAGTGGTTTCATAAGGACCTCTCCCGGCTTGCTCGCTCGCCGATCCAGCGCGTGTTGTAAGTTGAATTCACGAAGTCTGGGGTTTGCAGGACTTCGAGGTGAAAAGCCGTCGTTGTGGTGACGCCCTCGACCACCAGTTCCTGCAGCGCGCGCACCATGCGACGGCAGGCTGATTTACGGTCCAGGTCCCAGACAATGAGTTTGGCGATCATCGAGTCGTAGTAAGGCGACACCACGGTGCCTGCCTCGCAGTGAGTGTCGACCCTCACACCTGGCCCGCCGGGCAGCACCAGGCGTGTAATCTTGCCCGGACAGGGTGCAAAATCGCGAGCCGGGTCCTCGGCATTGATACGGCACTCTATGGCATGGCCCGATGGCAAGCGCTGCATCTGATCCAGGTCGATGCTCCATCCCGCAGCGATACGCAACTGTTCACGCACCAGGTCCACGCCAGTCACCATCTCGGTAACTGGGTGCTCGACCTGGATACGCGTGTTCATCTCGATAAAATGAAAACTACCCCGGTCGACATCGAACAAGAACTCGATCGTGCCGGCGCTACGGTAGTCGAGCCTGCGTACGATCCGCAGGGCCGCCTCGCACAGGTCGGCACGTTTGGCGGCGGTGAGTAGGGGGCTAGGGCTCTCTTCGAGCAATTTCTGGTGCCGGCGCTGCAGACTGCAATCACGCTCACCCAGATGCACGTGATGGCCGTGTCCGTCGCTCAGAACCTGTACCTCGATATGCCTCGCGTTGCGCACATAGCATTCCCAGTACACGGTCGCGTCACCAAAAGCTTCACGCGCCTCGTGGCGGGCGGCGATCAGTGAAGGGATGAATTCATCCTTCGTCAGCACTACCCGCATTCCGCGACCACCACCACCGGCTGCGGCCTTCAGCAAGACAGGGTATGGCAGCGTGGCAGCGAATTCGGCAAGCTTGGCATCTTCAGCAATGGTCCCGCCGGGCACGAGCGGAATACCCAAGGACTCGACCAGGTGCTTGGCGGCGATCTTGTCGCCCATCTGTCGAATCACGGCTGGTGGCGGGCCGATGAAAGTCAGGTCGGCATCGAGACAGGCTTGCGCGAACGAGGCGTCCTCGGAGAGGAAGCCGTAACCCGGATGTACGGCATCACAACCGGTTGCCCGCGCTGCGGCGATCAACAAGTCGCTGTTGAGGTAGCTATGACGGGCGGGTGCCGGCCCTAGTCGAAGGGCCGCTGTGGCACATTGCACGCCACGCAGATCGCGGTCGGGATCGGAATAGACAGCGACCGTTTCCAAGCCCTGCTCAGCACAGGCGCGAACTATGCGCAGAGCGATCTCGCCTCGGTTAGCGACCAATACGCGCTTCATGCTCAGCCTTGCAGGCGCGGCCTAAAGACCGGCAGCACGATACCGTCACGCAGCGGCTCAAAGGCCACCTGCACCGGCATGTCACACCGCGCCAATGCTGGATCGCACTCAACCAAATGGCTCAGCAGCGTAGGCCCTTCGTCGAGTTTGACCAGCGCCACGATATAGGGCGTGGGGAGATCGTCGAAAGGGCCACGGTGTACAACAGTGAAGGAGTGCAGGACGCCGGTGCCGCAGCTGGGCACCATCTTCAAGTCGCGACCGCGACAGCTTGTGCAGAACGGCCGCGCGTAATGTTGATGGTTGCCGCAGGCGTTACAGAATTGCACCAGCAACTGGTGGCCTGCTGAACCAGCCCAGAATGGCGCGGCCTCGGCATCGATTTCGGGCAGGGGGCGTGGTGCTGTCATCACTGCACTCCGAGAATGACGGTTGAATGCGAGCTGAAGATTCCGCCTGTGCCGTGGCAGAGCGCAAGCTTCGCGTCTGCCACTTGGCGCGGTCCGCATTCGCCACGCAATTGACGCACCGCCTCGATCAAGAGGAAGACTCCAAACATGCCGGGATGGCAATAGGACAAACCGCCGCCTTGCGTATTTAGCGGAAAATCCCCGCCAGGGGCGATGCGGCCTCCGGCGATGAAATCCCGGGCAGCGCCGAATTCGCAGAAACCCAGGTTTTCCAATCCCACCAAAACGTTGATGGTGAAGGCATCGTAGAGTTGCACAACATCGATGTCTGCTGGCACCACCCCCGCCATCTTGTAGGCGCGGCGCGAGGAGTCGGCCGAACCGTGGTGGCGTAGGTTTGGCGCTTGCGACATCGCATCGTGGGTGGTTGCCTCGCCGTGACCGAGCACCAGCACCGGCTTGCAGCGCATGTCACGCGCCCGCGAGAGTGAGGTCACGACCACAGCGCCACCGCCGTCGGTGATGAGACAGCAGTCCAATCCGCGCAGCGGCGAACTCACCAGCGGTGAGGCCAATACGTCGGCGATGCTAAGTGGGTCGCGCTTGAACGCCTTCGGATTCAATGCCGCCCACTGCCGAGCCGCTACCGCCACCTGAGCCAGGTCCTGAGATGTGGCGCCGGTTTCATGCATGTAACGCTGCGCCACCATGGCGTAGAACGACAGCGGGAAGAGCGGCGCATAACAGTTTTCATACTGCGCCGCAGAAGTGCCGCTTTCGCTGAAACCCTGCATGTTCCGCATCTTGCGCGAGCGCTGCACGCTTCCGTAGGCGATCAAAGCCACCTCACACAAGCCGGCACGGATGGCCGACACAGCGTGGCCAACATGCATCTCGAAGGAAGAACCGCCGGTCATGGTGCAGTCCAGCACGGCAGGTTGGATGGCCAGATGCTCGGCCAGCAATGTGACGGAAAAGCGCGACAGGTTGGCAGTGAACAGGCCATCGACGTCAGACAGCGACAGCCCGGCATCGTCCAATGCACGCAGAGAGGCTTGCACCGCCAAATCACATGCCGTCTTGCCCGTCACTATGCCGAGGTCTGACTCGGCAACGCCGACAATAGCCGCACATGGAGTGGATGTTGCGTTCATCATGCATCCCCTGTCGGTTGTATCCACATCAAGGGCTGACCGCGTTCGACCAACGAGGCGTTAGCTGCGCAGACCGCCATCACCGTACCGGACCAGGGAGACGTCATCGTGTTCATGACCTTCATGACTTCGATGATGCATAGATCGTCGCCGCGGGCAATTAACTGTCCGACGCTGACGAAGGGTTCGGCACCCGGCGCTGGGGCGGCGTAAAAAACACCAATCATGGGGGACTCAACGGCAAGTTGACCAGAGCGATCGCTCTGCACCACGGGCGCAATCGTGACTGCCTCGAGCCCAACCGGTGCGCTTGCCGCAGTGGCAACTACCGCAGACTGGGTCTCCGTCGCAGCGACCAGCAGCGGTCCAGTATGCCCAGGGGCCACTGACCCGGTGCGGCGAACATGCAACTTCAGGTCGCCGCGTTCATAGACGATTTCGGCGGCAGGAAACTGGTCAATGATGCGTAGGATCTCGTCAACTTCGGCAAAGCCGATGTCATTGTTGGAGCTGCTCATGACGGAGTCACCGCAGGCCGGAAGCCGAAGGCCAGGTAGCCGCCGTCCAGCGCCAACGGATGCCCGGTGATGAAGGATGCGGCGTCCGACGCCAGAAAGCAGGCTGCAGCAGCAATCTCCGCCGGTTTGCCGTAGCGGCCGAGCGGAATTCGCTCCTCGCGGCGCACTCGTTCGGCCCCCACCTGTTCGGCGATCATCGGCGTCTCGACCTGCGCCGGCAGAATGGCATTGACGCGCACACCGTGCGGCGCCCATTCGCTGGCCAATGTCTGAGTGAGCGAGATCACCGCAGCCTTGGACGCGCAATAGGCCGCCATGCCCGTGACACCCCTCACTCCATTGACCGAGGCGATGTTGATGATGGAACCGCTCCGCTGCACCAACATATGCCGCCCGGCTTCGCGGGCACAAATGAATACGCCGGTGACGTTGATGCGCAGAGTGGCTTCAAAGTCGGCCAGCGGTTGGTCCAGCGATACACCGACCGGTCTTATACCGGCACCATTGACCAACACATCGATTGAACCCAGTTCGCGCACCAAGCGGTCGAATGCTGGGCGCACGGTATTTTCGTCAGCCACATCGATCACCAGGGGGTGCACCGCATAGCCGCGCGACGCGAGGGTCTCGCAAGCCACTTTGACGCTGCCTTCGGACCAATCGGCCAACACCACCTGGGCGCCCTCGCGTGCAAACGCAGTGCAAAACTCAACGCCCATGCCGCCACCTCCGCCGGTGACAACGACAACCTTACCTTTGAAACGATTCAATCGATTCTCCATGAATAGTCAGATTGCAAAACGTATCGGGCCGCCGGTGGCGACGCGCAGGTCTTCTTCAGACACGCCAGGCGCTCGTTCTCGGACTACGAACTCCCCGTCAAGGCAGTCGATTACGCCCAGGTCTGTGAAAACCGTGGTGACGCAGCGACGTGCCGTGAGCGGAAAAGTACAAGCCGAAACCAGTTTGGGCGCACCGGACTTGTCGGTGTGGCGCATCATCACAAACACACGCTGCGCTCCCACGGCCAGATCCATCGCACCACCCACGCCGCCCACACCTGGCGCGCCAGGCACCTTCCAGTTGGCTAGGTCGCCCTGCGCTGATACCTGTAAACCACCCAACACCGATGCGTACAGTCGACCGCCACGAATGAGAGAAAAAGAATCCGCCTGATGCACGATGGCCGCGCCGGTGACCAGCGTGACCGGCTTCTTGCCTGCATTGACGATGTCCGGGTCTTCATGGCCGGGTTCGGGCGCCGGGCCCATGCCGACCAATCCATTTTCGCTATGGAACAGCACCTCGCGCCCAGCCGGCACATGGCGGGCTACCTGGGTCGGCAGGCCAATGCCGAGGTTGACACAAGCGCCGTCTGGCAGCGCGAGCGCCACGCGCCGCGCCAGTTCGTCGTCATTCCAGCCTTGACCGGCCCGGCTCATGCGGCGCACTCCACAACACGGTCCACATAGACACCCGGGGTGTGTACATCGTCGGGTTCGATGGTGCCCAGTTCGACGATCTGACCCACCTCGGCAATCGTGTAACGCGCCGCCATGGCCATTAGCGGGTTGAAGTTGCGACTGGCCAAGCGGTAGCGCAGGTTGCCAAACCGGTCGGCTCGCTGGGCCTTGACGAGCGCGAAGTCAGCCTTGAGAGCAGTCTCGTAAACATGGCCAACGCCGTCAATAAACCGCGTCTCCTTACCTTGCGTCAGTTCCGTATCAAAGCCTGTCGGCGTAAAGAATCCGCCCAAACCCGCCCCCCCGGCCCGCAAGCGTTCTGCGAGCGTTCCCTGCGGTGTCAGCTCCACCTCGACCTCGCCATCGCGCCAGGCGCGAAGAAAGTGATCGGCACCTGCTTGCGATGGAAAGGATGCAATCAGACGACTCACGCGGCCATGCTTGAACAGAAGCGACAGGCCGTTTTCACCTGTGCCGGCATTGTTCGACACGATAGTCAGCCCGTGCACGTCGCACTCAGCAAGTGCAGCACATAGCCGCAGCGGCACGCCGATGTCTCCAAAACCGCCGATGAGTACAGTGCTGTTGGATTGGATGCCGGCTACCGCAGCTTCGACCGAAGAGCAACGCTTGTCGATCATCCGCGGCCCTTCCAGTGCACCAACTTGGTTTCCAACAGGTTGATCGCGATATTCAGCATCAAACCGATAGCGCCAATCAAGGCGATGCCGATGAAGACAGCTGAAATGCGGAAGGTGAGCGCAGCGTCCGAAATCATGTAGCCCAGACCCGACTGGGCGCCGGCGAGTTCGGCCGCCACTACAACTGCCCAGCTGAGCGCCATTCCGACTTTCAGACCGGTGAAAATTTGGGGAATGGCCGAGGGCAGTACAACCCGGAAAAAGGTCTGCGTGGGAGTCAAGCCAATCGACTGCGCTGCACGCTGGTAGGCGATGGGCACATTGGCCGCACCAGCATGAGCATTGACGTGCAGGTAGTTAAATGCGGTCCAGAAGATCAGTGCCACCTTGCCGGTTTCGCCAAGACCGAAGTACAGCACCACCATCGGGATGAATGCTATCGGCGGAATCGGTCGTATGAAGGCCATGATGGGTGAAACCATCGCGCTGCCGACCCGGCTGTAGCCGGTGAGCAGTCCCAATGGAATGCCCAGGCTGACACCCAGCAGAAAGCCGCTGAGCGTGCGGAACAGGCTGATACCCATGTGGTGCCAGATCGAGACGCCCTTGTAGCCGAGCGTGAACAGAGTGGACAGTTCAACCCCCAATTCACGCGGCGTCGGCAGGTATCCCTGTGGCAGCCAGCCCGACGTGCTGACCCCTGTCCAGACCAGCGCCAGAAACAACATAGCCATTGCCGAGATCAACATGTCGGGCATTTGCCAACGCCTGCGTAATTGCGGCCGCAATGAAGGCATCGGTACGGGTGGAGCAACTTCCGCTCGCATATCCAAGTGCTGTCTCCTCGCCATTGTCTGGCATTTATTGACCTATAAGGTTCGCATACGTTAACATACGATTTACTGAGGGTGCAACAATTTCCGTGTTCAACCTATTGGTACTTACATCCATGCCCAAACCTGAATCTCTAGCGCGCCCGACTTTTGAAACCATTGCAGCGCCCCAGCAACCGGCTACTGCACAGTCGCTTGAGCGTGGTTGCGCGTATTCGCTGTACGAACAAATCGCTGACCGACTGCGCCAGCAGTTGGTGGTGAACGTACCGCCTGGTGGCCAGATTCCAACCGAGGAAGCGCTGATGCAGGCCTATGGCGTGAGCCGATCAACAGTGCGCAAGGCGATGCAACGCCTGGTCGATGAATCGGTGCTGGTGCGCAAGCAGGGAAAAGGCACCTTTGTCTCCCGGCACCTGCCCAAGATCGTGCATTCCATTGACCGTATGGCCCCGTTTTTGGAGACCTTTCGCCAGATCGGCGAAGACATCAGCGTCGAAGTTACAGAGTTCAAGTGGAATGAAACGCCGGACCTCCCACCTGAACTGGACAGCTGGGAACGGCCCGTTTTGACCTACCAGCGCAGATACATTTCGCGCGGCGTACCCCATGCCATCACCCGCATCCACATACCGCCGCATATCGGCCGCCGAATCACCCGCGCCGATGTGGATTCACGGCCGATCTACGACATTCTGCAAAAGAAGCTGCGGCTGAAGTTGGCACAGGCCCAATTCCTAGTTTCATGCCGTCAACCTAATCTGGCCACCAGCGCTGCATTGGAGATTTCACAAAGCTCGATGCTGCTGGTGTTGGATCGCATTTCCCGCAACACGCAGGGTGAACCGGTGGAGATGACCACCCACTTTCTGCGTCCTGACGTCTATCAACTCAGCGTCGAGTTGAATGATCTTTTTCCCCGACGCTAGCGCGGTCGCAAAGGCCGCAAACAACTGGAGAAATCATGGGCTTGACTATGCTGCAATCTTCCCCTTTTTTACGAGCGTTCATTTGCCGGTTGCTGGTCGCGGTAGCAATGATCGCGGGCCTGGCCAACGGGACGCCGGCCGCGGCCCAGAGCACGTCGCCCAAGCTCATCCCCATCAACATCGGCCTGCCCATCAGCAACTACTGGCCTGCCTACATCGCCCGCGAACTCAAGCTATTTGAGCAGGTAGGGCTGGAGCCCAAGTTCTACATGTTCCAGAGTGGCGCGCCCCTGATTGCCGGCATGAAAAGCGGCAGCCTGGACGTGGCGTGGACTGGGCTGGCCACTCTCTTCATGCTGGGCCAAGACATCCCGCTGAAGTTCATTTTGGTGCCACTGGATTCGTCCAGCCAGATGGCCCTGGTGGTGAATCCGGCTACGGGCATCAACAGCTTTCGAGACATCGCCAAGGCCAAGAATATCGGCGCACCCACGGCAACCTGTGCCGAGGTCTCAATGGTCCTGGCTGCCAAGGCGGCAGGCGTGCCCAGGGCATCCATCCAGGGCTTCAACCTCGCACCCAATCTGCTGCTGACCGCGCTGAAGAGCAACCAGATCGACAGTGCCTTCATCTGGGGCCCGTGGAACCTACTCTTTCGTGACGCTGGCTACAAAATCGTCTCCTGGGATAAGGACTATCAGATCAATGGCGGTGTCTGCGCCACCACGGTGGCGGTACGCCCCAGCTTTCTGGAGGCCAACCCCAGCGTTGGCTGCAAACTGGTCAAGGCACATGCGCTGTCCTTGCAGGCCGGGCGCAAAGACCCCGCGCACGCCATTCGCACCATGCAAGAAGCCTTCAATATTTCTCCGGCGCTGGCCAAGGAGACCTTCGACACGCTGCTAATCCCCACCATTGAGTCGCAGTTGGACCCCAAGTCAGCCTGGTCGCTGGTCAACAAGGACGGCGGTTTGGCCGAAAAACTCTTTGTTGCTGGTGAAGCTTTGTACGAAGCCAAGGCATTCACCAAGCCCTTGACCAAGGAACAAATCGCCCAGTCGGTGGACCCCAGCCACATTCGCCGGTATCTAGATACTGACTGCAACTGAGGCTGTGGATGTGCTGCGCGACGAGAGTCACGACTTCATCATCATCGGCGCCGGCGCATCGGGCAGCGTGTTGGCGCGGCGTTTAAGTGAAAGGAAGGCCGGGCGCGTGCTTCTGCTGGAGGCTGGCAGCGCGCGTCAGCGCGACTTCTGGGTCCGGGTACCCATCGGGATCGCTCGACTGGTCGGTGACGTACGCTATGTCTGGCCGCACCGCACCGAGGTACAGCAGTACCTCAATGGGCAGACACTGTACTGGCCGCGCGGCCGTATGCTGGGCGGTAGCAGTGGCGTGAACGGTGTGATCTATGTACGCGGCGAGGCGGCCGAGTTTGACCATTGGCGCTCATTTGGCAATGCTGGTTGGGGTTACGACGACTTGCTGCCCTACTTCAAGCGACTGGAAAACACTGCGATCGGAACCGATGCGCTGCGCGGGCGGGACGGTCCAGTGCATGTCGACTCGCTCGCGCAGTCGCCCGACCCCTTGTCGGAGGCCTTCCTTGCCGCATGTGTTGCTGCTGGAATCTCGGCCAACGACGACTACAACGGGCAACGTTATGAGGGTGTGGGGTACCTGCAACTGAACACCCAAAGCGGCCGCCGCTGTGATGCAGCGACGGCCTACCTGGGCGGCATTCTTCCGGAAAATTTGACCATCCGCACAGAAGCCCTGGCCACGCGCATTCTGTTCGATGGGCAACGTGCCATCGGCGTCGAGTACGAGCAAAACGGCCAGCGCCGCCGCGCCAGCGCCGTGCGTGAGGTGATCGTGGCCGGTGGGCCAGTCAAGTCACCCCAGTTGCTGGAGCTTTCGGGGATCGGAGATGGTGATCGCCTGCGCCAACTGGGAATCCCGGTGGTGCACCACCTTCCGGGCGTGGGAGAAAACTTGGTCGATCATCTGCAGTCGCGAATGGGCTTCGAGAGCACAGGGGTCTTCAGTTTGAATCAGATCGTCGGCAAGCGCTGGCGCGAGGCTTGGATGGGCCTGCGCTACCTTGCCAGCGGACGGGGCCTGATGGCTACACCGTCCTTTACCATTCATGCCCTTGCATGCACACCACTTGACCGAACTCGGCCAAGCGTAAAGATCCAACTCGGGCACCTCAGTGGCAAGGACCGCTTCGAGATGACTGCAGGCGCCCAAGCTGGCAGCACGCTCGACATGTTTCCTGGCTTCTCTATAGGCTTCTTTCAACTGCGCCCTGACTCCCGCGGCCATGTTCATGTGCGCAGCGCTGACCCACACGATGACCCGCTGATCAATCCTCGCTACCTCAGCGACCCTGGCGACTGCGCGGTTATGGTGCAAGCTCTTCGACTAGCGCGCCGGGTGGCGGAGCAGGCGCCCCTGGCAAGGCATGTAGTGCGAGAGGTGCGGCCCTCAGCAGATGCCAAGACGGATATGGAGTTGCTGGACTACATCCGGCAATCCGGCCAGAGTTCGTTCCACCCGGTAGGAAGTTGCCGCATGGGTCAAGACCGGATGGCAGTTGTGGATGCCGCTCTGCGTGTGCAAGGCGTAACGGCGCTACGTGTCATCGACTCCTCGGTCATGCCCACATTGTGTGCGTCCAACACTCACGCGGCGTCCTTGATGATCGGCGAGAAGGGTGCGGACCTGATACTCGGTGCGTCTTGACCAAGGGCTGAAGCGCTGAAAAACCCGCATTCAGTGCAATTGTTCTGGCTGGTCGGGCCGCCCATCGTGCTGGCGTCATGGGTGGGGTCGCGCTGGTACAAAGGGCTGTCGGACGCGAAGTTCACGCGCTATCTGTTTCTGATCCTGCTGCTTTCAGGACTGACCTTGGGATGCTCTGCATAACTCAACGCGAGTAGGTGCAGCGCGGATCGGGATTGGATGCAAGGCGCATTTTGCGGCCAATAGCGCGTGCTATTGGCAATAAATGCAACGCCGCAGACCGCCCGAGGCCGGGCTGGTACAAGCCGTGAGGGGTTATGCAGAGCATCCCTTGGTGTCGACCTCACTGCTCCGATTGCTGATGGCGGCCACGGCAGCTTGACTTGCCCATCAATTGACCGAAAAGCGCCGCTGATCGCCCGCCTAAAATCCTGCCAGCCCACCCCCTGGCACCGATCCGCGCAAATTGCGCTGGCCAATTCAATCTCACATCCCGTTTCATGCCCGACTCAAGCCCCAGCATCACGATCGAAAACCAAACCCTAAGCAGGTCGGACATGGTCGCCATGCTGGCCGAAAATCAGGGCGCCAGGACATTCGAGAAATGCGGCTTCGACGGCGAGGATCTGTCAAAACTTGACCTTCGTGGGGCGCAATTCCGGGGCTGCAGTTTTGCCGAAACCTCGTTCGAGCGATCCAACCTTGCCGAGACTTCTTGGCAGGGCTGCAAAGCTCGCCAGGCCAACTTTCATCTGGCCGATCTGACCGACGCGAGCTTTTACCAATGCGACCTGAACAACACCGCCTGGATGCGGGCCAAGCTGGCCAGTGCGTCGTTCAAGGAGGTCAAGCTGACAGGCGCGTCTTTCACCGACGCCCAAACCCTGGGGATCACATTTCAGGAATCATTGCTGGTCGGCGCTGACCTGCGGGGCATCTCATTTCGCAAGCAATCGATAGCAGCGCTGAACTTGTCCGATGCGGACCTGGCAGGCTGCGATTTTCGCGATGCCATCTTCGAGGGTGGCAGCTTGCGCAATGCGAACCTGAAGCAGGCCCAGTTTGATCGCGCCGATCTCCGCTCGGTCGACCTGAGCGGGCTGAAGATCATGGACCTCGGGCAATATTTCAAAGGCAGCATCATCTCGACGGACCAGGCGGCCGCCATGGTCTGTGGCCTGGGATTGTTGGTGAGATAAGCGCCGTTTGGCGCTGCGTTTATCGAAGCGCTGGCTTTGGGTGGTTCGACAAGCTCACCACGAACGGATCGTTGTTGTTTCATGCCCGGGCCGGACTGTTTCGTACACAATCGGGCGCCTGCAACTCGGGAGCCAATGCAATGGAAAGCGTCGTCACACCCCACATGCTGTACTGCCGCGCCTGCGGCAAGCAGATGCATGAATCCGCCACGGCATGCCCAGCTTGTGGTGCGGTTCAATCGGCGCTCGGCACCAGCGCATCGGACAAGCGCATTCTTCCTGCGTTCTTGCTTTGTTTCTTCTTCGGCTGGCTCGGCGTGCATCGCTTCTATGTCGGCAAGGTGGGAACCGGCATCATTCAGCTGTTCACCTTTGGCGGCTTCGGCATCTGGATGCTGATCGACTTCATCATGATCGTCGTCGGCGCCTTTACCGACAAGGCCGGGAACAAGCTCGATCAATGGACCTGAAGCGGCCCGGATAGAAAGCCATCGGCAACGCGACATGGACCATGACCGGGTAACGATGCGCAAAACCTTGAGAGCGGCGTTCGCGCTGGTCTGCCTGTGCATGGCCGGAATTGCCCAAGCCCAAGGGTCCGGCATTGCCCAGACATCGAAACCTCAGTCGGCTCAGTTCAGCAATCCGGTCATCGCGGGGTTTGCTCCCGACCCATCAATCGTACGGGTCGACCTCGACTATTACCTGGTCACCTCAAGTTTTGAGTATTTCCCGGCTCTGCCGATTTATCACAGCCGGGATCTGGTCAATTGGGAACTGATCGGCCATGCCCTTTCCGACCCCAAAGTCGCCGGTCTGTCAGGCGTCGCGTCCAGCGGTGGCGTGCAGGCCGCAACGATCCGTTTTCACAACGGCCTGTTCTACGTCGTGACAACCCGCATCGTCGACGACAAACCGGTCAGCTTCATCGTCACCGCAGCAAATCCGAAGGGTCCATGGTCAGCACCCCATGTGATCGCCGATGCCGTCGGCATCGACCCGTCGCTGCTCTTAGACGACGACGGCCGCGTCTGGTACACGGCGAACTGGCTGCCGCAAGATCCGCAATTCCCGGGGCAGGCGGAAATCTGGCTGCAAGAGCTGGATCTTGCATCGTTCGCGCTGGTCGGGCCGCGTCATCCGATCTGGCGTGGCTGCTGCCAGGGCGTATGGACCGAAGCGCCGCATATCTACAAAAAGGGCGGCAACTACTACCTGCTGGTGGCCGAGGGCGGCACATCCTACGAACATGCGGTGTCAGTGGCAGTGGCCAAGAGCATCACCGGCCCCTACCGCAACAACCCGCGCAACCCGGTGTTGACCCACCGACATCTGAGCTATGACCACCCGATCACTGGCGTCGGGCATGCCGACCTGGTCGAGCTTCCCGATGGCCGCTGGTATGCCGTGGCCCTGGGCTGGCGCCTGATTGACGGCCGCCATGGCACGCTCGGACGCGAGACTTTTTTGCTCCCGGTGGCCTGGGAGAGCGAGCGCGAATGGTGGAAGGATGACAAGCAGACCTTCCCGGTCTTCAGTCCGGCCAGCGGCAAGGTCGAGCTCAAGTACCCGGTGCCGCTGCCAGGCACCAGGCAGGTTCGCGCGAACCGCTTCCATGACGATTTCGCTCGTCCCGAATTGAACACAGAATGGACTTTTCGGCGTTCAACCGAGCAAGTGTTCCACAGCCTGAGCGCCAAGCCAGGCTCGCTGCGCCTGCGCTTGCAATCAGCCGCCATCGCCGAAAAAGCCCAGTACAGCTTCGTCGGCATACGTCAGCGCCAATTCCAATTTGCTGCTTCAACCCAGCTTGAATTTGCGCCCCAAGCCCAGGAAGAGGCCGGGCTGCTACTGATCCAGAAAGACCAGGCGGCGTATTCCCTGACCCTGGCCCGCCGGGCGGATGGACTTACCGCCTTGCGGCTGAGCCGCTTCGACGCTGCAGGCCGGAAGCAACTGGCCGAACAACTGTTTGCGGCGTCGAAGGTCTTGCTGCGGGTCACAGGCAACTACCTGTCCTACCAATTCGAATTTTCCAGCGACGCCAGGCAATGGATCCGGCTCGGGCCATCGATCGACGGCAGGTCGCTCTCGCCCGCCGTCCTGACCGGCTTCAATTACACCGGTGTTTTCATCGGCCTTTACGCCTCGTCCAATGGCTTGCCGACCCGGAATTTCGCCGACTTTGACTGGTTCGATTACCGTACCCCAGCCGCGGGTGCCGACGATTGGTACCAGCGCGCCAATGACTTCGCCTTGCAGGGAGGTATCCTGGATTTTCCAGACTGGCTGACCACAGCAAGCACACTTCCACCATGAACCTGCGTCAGATCGAGGCCTTCAAGGCCGTCATGGAGGCCGGCACGGTGACGCAGGCCGCCGTCCGCATCGGAATTTCCCAGCCGGCGGTGAGCAAGTTGCTGCAATTGTTCGAGCGCGGCGCAGGCATCCTGCTATTTGTCCGCGATCGCGGGCGACTTTCGCCAACGCCTGAGGCCCGCATCCTCTACGAAGAGGTAGAGAGAATATTTCAAGGCGCAGGGCGCGTTCGACAGGCCGCGCAGGAAATCAAATCGCTGCGGCTTGGGTCGCTTTCCGTCGGCGTCATGCCCGCGCTCTCGACCGGGTTCGCGCAGGAGATTCTTGCCCGCTTGCCGATGACGCAGCCGGGCATTTCGGTGACGCTCCAATCGCAAGAAACGCCCAAACTGGTCGAGCAGCTGGTCACACACCGGGTTGAGCTTTGCTACTCGGTAATACCGATGGAGCATCCCGAGTTGCGCAGCGAGCAGCTATGCCGCGTTCCACTGGTGTGCATCCTGCCGCATGGACATCGATTGGCCTCGCATGAGGAGATCCGCTGCAAGGACCTTGCGGGCGAGCGCTTCGCCTCGTTTCGCCATGATTCCGCGATTCGCCGCCGGATTGATCAGGCCTTCGACGATGCCAAGGTCAGCCGCACGATTTCTATGGAGGCACCGATGGCGCCGAGCATCTGTGCCTACGTCGCACGAGGGCTGGGCGTATCGATCGTGAACCCGCTCTATATCGGGGCTTTCGCGCCAGCCCTGGTGGTACGCCCCTTTCGGCCCCGAATCGAGTCAGACATCATCATGGCCATGCCGCGCGGACGGCGCCTTTCCGTGATTGCCGAGGCCTTTGCCGCGATGTCGCGAACTATCGCCGCCGAATGGGAAGCGCGCGATGGAGCGACCGAGTTTTGCTATGGCGCTTCATGACTGCCAACCCAGCCGGTCTGCAACGATGAAAACCAGCCAGAAAATCGCCCGCTATGTGCACGAACTGCGCGCGGACAAACTTCCCCCGCAAGCGCGGGAGGGCGCCATCCGCTGTCTGCTGGACCTGCTGGCCGCCGCAGCAGCCGGACATCAACACCCTGCGGTGCATGCCGTTCGCCAGCTGGCCATGAGCGACTATGGCCTTGGCAGCACCGCCATCTGGTTCACGGGCGAACGCGCCAGCGCCACGGGCGCGGCCTTCGCCAATAGCGCGGCGGCCTCGATCCTGGATCTCGATGATGGTTTTCGACTCGCGCGCGGTCATCCGGGCGCTGCGGTGATTCCGGCAGCCTTGGCGGCAACGCTCGACAGCACCTCGGCTGAGGCCTTCATTGCTGCGGTCGTTGCCGGCTATGAAGTGGGTGTTCGCGTAGCCATGGCAAGGCCGGCTTATGCAGCTTCCGGCGTCTGGTCTGCCTATGCCGCGATCGCGGCCGCTGGCCGGTTGCGCGGCACTGCCCCGGAAAAACTGGCCCATGCGCTGTCGATCGCGGTTCAATCCGCGCCTTCACTGCCTGGAAAAGCCGGCCTCGTCGGCAGCGATGTGAAGGAAGGCATCCCGTTCGGGGTGCTGGCGGGCATGAATGCGCTGAACCTGGCCGAAGCTGGTTTCACCGGTCCGCTGGACATCTTCGACAACCCCGAGCTGTTTGCATCAGAGCGCATCACGGCAGGACTTGGCGGACCGCCCTGCATAGACAGAACCTACTTTAAGCCCTATGCCTGCTGCCGCCACATCCATGCGCCGGTTGACGCCTTCGCGGCCTTGCTCGCAAGGCATAAGATCGAGGCTCGCGAGATCATCACGATCGAGGTCCATACCTATTCCGGGACCTTCAACCTTTCCAATCTGGCCGCGCCGCGCACGTTGATCGAAGCGCAATACAGCGTCCCTTTTTGTATCGGCCTTTGCGCCGTCCATGGCCTCGAGTCGCTGCTGCCGCTGGAGACTGCGATGCTTGCCGATGCCGAAGTTCAGAGCATCTCCAGGAAAGTCAGCTTGCATCGCGACCCTTCGATCGAGCTGCGGTTTCCGGCCGAGTCACCCGCACGAGTGGTTGTGACCACCGCGGCCGGCCGTTTCGAATCCCCCGTGACCACACCACGCGGTGATCCTGATTCGCCATTGTCATGGGCCGAACTGGAAACCAAGTTCCTGATCGCGACCCGCAAGTTGTTCACGCCGGCAAAACAGCAGGAATTCCTTCAAGCCATCGATCGACTCCGTGCCGGTGAACTCCATGACCTGCGCATGGCGCTGGCCGGCAAATAACGTCGCCGAAAGCTTTCAATCGACCGGCAAAGCCATAACGTTTGGTTCTGAACAGCCGAAAATATAGCCTTTGACAGGCTGATTATTGCTTCATAAGATCCGGGCAGAAAGTCAACCAGGAGGGCATAACCAATGATGCGTCCATACAAGTTAACAGCTGCGATCTCGTTCACGTTGCTGTCCACGGTCGGTTCGTTCAGCCTGCCAGTGGCGGCTCAGGAAAAGATTTTGCGGGTCGGCGCGCAAACGACCGACATCGCCACTCTTGATCCGCATCGCACCTCCTCGACGCATGAAAAAGGGCCGATCAGCTGGATCTATGGCGGCCTCGTGCGCTTCCCGCCAGGCAGCGCCGACCCGTCAAAGATCGAAGGCGATCTGGCCGAAAGCTGGGTCCGTGCTCCCGATGGTTTGACCTGGACCTTCAAACTGCGCAAAGGCGTGCAGTTTCACCGCGGTTACGGGGAAGCGACGGCCGAAGACGTGGTCTACAGCCTCGCCCGCGCCACGGATCCCAAGCGGTCCTCCTTTTCCTCATCGTTCCAGCAGTTCCAGAAGGTGGAAGCGCTTGACCCCTACACCGTTCGCATCACGTTGAAGGCGCCGGTCCCGAGTTTGCTGGGGCTGGTGTCCAACTACCACGGCGGAATGATCGTGAGCCGCAAGGCCGATCAGGAGTTGGGTGACGGCTTCAAATTGAAGCCGGTCGGCTTCGGTCCGTTCGAATTCGTCGAACACCAGACGCAACGAGAACTGACTCTGAAAGCCCATGACAAGTATTACCGTGGCAAGCCCAAGATCGACAAGATCGCCTACAAGTTCATCTCGTCTGACGCCAGCCGGGATCTCGCCTTCACTTCCGGGGAACTCGATCTGAGCCATGGCAAGCGCGAACAGCGCTGGGTTGAGCGGGCACGCCAATCGACTGGGTCCAAGGTAGACGTTTTCGGGCCGGGTGAGTTCCGCACGATTTTCATCAACGCCAACATCAAGCCGCTTGACGACAAACGCGTCCGCGAGGCCTTGGCAAGGGCGATCGACGTGCCGCAGCTGATGAAATTCGTCGGTGCCGATGTGCTCCGCCCCGGCGTTTCGGTCGTGCCCCCCGGCTATCTGGGCGAAGCCGACGTAGGCCCGAAGTTTCCCCACGATGTTGCCAAGGCCAAGGCGCTGCTGGCCGAGGCGGGTTTTCCCCAAGGCCTCACCATCAAGGCCGTGGTGTCGAACAACAACGCCCAGCAACCGGTGATGGAGGTGATTCAGAACCAACTCAAACGCTCCGGCATCAACCTTGTCATCGATGTCGTCGATCACACGACTTACCACGCGCAGATCCGCAAGGACGTCAGCGCCATCGTGTTCTACGGTGCGGCGCGCTTCCCGGTGGCCGACAGCTATCTAACCGAGTTCTACCATTCCGCCTCGGAAATCGGCGCGCCCAAACAAGTCACCAATTTCTCCCATTGCAAAGTGGCCGATGCCGAGATTGACGCGGCCCGCAGTAGCGCCGATCCAGCCAAGCGCCTGGCACTTTGGCGCACCGCGCAGGAGAAAATCAATGCCGAGATCTGCGCCGTTCCGCTGTTTGACCTGCAGCAGGTCTGGCTGCGCCGTGACACGCTTGACTATGGCGTCAAGCTTGAAGGCGCCCTTAATCTTGCCCCGCCAATCAGCGAGTTGACGACGCTCAAATGAAGGCAATGCTGCCGACGACCCATTACGACGTGATCGTGGTCGGTGGCGGCATGGTCGGCGCGTCAATCGCCTATGGCCTGTCCAATCTTGGCCGCCGCGTCGTGGTGCTGGACGAAGGTGACGGGGCGCTGCGCGCTGCGAGGACAAACTTCGGCCTTGTGTGGGTGCAGTCGAAAGGCAGCGGGATGCCGGCCTACATGCGCTGGACCAAGCGCTCCGCTGACCAATGGCCGGGGTTTTCCGAACAACTCCAGGACCTCACCGGCGTGAGCACGGAATACCTGAAGGACGGCGGGCTCGTCTATTGCCTCGGCGATGCCGAGGCAGAAGCACAGCAAAAGAAAATCAGCAGCCTGCGTGCGCAAGCGGATATTTTCGACACCGAAATGGTCGATCGTGCCGCGCTGGAGCGCCTGCTGCCAGGCGCGCGACTGGGGCGCGAGGTGAGCGCTGCGGCCTACTGTCCGCACGACGGGCATTGCAATCCGCTCTCGCTGCTGCGGGCTCTGCACAAAGCCCTCCAACTCAGCGGCGCCGATTACCGTCCGGACAGCCCCGCCAAATCTGTCGCCTACCGCGGCAAACGTTTCATCGTCGAGACGCCGCATGGCGTCGTCGAGGCCGGCAAGTTGGTACTCGCTGCAGGACATGGCATTGTTCCGCTGGCCAAATCGCTGGGCCTGCCCGCACCCATCGTGGCCGAGCGCGGACAAATTCTCGTGACTGAACGATTTCGCCCGTTTTTGCGCCTGCCCGGCAGCGGTATTCGCCAGACAGCGGATGGCACGATCCTCATGGGTACGTCAAAAGAGAACGTCGGTTTCGACGACCGCACCAGCGTTGCAGTGGGTGGGCGCATCGCTGCGAGGGCCATCCGCATCCTGCCGGAACTGGCCAGCGCCAGGCTCAATCGCACCTGGGGCGGCATCCGCGTGCTGACGCCGGACCACCATCCGGTCTATGCCGAGAGCGAGGAATGCCCCGGCGCTTTTGTTGCCATTTGCCATTCGGGTGTCACGTTGGCGGCCGCGCATGCCACCGACCTGGCGCAGGCCATATCAGCAGGTTCACTGGGCGACTACTTCGCGCCATTTCATGCGAGACGATTCGATGTTCCAAAAGCTGCCTGAAGCCGCCGACGCGGTGCTTGTTCATGTCGAGGGCCGAGTGGTCCGCGTGCCGGCCGGCGCGAGTGCGGCCGCCGCGGCCTTGATCGCGGGCCTGGTCAGCACCAGGACCTCGCCCGCGACCAACGAACCGCGCGCGCCCTACTGCATGATGGGGGTCTGCTTTGAATGCTTGATGATCATCGATGATCAACCCTCGCAGCAGGGCTGCATGGTCACCGTAAGGCCGGGCATGCGCATCAACCAACAGCATGGCGCGAGGCAGCCATGAGCAGGCCCTTCGACCTGGTGGTGATTGGCGGCGGGCCGGCGGGCATGGCGGCTGCGGTTCAGGCAAGGCAGTTGGGTCTCAGCGTTGCCCTGATCGATGAACAAGCAGCGCCGGGCGGCCAGATTTACCGTGGCGTCGATCGCGCCGAGGCTGAGGGTCGCGCGGCGGCGCTCGGCGCGGACTATCGCCATGGCCTTTCGTTGACGCAGGCCTTGCGCGCCAGCGGCGCCACAGCGTTCTTTTCGCATCAAGTTTGGCAGGTGGAGCCCGATGGCCGGGTTTTTATCACCGACGGCAAGGCGAGCCAGTTGATCGAAGGGCGCCGGGTGCTCGTCGCCGTGGGCGCCATGGAACGTCCGGTCGCCATTCCTGGCTGGACCATCCCCGGCGTGATGACGGTCGGCGCTGCACAGATCCTGCACAAGACGATCGGCATGCTTCCTGATGAGGGTGTCTGGATCGCCGGCAGCGGACCCTTGATGCTTTACTACGCGGCCGAAGTGGTCGCGTCCGGTGGGCGCGTCGCGGGCATCCTCGATACGGCAAGTCACGCGAACCTGAGCACCTGGCTCAGCCACGCAACCGGCGCGTTGCGCGGTTGGCGCTATCTGGCCAAGGGCATGGGCTACCTCGCAAGGCTGCGCTTGGCCGGTATCCGCCATGTGAAAGGGGTCGAGGCCGTCGAGGCCGTCGGTGCTTCTAAGCTCGAAGGCGTCCGCTGGCGGGTGGGCGGGCAATGGAGCGAGGCGATCGCCACCGGGCTGCTGCTGCATGAGGGCGTGATCCCGAATACCCATATGACTTCGGCCCTGGGCTGCAGCCATGATTGGAATGAAGCTCAGCGTTGCTTCCAGCCACGCACCGATGAATTTGGCGCCACCGATGTCGAAGCGATATTCGTCGCCGGTGATTGCGGTGGCATCGGCGGCGCGCGCGTTGCCGCATGCCGTGGCCGACTCGCCGCCTTGGGGGTAGCCGCAGCGCTGGGCCGCCTTGATACCTCCGAACGCGATCGCCTCGCCAAACCGGTGCGGGCCGAGTACGGCGAACATGATGCAATTCGCGGCCTGCTGGATGCTCTCTTTGCCCCGCGCGCCGAGTTGCTGTCGCCGGCTGACGATGTGATCGTTTGCCGCTGCGAGGGCGTCAGCGCCGGTCGCATCCGCGAGGCCGTGAGCCTCGGCTGTCGAGGGCCCAATCAGATGAAGGCCTTTACCCGCTGCGGCATGGGCCCCTGCCAGGGGCGGATGTGCGGGCCGACAGTCACTGGCGTTCTCGCCGATGCGCTCGGTGTGCCACCCGCGGAAGTCGGTCGCTTTCGCATTCGTCCTCCGCTCAAACCCTTGAGCCTCGGCGAGCTAGCCTCGCTTGCCGACATGGAGCGAGCGGGGTGATTCGCGAGGCAGATGTGATCGTCATCGGCGGCGGCTTGCATGGCTGCTCAGCGGCATTGCAATTGGCGCTACGGGGCAGACGGGTGATCCTTCTCGAGCGGCGCCATATCGGCCGTCATGCCTCGGGCATCAATGCAGGCGGTGTACGTACGCTGGGCCGTGACCTGGCCGAAATACCGCTGTCCCTGCTCGGCATGGCCTTGTGGCAGAACATCCAGGAGTTGGTCGGCGACGACTGCGGCTTTGCCGCTTGTGGGCAGGTCAAGGTGGCGGAATCAGACCAGGAAATGGCAACGCTGGAGAAGCGTGCCGGCCGTCTGGCGCAGCTGGGTTACACCCATGAAAAGCTGATCGGCGCAGACGAACTGCGTCGGCTCGTGCCTTCGCTTTCAAGGCATTGCGTCGGCGCCATGCTGGTCGCCAGCGATGGCGCGGCCGACCCCTATCGCACCACCCATGCCTTTGGTGCAAGAGCCCGGGCAGCCGGGGTGGAAATCGAAGAAGGCGAAGCCGTCATCGGACTGGAAAGGCAGGCCGACCACTGGATCGTGACCGGTGATCGCGGCCGCTACCGCGTACCGCTGGTGGTGAACGCCGCCGGGGCTTGGGCGGGGCGGCTTGCGGCAATCGCAGGCGACGATTTCCCGCTTCGCACCCGTGCCTCGATGATGATCGTCACCGAGCGCCTGCCTCAGTTCGTGACCCCGGTGGTGGGCGCGGTAGGGCGACCGCTGTCGTTCAAGCAGTCTGCTTCCGGCACAGTACTGATCGGCGGCGGTCAGCAGGGGCGTGCCGACCTCGACCAGGAACAGGGCTGGGTCAACGTCGTGAATCTGGCAAGGTCGGCGCAGACTGCGACCGAGCTGTTTCCACAGATGCGCGGCGTGCGAATCGCAAGGTCCTGGTGCGGCATCGAGGCCGAGACACCGGACCGACTGCCCATCCTTGACTTTTCGCCCTCGGTTCCCGGCTTGATCCATGTCTTCGGCTTCTCCGGCCATGGCTTCCAGCTCGGGCCCATCTGCGGCGTGGCCGTTGCCGACCTCGCCACCCGCGGCGCCACGGACTTGCCCATCCGGCCTTTCGCGGCGACGCGCTTTGCTGAGCCGGCCCTGGCCGCAGCCTGAGACGACCATGGGCGAATACCTGCTGCGCCGCCTCGCTCTGGCCATCCCCACCCTGCTTCTGACCATGACCGTGGTCTTCATTCTGGCGCGGGTGGTGCCAGGCGACCCGGCCTTGGTGATCCTGGGCGACCAGGCTTCACTTGAGGCGCTGGCGGCGCTGCGCGAGAAGCTTGGCCTGGACCGGCCATTGCACCTGCAGTACTTCGACTTCCTGGCCGGCATCTTGCAGGGCGACCTGGGTCGCTCGCTGGTCACCGGAAAGTCGGTCTGGGTGGAGCTGCTGTCGGTTCTTCCGTACACGATCGAACTTACAGCGGCAGCCATCCTGCTCGGCGTTCTTTTCGGCGTGCCGCTCGGCGCCTATGCGGCGGTACATCGCAATCAATGGCCCGACACGCTGACGCGCCTTTTCTCGCTGGCGGGTCTGTCCTTTCCCGCCTTCGTCTCGGCGATTTTGCTGCTGCTTGTTTTCGCCATCGAGCTGCGCTGGTTCCCGGTGATTTCGGCACCGAAGATGGACGATCCGCTGGACCGTCTGCGACATCTCGCCCTGCCCGCCATGAACCTGGGCCTCCTGATGACAGCCTATGTGACGCGGGTCAGCCGGGCATCGATGCTGAACGTGCTGGGCGAGGACTATGTGCGCACCGCGCGGGCCAAGGGCATAGGTGCCCGGGCTGTGCTTTGGCGTCATGCGCTGCGCAATGCAATGATCCCGGTAGCCACCGTCGTCGGCCTTTATCTGGGCACGATGATAGGCAATTCGGTGCTGACCGAGATCGTCTTCAACCGGCCGGGGCTTGGCAAGCTGATCCTCGGCGCCTTGAATCTGCGCGACTACACCATGCTGCAAGGTTTGATGGTCTTCTTCGCCGGCTTCATCGTGCTCGCGAATGCCGCGACCGACATCGCCTACGGCCTGATTGATCCGCGGGTGAGGTACAAATGAGCGCCACCCCGGCAGTCGCCCAAGCACCACAAGGCTGGGTACAGCGCTTCCGCAACAACCCCACTTCCCTGGTCGGCCTCGCGATGTTCCTCGCGGTTGTCCTGGCCGCAGTCTTTGCGCCCTGGATCTGGCCTGTCGATCCGCTCGAACAGGACGTGGTCGAGCGTCTGATCGGCCCGAGCCTGGCGCATCCGCTCGGTACCGACAGCTTCGGCCGGGACGTCCTCGCCCGCCTGCTGCATGCCGGGCGCATCTCGCTGCTGATCGGTGTCAGCTCGATTGCGCTGGCGATGCTCGCAGGTTCGGCCATCGGCATCGCCGCGGGCTATATCGGCGGCTGGTTCGACGCCCTGGTCACCAGCCTGCTTGATGTTCTGCTGTCGTTCCCGACGCTGCTGCTGGGCTTGATGGTCGTCGCCATGTTGGGGTCGAGCATGGAAAATTTGATACTGGCCATCGCCTTGACGGAACTCGCCCCCTTCGCCCGGGTCGCCAGAGCTCCCACGATCGCGCTCAAGAACCGCGATTTCATCGAGGCCGGGCGGGCGCTCGGCTTCTCGGACCTGCGCCTTGTGGTCGTGCACATCATTCCGAACCTGATGTCGGATGTGATCGTGGTCGCATCCTTGTGGCTGGCGGCCGCGATCCGCACCGAGGCTTCCTTGAGTTTCATCGGCCTGGGCGTCAAGCCGCCCACCCCGACCTGGGGCGGCATGATCCGCGAAGGCTTTGAAAACATTCTCGATGCGCCCTGGCTTGCGGTGGCACCAGGGTTGGCGATTCTCATCACCGTGCTCGGCATCAACCTGCTCGGCGACGGTCTGCGCGACGCGATCGACCCGAAGGTGCGCAATGACTGAGGCCCCGATCCTGGAAATTCGCGGGCTTTCGGTCGAGTTCCGTAGCGAAGGGGCCTGGCATGCCGCCGTGCGGGGTGTGGATCTTGCGATCCAGCGCAATCAGACCCATGCCATCGTCGGCGAATCAGGCAGCGGCAAAAGCGTCACCGCGCTGGCTGTGATGGGCTTGTTGCCCCAGCAGTCGGGGCGGATTCAATCCGGCAGCATCATGCTCGAAGGACGCGAACTGATCGGCTTGCCCGAGCAGGAACTCGACAAGATCCGCGGCAAGCAAGTGGCGATGATCTTCCAGGAGCCGATGACCGCGCTGAATCCGACCATGCCGGTCGGTCAGCAGATTGCGGAGGCGGTGCGCGCCCACCGTCGCTGCGATGCCAGCAGCGCCTGGAATGAAGCGCAGCGAATGCTCGACCTGGTCCGGGTTCCGTCGGCCGCGCAGCGCATGCGCGACTATCCCCACCAGTTTTCTGGCGGGATGCGGCAAAGGGTGATGATCGCGATCGCCCTGGCCTGCCAACCCAGGTTGCTGCTGGCCGACGAGCCCACCACAGCGCTCGACGTCACCATCCAGGCCCAGGTCCTGTCGCTGATCGAGGACCTGAAGCGCGAGTACGGACTGGCCGTCATGTTCATCACCCATAACCTCGGTGTGGTGGCCTTGATCGCTGACTGTGTCTCGGTGATGTATGCCGGAGAAATCGTCGAAACCGCGACAGTCAATGAACTTTTTGCTGCCCCGAAACACCCTTATACCGAAGCGCTGCTGGCATCGATGCCACGCGTCGATCGCGATGGGCACCTCGAACCGATTGGTGGCATTGTCCCGTCGATTCGAGAGATCGGCGCCGGTTGTACCTTTGCCCCGCGCTGCGCTCTGGCCATCGAGCGCTGCCATTCCATGCGCCCGCCGCTGCTGGAAGTCGCGCCCGAAAGAACCGTTCGCTGCTGGGTCCGCGGAGTCGCCGCATGAGCCAAACGCCGATCCTCGCCGTCAAAGGGCTGGTCAAGCGCTTCCAGGTGGGCGGCAGCCTCTTTTCCCGACCAGCCACCGTGCACGCCGTCGAAGACGTCGCCTTCTCGGTGCCGGCACAGGGCTCGCTTGGGCTGGTCGGCGAATCCGGTTGCGGCAAGTCGACCGTTGCCCGCAGCCTGTTGCGCTTGATCGAACCCGATGCTGGCGAGGTCGTCTTCGAGGGCGTGGATTTGCTGGGGCTTTCCAAACCCCGCATGCGTTCCGTGCGACAGCATTTGCAAATCATCTTTCAGGACCCCTATGCCTCGCTGAATCCGCGCAGGACAGTGGCGCAAACATTGACCGAGCCGCTCAAAGTGCATGGGCTGCAAAGCTCAAGTGAAATCAACGAGCGCGTTGCCGCTGCCTTGGCTGAAGTGGGGTTGCCGGCTGATTCAGCGCGACGCTATCCGCATGAATTCTCTGGCGGGCAAAGACAGCGCATCGGTATCGCCCGGGCGCTGGTTCTGGCGCCGCGATTCATCGTTGCCGATGAGCCGGTTTCGGCCCTGGATGTTTCGGTGCAGGCCCAGGTCCTCAAACTGCTGGATGGTCTTCGCGCCAGACATGGCCTGAGTTTCCTGTTTGTCTCGCATGACCTGGGCGTGGTCAGGCATATCTGCGACCGGGTCGCGGTCATGTACCTCGGCCG
>CAMDHE010000018.1 GCA_945898095.1 Roseateles toxinivorans | reverse complement strand
GAAACACTTGCCGAACACCTGGTGCAAACGATAACGGCACCACCTTCGAGCTCACGACCACCGCTGAGCCCGCCCAAAAACGCGCGCTCGCGCTCATCGATAGCATCAGACCGTAGACAGAAACTCAACCTCAGAATTCAAGCTACCGCGTGATTTAAAAGGGAAATTCGTCCATTGCCAGTTGGAACTTCAGTCTAAGCGCGCTCATCGACACAGGCGGCTGCTGGCCGGAATGGCCGCCGGCCAAAAACTCAAGCCGGCGATTCAGCCAGCAAGCGTGCAGGTTCAGGTTCGCTGTCAAAGCGCTCCTGGCCGCTGTAGCAGATGAAATGGCGGTTCTTGGCGCGGCCGATCAGGGTCAGGCCAAGCTCGCAGGCCAGTCCATGGCCCATCTGGGTGATGCCATTGCGCGAGACGACGATCGGCACCCCCATCTGCGCCGACTTCATCACCATTTCGCTGGTCAATCGGCCGGTGGTGTAGAAGCATTTATCAGCGCCGTCGACACCATTCATCCACATCCAGCCGGCGATGCTGTCGATCGCGTTGTGGCGGCCCACGTCTTCCACATGGACCAGCAGTTCGGCCCCGCGAAACAAGGCGCAGCCATGGACCGAGCCAGCCTTTTTGTAGACGCTGTCCTGATGGCGCATCTGTTCGAGCATCGAATAGAGCGTCGATTGGCGCAACCTGGCGCTGGCCGCATCGGGTAGCTTGACGCTGGCCACATCGTCCATCAGCGCGCCGAACACGGTGCCCTGGCCGCAGCCGGTCGTGATCGTTCGCTGCGCCGTTTTTTCTTCGATCCTGGCAATGCCCGAGCGCGTGCGCACGGCTGCCGCGCTGACCTCCCAATCGACGGTGATCGACTCCACCTCGGCCGCCTGGCTGACCAGTCGTTGGTTGCGCAGATAACCCAGCACCAGCAACTCGGGCGCCACGCCCAGCGTCATCAAGGTCACCAATTCGCGCTTGTCGACAAAAACGGTCAGCGGCCGTTCGGCCGGAATATTCATGCTCCGGCTGCGCCCGAACTCGTCGAGCACCACCACCTCATGGGTCAGCAATGCCTGGGAATGAGTCAGATGCGGTAGCACCGCGCCGAAGTCGCTTGGCTGGCTCATAAGCCCGACTGCAACTGCTGCAGTTCTTCCAAGGTATTGGCATTGGCGAAGGCCTGGCCATCGTCGAAAGGCACCAGCACGCAGCGATGCAGGGCGGTCCATTTGTCGATCTTGCGCTGGCCGCTCTGGGTAAAGCGCACCAGACTTTCGATCAGCTCGGACTTCATCAGACAGAACACCGGTTGGACCTGCAGACGCGACCCGTCGCCCTGCATTTCGTAGCTGGCTGCCATGGCGATTTCGGCGTCTTCGGCGCTCAAGGCCTGGGCCAGGCGCTGCACCAGATCGTCCGGAAAGTTTGGCGAATCACAGGGCACGGTGACCAGATAAGGCGTTTCGCAATGCTCGAGTCCGGTCAGAAAACCGGCCAGCGGCCCGGCGTAATCGGCCAGCGTGTCGGGCCAGACCGGCACACCCATCGACTCATAGGCGCCGAGGTTGCGGTTGGCATTGATCATCAGGCTGCCGACCTGGCCGCCCAGACGCAACAAGGCATGCATTGCCAGCGACATGCCTTGATGGTTCTGCAGGCCCTTGTCGACCCCGCCCATGCGGCTGCCCCGACCGCCGGCCAGGATCAAACCGGTGATGGCTTCAATTTCAATCATGCTGGATTCTCGCCGCAATACGGCAGCAATTCAGCGCTGGGCGTTCGGAAAGAACAATTGCTCGCCGCCGATCTTGTAGCTGGCAATCACTGCCTGACCCTCGGGCGACACAACCCAATCCGAAAAAGCCTGGGCCAGCGCGGTTTTGGTATGCGGGTGCCGGGCCGGATTGACGACGATGACGCCATATTGATTGAACAGCTTGTTGTCACCCTCCAGCAGCACCGCCAACTTGCCGCGGTTCTTGAACGACAGCCAGGTGCCACGATCGGTAAGCACATAAGCATCGGTGCTGGCAGCGATATTCAAGGCCGGACCCATGCCGCAGCCGCAGGCGCGGTAGTCGATCGACAGTTCGGGCGTCTTGGCCGCAGGGTTGTCGATGCCGGCCGTTTTCCAGAAGCGCAGCTCGGCCGCATGGGTGCCGCTCTTGTCGCCACGGGAGACGAAAACCTGCCCGGAAGCCGCCAATTTTTTCAAGCCGAGGACCAGGTCGCGGCCGCGCACGCCAGCCGGATCGGCAGCCGGGCCGACCAACACGAAATCGTTGAACATCACCGCCCGACGCGCCAGTCCAAAGCCTTCAGCAACAAGCTTTTCTTCAGCAACCTGGTCATGCACGAACAGCACATCGGCATCGCCGCGCCGGCCCATGTCGAGCGCCTGACCAGTGCCCTGCGCCACCACCCTGACCTCGATGCCACGCGCCTTGGTGAAGGCCGGCAGCAAATGGGCAAACAGGCCCGATTGCTCGGTGCTGGTGGTCGACGCCATCAGGATGGTCTTGTCCTGTGCCAATGCCGGCAGACTCAGCCAAGGTGCGAGGCAAAGCGCCAGCAGCGCCAGCCGTTTCAAGGCAATTGATTTCATTCCTGGTTCCATTTCAGTTGCCCTTTTAAAAACAGCGCTGCGCTGTCCCCGACTGGCTCGCTGAAGAAGCGTGCAGTCGCCAAATCTACCATTATTTTCCCATATTCAAGGTAGACCACGCGGCTGGCCAGGCGCTTGGCTTGGCCGAGATTGTGCGTGCTCATGATCAAGGTCATACCGGCAGCCTTGAAGCCGGCCAGCAATTCTTCAATGTCTTTCTTGGCCGAGGGGTCGAGGTTGGCAGTCGGTTCATCAAGGAACAGCAAGGCCGGGCGCGTTGCCCAGGCCCTTGCCAGGGCCAGCCGCTGCTGCTCCCCGCCCGACAAGGCGCGCGCCGGACGGTCACGCAAGGCCGTCAGCCCTGCCAGTTGCAAGGCCTGCAAGGCCAATGTGGCTCTCGACGCCGCCGGGACCTTGGCCAGCCATAGCGCCAGGCGCAGGTTGTTCCAGACCGAAAGTCGCAGCATGAACGGACGCTGGAACACCATCACCTGCCTGGCCGCACTGGCGAGCCGCTGACCGGAATGGCCGGGCAGCAAGCCGTGCAAGGCCTGCAGCAAGGTGGTCTTGCCCGAGCCATTGGCCCCGATCAGCGCGATGAAGTCGCCCTGATTGACTTGCAGATTGACATCACGCAGCGCAGTGACTGCGCCGAATTTGACGCCGAAGTCGGACAGGCTGATCAGCGGCCCTGTATCGCTCATCACCTGGCCCCTGCAGCATCGGCGCGCTGTGCACCCTGGCTCAGCGCGATCGCCAGATTGATCAGGCCGACCAGGGCCAGCAAGACCAAGCCCAGCGCCAAGGCCAGCGGCAGATCGCCCTTGCTGGTTTCAAGCGCGATGGTGGTGGTGATCACCCGCGTCACCCCGTCGATATTGCCGCCGACGATCATCACCGCCCCGACTTCCGACACTGCGCGGCCGAAGGCAGTCAGCAGGATCGTCGCGACCGCCCAACGCTCGTGCAACAGCATCAGCAAGGCGTTGGTGATCGGCCGCGCACCCATCGAGCGCAGCTGATCGCCGCCATCGCGCAGGCTGTCGCGCACCAGTTGGCGCGACAGCGCCGCCACCACGGGCAGCACCAGCATCGTCTGCGCGATCACCATCGCGCCGGGCGTGAACAGAATGCCCCATGAACCGAGCGGTCCGCTGCGCGACAGCAGCAGATAAACCACCAGCCCCACCACCACCGATGGCAGAGCCAGCAAAGTATTCAGCAACACCACCAGCGCCCGGTGACCGGGCATCCGGGTGACTGCCAGCCAGGCTCCCAGCGAAAGGCCGAATCCGGCCGCGATCAGGCAAGCTGCGCCGCTGACCGAGACGGACAACTCGACGGTGCGCAGCAGCACGGGGTCGGCATCGAGCACTAGCGAAATCGCGGTGCGCAGACTTTCAGCAAAGGCGTTCAAGGCGGGGCCAGTGGCAATGGATCTGCAGTATCACATCAAGGCTGCCAGAGGGAGATTCAGCAACAGGTTCTGCGGCTTCAGCCGGAGCGTCTGCTCGGCGTTCATGGCCAGCCCGAGATAGACCGGTTTGGCCTTGCCTCCGGCGGCCATCACCGGGTTGAGTTCAGCAGCATCGTCAAATTCAAGCCTGAACAGGCTGATCAAGCGCTGCATGCGTTCGGCATCGACCGGCCGGTCTTCATAGAGATCGTTGAGCAGTCGCATCGCCTCGACATCGAGGCCGACATGCCAGCGCCAAGCAGGGTCGTCAATCTGCTGCAGCGGCGTGATCTTGACCTTGCAGCCAAGGAAATGGCGGATCCAGGCTTCCATCACCCGCGACAGCGCCTTCAGCCCGGACTGACTGCGGATCAGGGTGAAGCTCAGGCCATGGCCGAGGTCATTGCTGATTTCATGCGTCAGGTCGAGCGCGAACAAATGGCGTCCGCTGCGCTGCCAGTAATCACTGGCGTTCTCGGGCGTCAACACCGCCATCTCGACCTTGCGCAGGGGCGCCTGGGCCTGTACCAGCAGACGGCCGATGCTGCCCAGGCCTGCGGTTTCCTGCAACATATCGACGGATTCGAGATCGGCGCAGAGCAAGCGGCCTTCGGTCAGCGTCAGACGCTGGGGCCGGAACAGCAGCTCGGCGGCGCGCGCCTGGAAGG
Source organism: Roseateles toxinivorans (assembly GCA_945898095.1). GTDB lineage: Bacteria > Pseudomonadota > Gammaproteobacteria > Burkholderiales > Burkholderiaceae_C > Paucibacter_A > Paucibacter_A toxinivorans_A. The sequence goes on along the minus strand of CAMDHE010000018.1, from coordinate 43,740 downwards.
CATCATCGCAAGCGTCGAGCAGATGGCGCAAGACAGCCTGCACGATTGCGTCGATGAACAGCGGCGGCACATCGATTCGCTGGCTGCGCATCAGGCCGAGGTAATAGGCCTCCAGCGACCCGGCCGCAAGCAAAGCGTCGCGGAAAGCCAGAAACATCGCGTAATTGGCACGCGCATCTGCGTCCTTCAGCGCGCCGAGTTGCTTGGCGCTGACTGCGCTGATTGGCGCCGCCCGCAGCAGTTGGTGCAAGGCGATTTCGGCCCGGCAGGATTCGGGCAGCAAAGCCAGTTCAGGCAAGTCCAGGAACAAGCGCAGATAGGCTTCGGTCGGTTTCAGCCAGCCCTGCGGCGTCAACTCCAGATGAACATAGCCGCAGGCCGGCCAGAAGTCACTCATCAGCGGAAAAGGATGCTGGCGCCGAGGGTCCGCCAGGCGCTGCCGGTCTTGCCAGCTTGCGTCACTTTTTCGGCGTTGCCTTCGCTGCCTCGGCGGCTGCTGGCGCAACCGGTGCTGCTGGTGCAACCGGTGCTGCTGCAGCCACCGGCGGCACAAAAGGCCCCGGATCGGCACAAGCAGGAGTAGCTACTGGCGCCGAGGCCGGCTTGCCTGCCGCCTTGGCAGTCTTGCGATAACTGTCGGCGACGCGGTTCATCGACTGGCAGGTCTGGTAGGCCGAGACCTTGTCAGACCAGGCGGTCTTGGCTGCGGCCAAGGCCGCTTTTTCCTTGGCTTCGTCGCTCGGCGCAGGCAACTTGGCCCAGACCGAACCAGCCAGCATGGCAGCGGTGATCGCAAGGATTGAAATTGAATATGAGCAGCGCATGGGTTTGTCCTCGTCGGTCTCAGTGCTGGGCAGCCACACCTGCGTCGGCCTTGGCCGCCGGGGTGCGATGCTCGGGAATCCTGCCGGAACGGATGTCTTCGTACCAAAGGTCATGGTGCTCGCGCGCCCAGGCCTCGTCGACATAACCGGTCTTCATGCCATCGAGGGCGCCCTTGGTGCCGATGGTGCCGAGATAGATATGGCCCATGAACAAGACCATCATCAGGACCGTCGCGACACCATGAACCATATTGGCGATCTGCATGTCACCGCGCAGGTAGCCCATGCCGGGCACCAACTTGTCGAGTACCAATCCGGATGCCACGACCACGAAGCCAAGTACAAACACACCGGCCCAGAAAACGAATTTCTCACCGGTGTTGTAGCGCTCCGAAGGAAGATGCTCCTTGCCAAACATGCCGCCGCCCTTGAGCAGCCAGACCAGGTCGTTGCGCGACGGAATGTTGTCGCGCATGAAGGTGATGAACACGACCACCAGCGACACCGCGAACAAAGGCCCGGCGAAATTGTGCGCGGTTTTCAGCGCATAGGTGAGCCAGCCGAACAAGGTGGCACCGAGCACCGGCAGCAGGAAATACTTGCCAAAGGCGATCACCAGACCGGAGATCGCCAGCACCGAAAACGCCGCGGCATTGCTCCAATGCGCAGCCCGCTCGAAATAGCTGAAACGTTCGATTTTCCGGCCGGTGTCGGGAATTTCTCCGCCCAGCGGACCCTTGGTGTAATAGAACAAACCCAAGCCGAGCAAGGTGATCAGCAGCAAGGATCCGCCGTAAGGAATGATCCATTGGTTGCGTACCTGGCGCCAGGCTTCACCGGCCGTTGTCAGGCGTGAGCCCGGATACTGGAGGATCGGCTGGATCAGCACGCCCTGCTCGGCGCCGGGCAGATTGCTGATGCCTGGTTGTACGCCTGAGTCAAGCACGCCACGCCAGAAAGGCGCGTTGTTGCCGGGCTGGCTCTTCGAGCGCTGGGCGTTGCTTTCGTCGGCCTGTGGTTCGGCGGGCGCGACAAAGGCCGCAGCCGAAGCCGCCATCGCCGGGTTGACCGAGGTCTGTGCGAACACCACCGGCATCGCCAGGCTCATCGCCAGGCAGGCCAGCAACTTTGCTGTCTGAATCGGGTATTGCATCGCTGCTCCCCAGTGCTTAACGCACGTAGTCGTTTTGCGCTTGGTTGCGCAGGCGCATCTGCTCTTGCCAGGAGGTCTTGTCGCCAGCCTTCCAGCCTGCCGCCGCAAAAGCAGGGTTGGCTGCGGCCGACACCGACCAGGCCGGTGCGTCCCAGGACTTGGCCGACCCATCCAGACGCTGCGCGCGCTCGCCGCAGGCAGACAGCATCAACATGGCTGCAATGACCGCGATGACCTGTAATCCGCCGGCCTTCACTTTTTCACCTCGGCGGCAGCGCTTTGCGCCGGTTTGCCATAAGCGGTACCCCAGCCCCAGACTTCGCTGCCCTTGCCTCGATTGAGCACGCGGGTACGGAAGATGTCCGCCACCACATCGCCGTCGCCGCCCAGCAAAGCCTTGGTCGAGCACATCTCGGCGCAGGCTGGCAACTTGCCTTCCGAGAGACGGTTGCGGCCGTATTTCTCGTTCTCGGCTTCGCTGCCGTTGACTTCAGGGCCACCGGCGCAGAAGGTGCATTTATCCATCTTGCCGCGCAAGCCAAAATTGCCGTTGCTCGGGAACTGCGGTGCGCCGAATGGGCAGGCATAGGAGCAATAGCCGCAGCCGATGCAGATGTCCTTGTCATGCAGGACCACGCCCTCGTCGGTGCGGTAAAAGCAGTTGACCGGGCAGACCGCCATGCAGGGGGCGTCCGAGCAATGCATGCAGGCGACCGAAATGCTTTTCTCGCCAGCCACACCATCATTGAGCGTGACCACGCGGCGCCGGTTGACGCCCCAAGGCACATCGTTCTCGGCCTTGCAGGCCGTTACGCAACCGTTGCACTCGATGCAGCGCTCGGCGTCGCAGATGAATTTCATTCTTGCCATATCAGTCTCCGTTGGGCGGTGAGGTTCAGCGGAACATCAGGCGGTTGCCTTCTGAACCTGGCATACCGTCGTCTTGCTCTCTTGCATCATCGTCACGCTGTCATAACCATAGGTGGTGGCCGTGTTGACTGCTTCGCCCCGCACGATAGGTGCGGCGCCTTCCGGGTAATACTGAAGCAGATCGACGCCCTGCCAGCGACCCGAGAAGTGGAAGGGCAGCCAGACGGTCTCGCGGTCGACCCTCTCGGTCACCAAGGCCTTGACGGTCAACTTGGCGCCGGTCGGCGTCGTGACCCAGACATCTTCGCCATTGCGGATGCCGCGGTCATTGGCTGTCGCCGGGTTGATCTCGACGAACATTTCCTGCTGCAACTCGGCCAGCCATCGGTTAGCGCGGGTTTCTTCGCCGCCACCCTCGTACTCGACCAGACGCCCAGAACTCATGATCAGCGGGAAGGTCTTGCCGATGTCCTTGTTCTTTTCCTGCACGCTCTTGAACAAGGTGGGCAGACGCCAGAAGGCCTTCTTGTCGTCATGGGTCGGATATTTGGCGACCAAGTCCGGGCGCGTCGAATAAAGCGCTTCACGGTGCTGAGGAATCGGATCGGGGAAGTTCCAGACCACCGCGCGCGCCTTGGCATTGCCAAAGGGATGGCAACCATGCGCCATGGCAACACGCTGAATGCCGCCCGACAGATCGGTCTTCCAGTTCTTGCCTTCAGCGGCTTTCATCTCGGCTTCGGTCAGATCGTTCCACCAACCGAGCTTTTTCAGCAGCAGGTGATCGAACTCGGGATAACCGGTGGTGATCTCGGCGCCCTTTGAATGCGAGCCATCTTCGGCCAGCAAATTCACACCTTCGCGTTCGACGCCGAAATTCGCACGGAAGTTGCCGCCACCTTGCATCACATGTTTGGAGGTGTCGTAAAGATTGGGCGAGCCTGGATGCTTCAGTTCAGGCGTGCCGTAACAAGGCCAGGGCAGACCGAAATAGTCGCCATCGAGCTTGTAGCCGGTTTCCTTGTCGATGCCACCATTGGCCTTGAGCGTCTTCACATCGAAGACATTCATATTGCGCATATGCGCTTTCAACCGCTCCGGGCTCTGGCCGGTGTAGCCAATGGTCCAGACGCTGCGGTTGATTTCCCGCAGCAGCGACTCGGGCTCAGGCTCCATCATGCCGCCCTTGCCCGCCACCAGTTTGTGGCTCTTGGTCAATTCCTTGCCAAAACCGAGTTTTTCCGCCAACTGGTACATGATCATGTGATCGGTGCGCGATTCCCACAGCGGCTCGATGACTTTCTCGCGCCATTGCAGCGACCGGTTCGATGCGGTGCAGGAACCGCTGGTCTCGAACTGGGTGCAAGCCGGCAGCAGGAAAACGGCACGGTTCGGGTTCAGGTCTTCGGACTTGCCCGGCATCGCCGCCATCGCCGCGGTTGCCGAAGGGAACGGGTCGACAACGACCAGCAGGTCAAGCTTGTCCATCGCCTTCTTCATCTCGAGCCCGCGCGTTTGCGAGTTCGGCGCATGGCCCCAGAAGAACAGGCCGCGCAGATTGCTCGCCTGGTCGATCAACTCGTTCTTCTCGGTCACGCCGTCAATCCAGCGCGACACGGTCATGCCGGGCTTGGTCAGCATGCCAGGAGCAAACTGCTTCTTGATCCACTCGAAGTCGACACCCCAGACCTTGGCGTAATGCTTCCAGGCGCCTTCGGCCAGGCCGTAATAACCGGGCAGCGAGTCGGGGTTGGGTCCGACATCGGTCGCGCCCTGGACATTGTCATGCCCGCGGAAGATGTTGGTGCCGCCGCCGCTGACGCCGACATTGCCAAGCGCTAGTTGCAGGATGCAGGACGCCCGCACGACCGCATTGCCGGTGGTGTGCTGGGTCTGACCCATACACCAGACGACCGTGCTCGGACGGTTGTCGGCCAGCGTCTTGGCTACTTTGTAGCAGGTCGCCTCGTCGACGCCGCAAGCCTCAAGGACCTTGTCTGGCGTCCATTTAGCCATGATCTCATCGCGTACCTTGTCCATGCCGTAGACACGGTCCTTGATGTACTTCTTGTCTTCCCAGCCGTTCTTGAAGATGTGATAAACCAGACCGAAGACAAAAGGAATGTCTCCGCCCGAGCGGATGCGCACATAGTCATCAGCCTTGGCTGCCGTGCGGGTGAAGCGGGGATCGACCACGATCATCTTGCAGCCGGTCTCCTTGGCATGCAGCATATGCAGCATCGACACCGGATGGGCTTCGGCAGCGTTCGAGCCGATATACATCGCCGCCTTCGAATTGCGCATGTCGTTGTACGAATTCGTCATCGCACCATAACCCCAGGTGTTCGCGACACCGGCCACCGTGGTCGAATGGCAGATCCGCGCCTGGTGATCGCAGTTATTGCTACCCCACAGGCTGACCCATTTGCGCAGCAGATAGGCCTGCTCGTTGTTGTGTTTGCTGGAGCCGACGATGAAGACCGAGTCCGGCCCACTCTGTGTTTTCAGCTCGATCATCTTGGCCGAAATTTCGGTCAATGCCTGGTCCCAGCTGACCTTCTGGTACTTGCCATTGACCAGTTTCATCGGCGTGCGCAAACGATGCTCGCCTTCACCATGTTCACGCAAGGCCGCACCCTTGGCGCAATGGGCGCCGAGGTTGATGGGAGAGTCGAACACCGGTTCCTGACGCACCCAAACGCCGTTTTCCACCACTGCATCAACCGCACAACCGACCGAACAATGGCCGCAGATCGTGCGTTTGACCTCGACCTTGCGCGAGGCGCCGGCCGGAGCATCGGCCGCAAAGGCCTTTTTCTGCACCAGCGTCAACTGCGAGGCAGCGATGCCGGCACCAACTCCCAAACCGGATCGACGCAGGAAAACGCGCCGGTCCATCGTCGGGATGGCGCGCGACATGCCGCGCGCCAGGCTGTTGACCAGGCCTGAAGTTGAGGACTGGGTGTTGGCCGAGGATTTACGGGTAAGCAGCATATTTTCTCCAGCGGGCCTTGTCAGGCAGGCCCATCAATTCGATCGCAGGAATCAGCAGCGGGTGGTTTCGTAGTAACGCAATACATGAGGCGTCACTTGATAACCACCGGACTCGACGCTCAAGGCTTGGACAGCCTCGACCGCCGGCGCTGCCGGAACGGCCGCAGGCATAACCTTGACTGCGAGGACGGCTGCACCTGCCGCGCCAGCGCCAAGCAACCAGCCTCGACGTTTCAGCGGCGCAGCATTGTCAACGGTGAGTTTCTTGTTCATGGCTGTTCTCCGATATTGCTGTTCGTCATCCAAATTGAGCTCGATCAAGCCCACTTCGCTATCACGGAATGTAGCCCCTCAGTCTCGCCACGGCATCAGGGAAAACACGGCTACTGCAGAGCGAAAAGATCTGATCTGCCTCAGGTATCAAGCAAATCGAAGGCCTGAGCCTCGACCGCGAAGAAGTCGCGGGTAAACGCGGCGGCGGCAAGGAAAAAGTGCGCTCGCGGCTGAGCGGCCAGTTGATCGCAGAAGGCATCGACCCAGCCGCGCAGATGCGTATTGAAAAAACGCTGCTGCCTAGTCAGATTGCTGACGCCGGGGTCATCCCCGGCAATCAGGTAGCGCATGACTTCACACAGGCTGGAGAAATGGTCCTCGGTTTCAAGCACTTCCGGCGGCCGCTCGAGTCCCAGTTCGGCGAGGTCGCTGCGCAGGTCGACCAACGGCTTCTGGTTCAGCGTGCCGGCGATGAACCAACTGCCATACAGGCTGACCGCAGGTTTGCCGACGCCGCCAAACAGACCGACATATTCATCGTCGATCTCGGCGCATGTGCGCCGCCGCGCTGCCGCCACCAGCTCTGACCAACTGCCTTCCAGGAAGCCTCCGGCAGTTGGTGCCTCGGTCACTGCGACCTGCAGTTGTTCATACAGATCGGCTGACGGTGGGGCATAGAACAGGCTGGCGAGCAGGCCGTAGACCTCGGCCCGCGCCAACTCCTCGCGGTCGTCGGAGACGCTCCAGTTGAGGACTGCGGCATCGAGCGATGCAGCCTCGGGCGATTTGCGCTGATTCATAGGTCGGTGATTCTCACTTCGTCCTTGTGGCTATGGATGTCGATGACGCGGCAGTCACCGCACATCTGCAAGCGCTGCACGCTCGCTCCCTGGAACATCGGATGACCGCCGAGCTTGGCCATCATCAGCTCGATCGCTTTGGGCGTCGAGAACGGTTTGGCGCAGCGGATGCAGCAATAGGGCTCCACCTCATTGAGGACCCGCAGCTGTTTGCGGGCCCGTCCGCCATCAGCCAGCAAAAGCCGTGGCAGCAGCGTGATCGCGCTCTCGGGACAGGTCGTCGCGCACAAGCCGCATTGCACACAGTTTTTCTCGATAAAGCGCAGTTGCAGCTTCTCCGGGTTGTCGGCCAGGGCTGCAGATGGACAGGCGCTGACACAACTCAAGCACATCGAGCAGCGATCAGGGTCGACCGCCAAACTGCCGAAAGGACTGCCCTGCGCCGGCAAGGCGATTTCATCCGGCACGGCCAGCGCCTGGGCCGACAGATGCTCGATCGCCAGGTCCAGCGTAGACCGCTTGTCAGCCTGCACGGTGAAGGTGGCTGCGCGGGCCACCACCTGCGCCGGCGCGACCTGCAAGGCCGCATCGAGCTCGGCCAGATCACGCGCATCGCGGGCCTCGAGCAGGGCCAGATGCTGCCCCTGCAAGCCCAGTCCGGTCAAGATTTCTTGCGCCAGCGCCATCTGTTCCCGCAAGGCGGCACGGTATTCAGGCGCCTCCTCGCCAGTCATCAGGACCCAGACCTGCGAAGCACCCAAGGCGATCGCGGACAGCCACAGGTCGATGCCGCAGGACGCCGTATGCCAGACTTCCAGCGGCAGCACACGCGCCGGCACGCCATGACTTGCCGCATCGACAGTCGCGGCGCGCCCAAGCTCGCCGATCAGCGCAGCGCCTGCGCCTTGGCTGTGGATCAGCAGCGCCGCATTCTTGCCGCCAGCACGATGGTAAGTGGCCAATAGCGTGCGGATCTTCTTGCCCTGTTCAGCAGGTCCGGGCGTTGCATAACTGATCGCACCGCTCGGGCAGACCGTCGTACAGGCGCCGCAACCGACGCAGAGATGGGGTTCGACAATGATTCCGGCCAGGGTCGCGCCGCCGGCCTTGCCCTTGCGCGACGCATCGCTGCGGATCGCATTCGCCGAGCACACATCGATACAGGCGTTGCAGCCGATTTTTTCGTTGCGGCTGTGCGCGCAGACCTTCTGCTTGTAATTGAAGAACTTGGGTTTCTCGAACTCGCCGACGCTGTCGAACAGTTGCAGCACCGCATTCAGGAGCTGGCTGTCGTCACGGGCATGGAAATAGCCCTGGGGCGGCTGGTGCAACGACAGGAAAGGCGTTGATTGCAGGTCAAGCACCAGGTCAAAGGACTCGCTGAACTGCTGCGGCTCACGGGTAAAGTCGATCGCAGCGGCGGCATCGCAAGCCTTCACACAGTCGCGGTGGCTGCCGCATTTGGCCAGATCGACCTGGTAACTGAAGTCGATCGCACCGGTCGGGCAAGCATCGATGCAGGCATTGCAGCGCGTGCAAAGGTCAAGATCGATCGGATTGCTACGCGTCCAGCTGACCTCGAAGTTGCCGAGCCAGCCACTGATCTGCGTGACTTGCCCCGAATTGACCTCAAGTGTTTTTTGCTGCTGCAGCGCCCCGCTGCCCTGCACTAGCAAGCTCACCTCGAGCTTGCCGGCCAGCATCTGGGCTGCCCGCTCGGCGCGATCCGGCGCGCCGATCACGAGCAAACGGCCTTGCGACTTGTAGCTGACTGTTGACACCGGTTCGGGGTCGGGCATCTGCGCCAGCGCGATCAAGGCGGCGATCTTCGGCGTGGCCGCCTTGGCGTCCTTGGACCAGCCGCCGGTCTCACGGATATTGACGAAACGGATCGGACGCTCGGCCAGACCCGGCGCGCCCTGGGTTTGCTGGTTCAACTCCAGGAACAGCCGGCTTTCCTGGGTGCAAGCAACCAGCAGGTCTTCACCGCTCTTGGCCGCACGCTGGAAAGCTGCCGCCTCGCGCCGGCACAGCGTGGTGTGGACGGTACTCAGGCCCTCGCCGGCCTCAGGACCGAGCGCCTTGATCAGGGCCGGGCCGTCCAGCGGCATCGTCTTGTTGCAATCGCAGATCAGTGTCGTCATTGCTTGAGCTCAGGGTTTCGTTGGCGGGATTCGATGCATGGTCTGGCAGCGCTTGATCTGCGCATGCTGCTTCTTCTTCGTCTTCGTCTTCAAACAGACCCAGCATGCTCGACTGGTTCATCTGCCGCAGCATCGCCAGCGGGATCGGATCGGGCTTGCCGTAATCGTCGATATAGGTGTCAAGCCCATCCATCAGGTTGAAATGGGGGTCGCTGAAGAGCTTTTTCATCGCCGCGCGCTTCACGCTCTCGTCGACGCCGCCGGCGACAAAGCGCGAGTAATCTGATTCATGCGTCAGCTGCGCCACATCGGCCAGGGTCAGCGGCGGCGCCTTCGGAGGCGCTGCTGGCTGGTCTGCCAATGCTTGCACCGGCTGCGCCGGCAGAACAGGCAACGGCGCAGGTGGATCAGGCGGCAATTCACCCGCCCGGGCTTGGGCCTTGCGGCGGCCCCAACGCGCCAGAAAGCCGGCGTCCTTGTCCGGATCCATCATTGCCTTTCTTCGGGTGGCAAAAAGGACTGCGGGCGCCGGCGCTTCTTTGGTTCGGGACGGTAATGCTGGTCGGTATAAGCCTGCAACCATTCGACCAGATCAGATTGCAGCGGCACGTTGTCGACGCGCTCCTGCGCATCGAGCCAGCGCCCGGCCTCGGTATAGGACAGGCTGACAGTCTCGGCCCAGGCCCGAGAGGGATCCTCTTCGTCAATGCGCCAGACCACGAACCAGACCGGTGCACCCGAACTCAGGTTGAGGTAATAACCTTCGGCCTCGTCGGCAAATAACTCGAGCTTGAAGTCCGGATGCAAGCTGCGCTGCACCCGGCCATCGTCGCGCAAGACCCGCGACACCGTGCCGAAGGCTTCTTCATGGGCGACCACATCGACCAGGGAGAAGCGCCAGGCTTCCCATTGATTCGGATTGGCTTCGCGGTCGATCACGACGGCGACATGCAGCGCCGGACGCGGCTGCGCCGGCTGGTTGCTTGGATTGGGCAGATTGGACAGATTGGACATTGGGGCCAGTCTAGACTCGGCGGCGATTGCCATAACTCAGGTCAAACCCGCTGCGGCCCGCAATTTCAAGGCCTTGATCAGCAGACATTCAGGTCGCGCTGGAAATGACGATGCGGGGGAACTTCGATGAAAAATCGCTGGCCTGACGCGAAATCTTCACCGCCAGTTGGCGCGCGACCTTTTTGTACAGACCGGCGATTTCGCCATCGGGGTCGCTGACCACGGTCGGACGCCCGCTGTCGGCCTGCTCACGAATTGACATATGCAAGGGCAAGGCGCCGAGGTAATCCATCGCATAGTCCTCGGCCAAGCGCTTGCCGCCATCGGCACCAAAAATATGCTCGACATGGCCGCAATTGGCGCATAGATGCACGGCCATGTTCTCGACCAGGCCGAGGATGGGCACGCCAACCTTTTCGAACATCTTTACGCCCTTCCTGGCATCCAGCAGCGCGATGTCCTGCGGCGTCGTCACGATCACCGCGCCGGTCAACGGCACTTTCTGGCTCAGCGTCAACTGGATGTCGCCGGTGCCGGGTGGCATGTCGATGATCAGGTAGTCCAGTTGACCCCAGCGGGTCTGGCGCAGCAACTGCTCGAGCGCTTGCGTGGCCATCGGCCCGCGCCAGATCATCGCGTCTTCCTCGTCGACGAGGAAACCGACCGACATCACCAGCACGCCGTAGTTCTCCATCGGCTCCATCGAGCTGCCATCGGCAGATTCGGGCCTGCCGCTGATGCCCATCATCATCGGCTGACTGGGGCCGTAGATGTCGGCATCGAGAATGCCGACCGCAGCGCCTTCGGCCGCCAGCGCCAAGGCCAGGTTGACCGCGGTCGTGCTCTTGCCGACGCCGCCCTTGCCCGAGGCCACCGCAACGATGTTCTTCACCCCTGGCAGCAACTGCACGCCACGCTGCACCGCATGGGCGACGATCTTGACCGACAAGCTGGCATGGACATTCTCGACGCCCTGCTGGGTGCGCACTGCCGCCACCAGCGCGCGGCGCAAGGCGGTGAGCTGGCTCTTGGCCGGATAGGGCAGTTCAATCTCGAATGCCACGTCGCCACCATCGATGCGCAGGTTTTTCAGCTGCCGGGTCGAGACGAAATCCTCACCAGTATTTGGATCAATGACGGTCTTGATCGCGGCAATGATCGACGGTTCGCTGAGCGGCATGGCAAATTGCTCAGGTGTTCTTGGAGATCGAGATGCTCGGGAACTTGCTCGAATAATCCTTGGCCTGCGCTGCGATCTTGATCGCCACCCGGCGCGCCAGAGCCTTGTAAAGCGAGGCAATCTCGCCGTCCGGGTCGGCAATCACGCTGGGCCGGCCGGCATCGGCCTGCTCACGGATCGTCAATGCCAGCGGCAAGGCGCCGAGGTAGTCGACGCCATATTGACGCGCCATCAGTTTGCCGCCATCGGCGCCAAAGATATGTTCGACATGGCCGCATTGGGTACAGATATGGACGGCCATGTTCTCGACGATGCCGAGAATCGGCACGCCGACCTTCTCGAACATCTTCAAGCCCTTCTTGGCGTCGATCAGCGCGATGTCCTGCGGCGTGGTGACGATCACCGCACCGGTCACCGGCACGCGCTGCGACAGGGTCAACTGAATGTCGCCGGTGCCGGGCGGCATGTCGACGATCAGGTAGTCAAGATCCTGCCAATGGGTCTGCCGCAGCAACTGCTCGAGCGCCTGCGTGGCCATCGGCCCGCGCCAGATCATCGCCTGGTCTTCCTCGATCAAAAAGCCGATCGACATGATCTGCAGGCCATGGCTGAGCATCGGCTCCATCAGCTTGCCATCATGGCTTTCCGGCTTGCCGCTGATGCCCAGCATCATCGGCTGGCTCGGGCCGTAGATGTCGGCATCGAGAACACCAACCTTGGCGCCCTCAGCCGCCAGGGCCAGGGCCAGATTGGCAGCCGTCGTGCTCTTGCCGACGCCACCCTTGCCCGAAGCCACCGCGATGATGTTCTTCACGCCCGGCAGCAATTGCACGCCGCGCTGCACCGCATGGGCAACGATCTTGCTGTTGATATTGACGCTGACGTTGGCAACGCCAGCCACCTGGCGCGCTGCGGCCACCAACTGGCGGCGGATTTCAGCGACCTGACTCGCGCCTGGATAGCCGAGTTCGATCTCGAAGGCCACCGAGTCGCCATCGATGCGCAGCTGCTTGACCTGCCGGGTGCTGACGAAATCAAGCCCGGTATTCGGGTCGATCACGGTTTGCAGCGCTTGCAGCAGGACTGATTCTTGGATTGAAGACATTGATTGCGTCCGGTGAAGGCGGTCGATTCGGCGGTGCGGCAGTCTAGCCTAGGCGCCAATCCCGGCCAGGCGTAGGGGAACTATGCCGGGACAAGCTGATCCGGCAGGCCATTGCCTCAAAGGCTCAGCAAATGCTCGCGGTAATAGAGCATCTCGTCGATCGATTCATGGATGTCGGCTAGCGCGGTATGGGCTTGCTGCTTCTTGAAGCCAGCCATGATCGCGGGCTTCCAACGCCTGGCGAGTTCCTTCAAGGTCGAGACATCGACATTGCGGTAATGGAAAAAGCTTTCCAGCTTGGGCATGTAGTTGGCCATGAAGCGGCGGTCCTGGCAGATGCTGTTGCCGCACATCGGCGATTTGCCGGCAGGCACATAGACCTTCAGGAAGGCGATCAACTGCGCGACCGCTTCGTCCTCGCTGATGGTTGAGGCCTTGACCCGGTCGATCAAGCCGCTCTTGCCGTGCGTGCCCTTGTTCCAGTTGTCCATCTTGTCCAGCGCTTCATCGCTCTGGTGGATCGCGAACACCGGGCCTTCGACCCGCGTCGTCAACTGCGCATCGGTGACGACGACGGCGATTTCAATGATGCGGTCGCGATCCGGGTAGAGGCCGGTCATCTCCAGGTCGATCCAGATCAGGTTATGTTCGTTCGAGACCAGCGTCGGGGCAATGCTCATATGGGGAGTTTCTTTGGCAATTGAATCGCCCGGATTGTCGCAGCCCTACACTGCGCTGATGTCTGCAAGCATTCTTCCCCCCATCTCACCCACCACATTAAGCTTGGCCTTCGCCTTGGCGCTACTGGCTTCAGTGTTGTGCAAATTCTGGCTCAGCAGTCGCCAAGTGCGCCATGTGGCAATGCATCGCGGGGCGGTGCCCGACGCATTTGCCGCCAAGGTGCCGCTGGCAGCACACCAGAAAGCAGCCGATTACACGCTGGTGCGCAGCCGTTTTGGCCTAATGAATCTGGCCTTCAGCAGTTCATTGCTGCTGGGCTGGACCTTGCTGGGCGGGCTCGATGCCTTGAATCTGGCCTTGTACGATTGGGTCCTGCCCCGTTTCGGCAACATGGCTTACCAGTTGTCGCTGCTGGCCGCGTTCACGCTGATCGGCAGCCTGCTCGACCTGCCCTGGGAGCTCTACAACATCTTCCGCATCGAGCAGCAGTTCGGCTTCAACCGCATGACGCTGAAGTTGTATGCGCTCGACATGCTCAAAGGCGCGCTGGTCGGCATTCTGCTGGGCCTGCCGATCGCCGCATTGATTCTCTGGTTGATGGGGGCAGCAGGCGCCTATTGGTGGCTCTGGGCCTGGGGCTCCTGGGTCGCGATCAACCTGCTGATCCTGCTGATCTACCCGACGCTGATCGCACCGCTGTTCAACAAATTCACGCCGCTTGACGACGCCGATTTGAAAGCCCGCGTCGAAGGCCTGATGGCGCGCTGCGGCTTTGCCGCCAAAGGCCTGTTCGTGATGGACGGCAGCCGCCGCTCGGCCCATGGCAATGCTTACTTCACCGGCTTCGGCCCGTCCAAGCGGGTGGTGTTTTTCGACACCTTGCTGAGTCGCTTGAACGGCCCTGAAGTCGAAGCCGTGTTGGCCCATGAGCTCGGGCATTTCAAGCACAAGCATGTGCTGAAACGGATGTTGACGCTGTTCGCGATCAGTCTGGGCGGTTTCGCCTGCCTGGGCTGGTTGTCGACCCAAGCCGGCTTCTACCTGGCTTTCAGCGTGCAGCCGAATATGGCGGCACCCAACGATGCGCTGGCCCTGCTGCTGTTCATGCTGGTGCTGCCGGTATTTTTCTTTTTCTTCACGCCGCTGGCGAGCCATTTTTCGCGCCGCGACGAATTCCAGGCCGACGCCTATGCCTGCGCCCATGCCAGTGGTTCCGACCTCGCCAGCGCCTTGCTGAAGCTGCATGAAGACAATGCCGGCACGCTGACACCCGACAAGGTCTACGCGCGTTTTTATTATTCACATCCTCCCGCCAGCGAACGCATCGCTGCCTTGCTATGAACCTATTGCTCGCCCAATGCACACCGCAGCACGAGGCCCTGACCCAGGACCGACTCGACGATCTGCTGCTGCAAGCTCCTGGCTGGAGCGTCGACCCCGAGCAGCTCTCGATCGCCAGACGCTTTGGCTTCGACAACTTTTACCAGGTGATGGCCTTCGTCAACGCGGTCGCCGAAGTCGCCCATGGGCAGGACCATCACCCCGAAATGCATCTGGGCTATGACGCTTGCACGGTCAGTTTCAGCACCCATTCAGCCCAGGGCCTGACGCTCAATGATTTCATCTGTGCCGTGCAGGTCAGCGCGCTGCCGGAAACCAGCCCGTGACGCGTTTCAACGCGCTCGATCTGGGCCTGGTGGTGCGCGGTCATGGCCGGCATTACATCGTTGAAGACAGCGATGGCAAACGACTGGTCTGCCATCCGCGTGGCAAGAAAAGCGACTGTGTTGTCGGCGACCAGGTGCGCTGGGCGCCTTCCGGCTCGGACGAGGGCGTGATCGAAGCCGTTGAGCCAAGGCGCAACCTGCTGTTTCGCCAGGACGAATGGAAGACCAAGAGTTTTGCCGCCAACCTCGACCAGTTGCTGGTGCTGGTGGCGGTGGAGCCGGTCTTCAGCGAAAGCCAGTTGACCCGTTCCTTGATCGCCGCCGAGGCCGCCGGAATCGCCACGACGATCGCCCTGAACAAGACCGATCTGCCCGGCGTCGCCTCGGCGCGCGAGCGCTTGGCGCCTTATCACGCCATGGGTCTGCCGATGATGGAGCTGGCGATGAAAACCGATCCGGCGGGATCGAGCGCGACGCTGCTGCCCTGGCTGGCTGGCAAACGCACTTTTGTGCTGGGTCCCAGCGGCACCGGCAAGAGCACCTTGATCAACCTGCTGATCCCCGATGCCAAAGCCCAGGTCGGTGAAATTTCGCAAGCCTTGAACTCGGGGCGCCACACAACGACGACGACGCAGTGGTATTGGCTCGACGCCGACCGGGAGACCGCCCTGATCGACTCGCCCGGCTTCCAGGAGTTCGGCTTGAAGCAGATCGAGCCGGCACATCTGCCCTTGTTCATGCCCGACCTGCGGCGCCATGCCGACCATTGCCGCTTCTACAACTGCACGCATCAGCATGAACCCGGTTGCGGCGTTCGCGACGCGGTCGACCAGGGCCAGATCAGCGCCTCGCGCTACCGGATCTACGGCGAGATCTTGCGCGAGTTGAGCAGCAAGCGCTGGTAAATAAAGCTTTCAGCCGCGCCCGACATAGGGCATCGCGGTCGCCATCACCGTCATGAACTGCACATTCGCCGACAGCGGCAGCCCGGCCATATAAAGCAGCGCCGAAGCCGCATGGTCGACATCCATCGTCGATTCAATCGCGATGCGGCCATCAGCCTGACGCACACCGCGCGTCATCGGCATGGCCATCTCGGTCAGGGCATTGCCGAGGTCAAGCTGACCACAGGCGATGTCGTGAGCCCGTCCGTCAAGCGACAAGGCTTTGGTCAAGCCGGTGATCGCATGTTTGGTCGCGGTGTAAGGGGCTGAAAAAGGTCGCGGCGCATAAGCCGAGATCGAACCGTTGTTGATGATGCGGCCGCCTTTCGGCGCCTGCGACTTCATCAGCTTGAAAGCGGCCTGCGCGCAGAGGAAGCTGCCGGTCAGGTTGACGTCGACAACCGCCTGCCATTGCTCGAACGTCAGTTCGTCGATCGGCAGCGCTGGTGCGGCAATACCGGCGTTGTTGAACAGCAGGTCGAGCCGACCGAACTCACCCCTGATCTGTTCAAACAAGGCGCTGACTTGCGCCGGCCGGCCGACGTCAGCGGCCAGCACCAGCGCCTGCGCCGGGTCTTGGAACATTGCAGCCGTCTGTTGCAAAGGTTCGATTTGCCGCCCGACCAGGGCTACGCGCCAGCCGGCATTCATCAGCGCCAGCGCACAAGCACGGCCGATGCCCGAACCTGCGCCGGTGACCAAAGCGTATTTGTTCTGCATTGCATTCATCTCAGGCCTCCTGCCGCAAGGGCTGCGGCTCGGGTCCGATGATAAACAGACTGCAGTCAGCCTGTCGGAAGGCTCAGCACGAACAGGCTGCCACCGCCCGGCCTTGCTTCGCAGCGCACCTGCCCGCCATGGCGCAAGGCGATCTGCCGGACCAGACTCAGGCCAAGGCCGACGCCACCCGCCTGTTCAGCATGGCCGGGCAAGCGAAAAAATGCATCGAAGATGCGCTCACGCATCGCGGCGGGGACACCCGGACCGCGGTCGCAAACTCGCAGTTCGGCCATGCTGCCGACGCGCTGCAATTCGAGCCGAACCTGGCTGCCGCCATAGCGGCAGGCATTGTCAAGCAGGTTACGCAGCGCACGCCTGAGCAAGCGCTCTTCACCGACGACAGTCATGCGGGTCAGCCCTGGCGCCGACTCGAATTCGGCGCCGGTACGCGCCGCCTCTTCGGCCGCCATGCCGAGCAGATCGACATCCTCGGCAGCATGCTGGGCATCGGAATCCAATCGGCTCGCCAGCAGCACCTCCTCGACCAGGGCGTCGAGCTCGGCAATATTGGTGTCGATTTCGGTCGCCAGTCTGGCGCGTTGCGCCGGGCCGGCTTCGTCGATCATCGCCACAGCCATCTTCAAGCGCGCCAGCGGCGAACGCAATTCATGGCTGGCATTGGCCAGCATCGACTGCTGCGAGCGCAACAGCGTTTCGATCTGCGCTGCGGCCAGGTTGAAGCTGGCAGCCAGCGCCGCCACCTCGTCATTGCCCTTCTGGTCGACGCGATGCGCCAACTGGCCAGAGCCAAACTGCTCGACACCACGCTTCAATTCTTCCAGTCGTCGCGTCAAACGGCGCACCACCGGATAGGCACCGGCGGCCACACCGAGGAACAGCAGCACTAGAAAAATCAGCAGCCAATGGCCATTCTGAGGCTCGGTCAGCATCTGCCAGGGTGAATCGTCACGCCTGGGTCCGCGGGGCCTCATGCCAGTTGGCCCGCCTTCGCGACCGCCCTCGGACATGATCTGCCCGAACCCTGGCTGCGGCCTGGGGACCCGGATCATTGCCAAGCTGCGCCCATCAGCCATCGGCATATGAATGCTTCGCACACCGGCTTCGGTCTCGCGCTGTTCGTACCTTTCGGAGGCCGCGATGCGCTTGCCATCGACGTCGTTCAAGGCGATCGCCATGCGCAGCCGCTGACCCCAGTCTTGCAAGGCAGCAGCCTGCTCGGCACGAGGTGCGCTGGCAGGCGGCAAGGCGCGATAAATCAGCTGCACCATCGCATTCAGGCGTTCCGGGGCCAGGGCTTCGGCATTGCCTCGCTCCTGCTCGATATGGCGCTGAAACAGCCAGGTCGAACCAAAGCCGAACACCAGCAACAGCAGGACCAGGGTCAGGTAGATGCGGAGATAGAGCGAGCGCATCAATGCCTCAGGCAGGTCTCAGTGATTCGGCTCGGCATCTTGCTTGCGGGCAAAGACATAGCCGACACCGCGCACGGTCAAAACCCGCCGCGGCGCCTTGACATCATCTTCGATCACCGACCGGATGCGCGAGATATGCACATCGATCGAACGGTCAAATGCATCGAGCGGGTGGCCTTTGAGAGAGTCCATGATTTGATCGCGCGTCAGCACCCGACCGGGGCTTTGCGCCAGCACCATCAACAGGTCAAACTGGTGGCCAGTCAGGTCGCAGGCCTGCCCGTCAAGCCTGGCCAACCTTGCTGCCGGATCGATTTCCAGCCGGCCGAAGCGCAGCACATCATCTTCGGCAGCAACCGGTTCGGATCGGCGCAACAAGGCCTTGATCCTGGCTTGCAACTCCCTCGGTTCGAACGGTTTGGCCAGGTAATCGTCGGCACCGAGTTCCAGCCCGAGGATCCGGTCCATCGACTCACCGCGCGCCGACAGCATCAGCACCGGCAGGCGCCGCGTCTGCGGGTGAGCGCGCAATTCGCGGCAAAAGTCGAGCCCGTCGCCATCAGGCAGCATCAGATCGAGCACCAGCAGATCGTGATTGCCCTCCGCCAGCAACTGCCGGCCCGCCTTCAATGAGCCCGCTGAGGCCACTTCGAAACCGGCAGCAGTCAGATACTCGCTGAGCATCGCCGTCAGCCTGGCGTCATCATCGATCAACAACAGTTTCATCTACATCCTGGTCTGACTAGCGCAAGGTCCGAGGCCCCGGGAGCCATGCCCCGGGATTTGCTTCAGTTGGCGTTCTTGGCCGGGCGTGGCTGCATATGCTCGGCCATCCGGGCCTGACGCTTTTTCATCCGCTCGGCGAATTTGGCGCGCTGCTCGGGTGTCAGCACCCGTGCGACTTCAACCATCACCACACTCATGCGTTTGCTGACCGCTTCATGCTGAGCCTGCATCTGCACCCGCAAGGCTTCGATCGCTGCGGCGTCGATGTTCGTTGCGGCGAACAAGGCCAAGCCCTGCTGACGCAACTTGTTGCCGGCTTGATGCTGGGCCTTCATGTCGACGCGCGCAGCTTGCATGATCTGCTTGATCTGAGCGCGCTGGGCATCGGTCGCATCGACTGCCTCGAGCACCTGTTCGATCCTGCCGCCCATCATCATTTCGGGGCCGCCTTGGCCGCCACGCATACCGCCATGCCCTTGCGCCATGGCGGTCAGGCCGCTCAATGCCAGCACCGACACCACAGCGCCGGTCTTCAACAACTTCATCAAATTCACTTGGCTCATGGGGTTTCTCCTCGGAGTATTTGGAAGGCTCCATCTTCGCGCCTGCTCGTTACTCGCCCATGCTCGAAGCGTAAAGAATGGTTAAGACAGGGCCTGGCCAACTCGCTTTGAACCCTTCCCTGCCGATTCCGTTTACTTGATCGGCTTGAAGCGCATCCGCTTCGGACGCGCACCCTCTTCGCCCAGACGCTTCTTCTTGTCGGCTTCGTACTCATGGTAATTGCCATCAAAGAAGACCCACTGCGAGTTGCCTTCGCAAGCCAGGATATGGGTGGCAATCCGGTCAAGGAACCAGCGGTCATGCGAGATCACCATGGCCGAACCGGCGAATTCGAGCATCGCCTCTTCGAGCGCGCGCAGGGTTTCCACATCAAGGTCATTTGACGGTTCGTCGAGCATCAGCACATTGCCGCCCTGCGCCAGGGTCTTGGCCAGGTGCAAGCGTCCGCGCTCACCACCCGACAGATTGCCGACCAGTTTTTGCTGGTCATTGCCCTTGAAGTTGAAGCGGCCCAGATAGGCACGGCTAGGCATGATGAATTTGCCAACGACGATATTGTCGAGACCGCCCGAGACATCCTGCCAGACTGTCTTGTCGTCAGCCAGGCTCTCGCGGCTCTGGTCGACAAAAGCCAGTTGCGCCGTTTTGCCGATCATGACCTTACCGCTATCGGGTTGCTCCTGGCCCTGGATCATGCGGAACAAGGTTGACTTGCCGGCGCCGTTGGGGCCGATGATGCCGACGATGGCGCCTGCCGGCACCTTGAAGCTGAGGTTGTCGATCAGCAGGCGATCGCCGAAGCTCTTCGACACATTCTCGAATTCGATCACCTCGTTGCCCAGTCGCTCGGCCACCGGGATGAAGATCTCATTGGTCTCATTGCGCTTCTGGTAATCGACGTCCGACAACTCTTCAAAGCGAGCCAGACGGGCCTTGCTCTTGCTCTGCCGTCCCTTGGCGTTGGACCTGACCCATTCGAGTTCTTTCTTCATCGCCTTGGCGCGCGACTCCTCACCCTTTTGCTCCTGCTCGAGGCGGCGTTCCTTCTGTTCCAGCCAGTCAGAATAATTGCCCTTCCAGGGTATGCCAGCGCCGCGGTCCAGTTCAAGAATCCATTGGGCGGCGTTGTCGAGGAAGTAACGATCATGGGTGATCGCCACGACAGTGCCAGGGAAGCGGCTGAGGAACTGCTCCAGCCAGTCGACCGATTCTGCATCCAGGTGATTGGTCGGCTCGTCCAGCAGCAGCATGTCGGGCTTGGAAAGCAGCAGACGGCAGAGCGCGACGCGGCGTTTTTCGCCACCCGACAACAGGCCGATACGCGCATCCCAGGGCGGCAGGTTCAAGGCGTCGGCCGCCATTTCAAGTTGCAGGTCGGTGTTTTCGCTGCCGGCTGCCGCAATGATCGATTCGAGTTCGCCCTGTTCTGCGGCGAGCGCGTCGAAATCAGCATCTTCATCGGCATAGGCCGCATAGACTTCATCGAGTCGCTTTTTCGCAGCCAGCACACCGCCGATGCCTTCTTCAACCGCTTCACGCACCGACTGATCAGGATTCAACTTCGGTTCCTGCTCCAGATAACCGATCTTCAGGCCGGGCATCGCAATCGCTTCACCTTCGATGTCCTTGTCAACGCCGGCCATGATCTTCAGCAGGCTCGACTTGCCCGAACCATTCACACCGAGCACACCGATCTTGGCACCGGGGAAGAAAGACAAGGACACATTGCGCAAGATCTGGCGTTTGGGCGGCACCGTCTTGGTGACACGATTCATTGAAAAGACGTATTGCGCCATGGGGCTTCCTGAAAATTTCTGACGATTGACTGCTGAGGCTTGCGCCTTGACTGGCAAGGCGTCCAACCGGTAATTGTCGCAGTTTCGGCCAGAGCGGCCTTTTACTCAGCTCGCAGCTACGGCCAGAACCCGCCTTGCACAGGAAACAGCGGGTTATCCCTCCCGTTTGAGCCTATCCGGCTACAATCAGAGGCTACGCCGCGGCTACCAGTCTTGCCGTGGCTTCTCCTTTCAGCTCAAGCACATTCCTATCGCAGGCCCCAAGACTGGCGTTGCCCATGCAGCGCTGGCCGGCATCCAGGGCACCGTGCGCCATAAGCAAGCAATGACTTTTGAATCCCTGGGCCTCGCCCTGCCCCTCCTGAAGGCCATCACAGACGCTGGCTACACGACTCCAACACCGATCCAGCTGCAGGCGATTCCCGCCGTATTGCAAGGCGGCGACCTGCTCGCCGGCGCACAGACCGGCACCGGCAAAACCGCCGGCTTCACGCTGCCGATGTTGCAGCGCCTGAGCTTGGGCGCGCCCGCCACCAACAAGCGCGGCAAGCCCGCCATCCGTGCGCTGGTACTGACACCGACCCGCGAGCTCGCAGCTCAGGTTGAAGAAAGCGTCAAGACTTACGGCAAATACCTGCCCCTGACCAGCATGGTGATGTTCGGTGGCGTCGGCATGCAGCCTCAGATCAATCGTCTGCGCGACGGTGTCGACATCCTCGTCGCCACCCCGGGGCGCTTGCTCGATCATGCGCAGCAAGGCACGCTGGACTTGAGCCAGGTGCAAATCCTGGTACTCGACGAAGCCGACCGCATGCTCGACATGGGCTTCGTGCATGACATCAAGAAAGTGCTGGCGATGTTGCCGGCGAAGAAACAATGCCTGCTGTTCTCGGCCACCTTCAGCGACGAGATCAAGAATCTGGCTGATCGCCTGTTGAACCAACCGGCATTGATCGAAGTTGCGCGCCGCAACCAGACTGCCGAGACGATCGAGCAGAAAGTGCACCCGGTCGGCCGCGAGCGCAAGAAGGAGTTGCTCGCCCATCTGATCAAGCAGGGCAACTGGCATCAGGTGCTGGTCTTCACCCGCATGAAGCATGGCGCCAACCGCCTGACCGACTATCTGAACGACCAGGGCATCAGTGCCATGGCGATCCACGGCAACAAGAGCCAGGGTGCGCGTACCAAGGCCTTGGCCGAGTTCAAGACCGGTGACCTGCAGGTGCTGGTGGCAACCGACATCGCCGCGCGCGGCATCGACATCGACCAATTGCCCCATGTCGTCAACTTCGAACTGCCCAATGTGTCGGAGGACTATGTCCACCGCATCGGCCGCACCGGTCGTGCCGGCGCCGAGGGTGTGGCGGTATCGCTGGTCTGCGTCGACGAGAACGGCTTCCTGCGTGAAATCGAAAAGTTGATCAAACGCGAAATTCCAAAGGAAATCGTCCCCGGCTTTGCACCTGACCCAAGTGAAAAGCCCGAGCCTATCGTGCTCGGCCGGATGATCCTCAACAACAATGGCAGCCGCTCCGGCGGCGGCGGCGGCCGTGGCAATTCGCGCGGCGGTGGCGGTGGTGGTGGTGGCGGCGGCGGTCGATCAGCCCCGCGCGGCGCGCCGGGCGCCGGTTCACGTGACGGTGGCGGTGATCGCAATGGCCGTCCTTCCAGCCATGCGGCGCGTCCGGGTGCGCCGCGGCCGGCCGGCGGCGGCGGACGTCCTCCTCCTCGCTCGGGTCCGCCCAAGCGCTGAAGTCAGCTTGACCCGATAAAGAGCCCGGTCGCATTGATCGGGCTTTTTGCTTTTAGGCTCCGGGCAGCTTGCGCTGAGTCATGCCTTGCCCATAACGCCGGTGCTGCAATCCTCGCATCAACGATGCAAGGGTTCGCATGAAAATCACATTTCTCGGCGCAGCTGATTCAGTCACCGGTTCACGCCATCTGCTCGATCTGGGCGAGCAACGGATCCTGCTCGATTGCGGCCTGTTCCAGGGCTACAAAGCCCTGCGCGAGCGCAACTGGGCCGGCCTGGGCGCAGCCGCCGCGAGCATCGACGCAGTCCTGCTGTCACATGCCCATCTGGACCACAGCGGCTATATCCCGGCCTTGCGACGTCAGGGCTTCAACGGCCAGATTTTTTCGAGCGGTGCGACCCGGGACCTCTGCGAAGTGCTGTTGCTCGACAGCGCGCATTTGCAGGAAGAGGACGCACGCCGCGCCAACCGCTATGGCACCAGCAAACATGCCAAGGCGCTGCCGCTGTACACGGTCAACGACGTGAAAAAGGCCTTGACCCATTTCGTCGGACTGCCCCGGGATGGTCGTTTGCAACTCGGCAGCGCGTCGATCCGTTTCACACCGATCGGCCATCTGCTCGGCGCCTGCGCGATCACGGTGGTGGCCGAAGGCAAGACTTTGGTTTTTTCAGGCGATGTCGGCCGCAACAATGACCTGTTGATGCCGCCACCGCAAAGGATTGAAGCAGCCGACATCCTGCTGGTCGAGTCGACTTACGGCAACCGCCTGCACCCGCCGGAGGATGTGCAAGCCAGGCTGGCGCAGATCCTGCGCGACACCATCAAGCGCGGCGGCAGTCTGCTGCTGCCCAGTTTCGCCGTCGGCCGCGCCCAGGCGTTGCTGCTGGTGCTGCAAAGGCTGCGCGAGGCGGGCGACTTGTCGCAGGATCTGCCGATCTATCTGGACAGCCCGATGGCCGCGGCCGCGACCGAGTTGACGATCCGCCACAAGAAGCTGTTGCGCATCACTGCTTCAGACGCCGCGGGTCTTTGCGATGGCGTTCACCTCGTGACCAAGCAAGCTGAATCGGTGAGGCTGGCTGCCAGCCTGGCGGGGCCACGCAGTCGACCTTCGATCGTGATCTCGGCCAGCGGCATGGCCACTGGCGGCCGCGTCCTCAACCATCTGGAGACGATGGCGCCGCAAGCCCGCCACCATATTGCCTTTCCCGGCTTTCAGGTGGCAGGGAGCCGCGGCGCCAAGATGGTCGGCGGCGCGCGCGAAGTCAAGCTGCATGGTCATTTCGTCCCGGTCAATGCCGAGGTCAGCCATCTGGAAGGCTTCTCGGGCCATGCCGATGCCGATGGCTTGATGGCTTGGCTGCGCGGCTTCAAGCAGGCACCCTCACAGGTCTATGTCATCCACGGTGAACCCGAGGCCAGCGACGCGCTGCGCAGCCGCATCCAGGATGAACTCGGCTGGCGCGTGCGCGTGCCTCAACATGGCGAGACGGTCGACTGCTGAGCATTGACCGGGGGCATACTCGCCCGGGAATGAAAACCCATCCGATCGTCCCGGCCGAAGTCGACTTTTCCGACCCTTCAGCCCCGAGCGCCCCCGCCTTCGGGGACGTTTATCACAGCCGCGCCGGCGCCATCGAGCAGGCACGCCATGTCTTTCTGGGCGGCAACGACTTGCCCCGGCGCTGGGCGCAGCGCCAGCGTTTCACCATCCTGGAGACCGGTTTCGGCCTCGGCAACAACTTCATCGCCTGCTGGGACGCCTGGCGACAGGATCCGCAGCGCTGCCAACAGCTGGTCTTTATCAGCATCGAAAAGCACCCGCTGCGCAAACAAGACTTGCAGCAAGCGCAGCAGCATTCGACCCTGGTTGATCTGGCCGATCAACTGGTTGCCGCCTGGCCACCTTTGACGCCGAACCTGCACCGCTTGAGCTTTGCCGACGACCGCGTGCTGCTGCTGCTCTGTCTGGGCGATGTGCATGACTGGTTGCGGGAACTGGCGGTCGAAGTCGACGCCTTTTTCCTGGACGGATTCAATCCGGCCAGCAACCCGGCGATGTGGGACAGCCATCTGCTCAAAGCAATGGGCAGGCATGCCGCCGAGGGCGCCACTGCCGCAACCTGGAGCGTCGCACCGGCCCTGCGCGCCGGACTGGCTGCAGCCGGCTTTGCCTGCGAACGGCAACGCGGCTTTGCCAACAAGGGCGGCATGTGCGTGGCGCGCTTTGCGCCGCGCCACAAGCTGCATCAACCAGCGGGACGATTGCCCTTGGCGCCCCATGCGCGTCAGGCCCTGATCATCGGCGCCGGTCTGGCCGGCGCCGCTTGCGCCTGGGCGCTGGCAAAACAAGGCATTGCCAGCCAGGTCATCGATTCGCTGCCAGGCATCGCGCAGGCCAGTTCGGGCAACCCTTGCGGCTTGTTCCACGGCACGCTGAACCCCGATGACGGACTGCATGCCCGCTTCAACCGCGCAGCAGCACTGCAGACAAGCCATTGGCTCAACGCGCTACCGGCCTTGCCATGGCGCCAGGCCGGTCTGCTCCGGATCGAGCTGAAGCTCAGCCTGGTACAGATGCAGGCCTTGATCGCCAATCAAGGCCTGCCTTGCGACTATGTGCAGGCGCTCGACGCAGCAGCGGCATCGCAAGCCAGCGGGCTCGATCTGCAGCAGCCGGCCTGGTTCTACCCCGGCGGCGGTGCGCTGCCGCCCGCGGCTTATGCCTCCGCCATGCTTGAGGCTGCGCAGGCGCAGACCCAATTGAACTGCCATGTCGCCAGCATCCATCGAGCGGGTGAAGATTGGCAAGCGCTGGATGCCCAGGGTCAGTTGCTGGGCGAGGCGCCGCTGCTGGTGCTGGCAGGCGGCCATCAGGCAATCAACCTGCTGCATGGGCTGGCCCCGGCCATGCCGCTGCTCAGGCTGCGCGGCCAGCTCAGTCATCTCAGCAAGGCCGAGCCTTGGCCCAGGCTGCCGGTGGCGGGTATCGGCTATGCGATTGCCGACGGCCAGCAAGGCCTCTGGTGCGGAGCGACCAGCCAGGAGGAGGATATGGACGCCAGCTTGCGCGAAGCCGACCACCAGCACAATCTGGCCCAATGGGCCAAGTTGGCCCAGTTGGCCCATCTCGATGCGATACCCCAGGCGGAACTGGCTGGACGCGTTGGCTGGCGCCTGGCCACCAGCGACCGCCTGCCCCTCGTCGGCGGATTACCGATCGCTGGCTTCAGCGGCCGGCAGGACCAGACCCGCTTCATACCGCGCCAGCCAGGCCTGGCAATCTGCATGGCCATGGGGTCGCGCGGCATCAGTTGGGCAGCGCTTTGCGCCGAGGTGATGGCGGCACAGGTCACCGGCGCGCCAGTGCCTCTGGAAGCCTGCCTGCTCGATGCGATCGACCCAGCGCGCTTTGCCGTGCGCGCAACGCGTCGACCTAGAAGCTGAGCGTCTTCACACCTTCGGCAGTGCCGAGCAGGCAGACCGAGGCGGGCTTGCGGGCGAACAGGCCGACTGTCACGACGCCTGGCCATTGATTGACTTGAGTCTCGAAAGCGATCGGATCGGCAATCTGCAAGCCATGCACATCGAGGATCTGGCAGCCGTTGTCGGTGATGCAACCGGCACGCAGTTCAGCCCTGGCGCCGATGTCTTCGAAGCGGCGCGCGATCTGGGCTGCAGCCATCGGGATCACTTCGACCGGCAAGGGGAATCTGCCCAGCAGGCTGACCAGCTTCGACTCGTCGGCAATGCAGATGAAGCGATCAGCCAGATCGGCGACGATTTTCTCCCGCGTCAAGGCAGCACCGCCGCCCTTGATCATGTGGCCGGCATGGTCAATCTCATCAGCGCCGTCGATGTAGACCGGCAGGCTTTGCACCACGCTGGCATCCAGCACGGTGATGCCCAGCGCCTGCATCCGCTCGGTACTGCGCAGCGAGCTCGAAACCGCACCCTTGATGGTGATGCCGCTGGCAGCCAGCGCGTCGATGAATTTATCAACGGTCGAGCCGGTGCCGACACCGACGATGCTGCCAGGGACGACATAGTGGAGCGCCGCCTGGCCGACCAGGGTTTTCAGTTCGTCTTGGGTCATGTCAGTGGGCATTTCTTCTGTTTCGGACGGCTGCGGCGAGCTCGCGCAGCAGCGGCTCGGTCTGGCTCCAGCCAAGGCAGGCGTCGGTGATCGAGACGCCATGTTTGAGTGCGGATTTCGACTGTCCCGGCGCCAGATCCTGTCTGCCCGCTTGCAAATGGCTTTCGATCATCACGCCAGTGATGCGCGCATCTCCAGCGGCGATCTGCCCCGCGACATCATGGCTGACATCGACCTGGCGCTCGTACTTTTTGCTCGAATTGGCATGTGAAAAGTCGATCATCACCTGCTCGCGCAGGCCGGCACCGCGCAGCACATCGCAGGCGGCGGCAACCGATGCCGCGTCGAAGTTCGTCGCTTTGCCGCCGCGCAGGATGATGTGGCAATCGGCATTGCCGCGGGTCTCGAAAATCGCCGCCAACCCCATCTTGGTCATGCCGATGAAGGCATGGGGAGCCTGCGCTGCCAGGACGGCGTCGCTGGCGACCTTGATGCCGCCATCGGTGCCGTTCTTGAACCCGACCGGACAGGACATGCCTGAAGCGAGCTGGCGATGGCTCTGGCTTTCGGTCGTGCGCGCGCCAATCGCGCCCCAGGCGATCAAGTCGGAAATATATTGCGGCGACAGCAGGTCGAGGAATTCAGTGCCAGCCGGCAGGCCCAGAGTGCTGATATCGATCAGCAGTTGACGCGCCAATCGAAGGCCTTCATTCATGTGAAAGCTGCCGTCGAGATGCGGGTCGTTGATATAGCCCTTCCAGCCGACCGTCGTGCGCGGCTTCTCGAAGTAGACCCGCATCACGATCAACAGATCCTGCTGCAACTCGTCAGCCAGCGCCTTCAGCAAGCTGGCATATTCCATTGCCTGGTCATGATCGTGGATCGAGCAGGGGCCGACGACGACCAGCAGGCGGTCGCTGCGCCCCTGCAGGATCGCGCTGATGCCGGTTCGCGCGTTCTCGACCATTTCCAGTGCGGCATCGGAAGCCGGTTGCTCGTCGAGCAACAAGGCCGGCGAGATCAGCGGGCGAACCGCCTGGATTCTGGTGTCATCGGTGCGCGTGGCGTCGCGGGTGGCATCCCGGCTGCCGATCTCGAAGTCGAGCCTGTTTTCAAATGTTGTCATGCCTTCGATTATCAATGCAGCCAGGGCCGATGAGACAATCCCCCGATGCAGTTGATCCCCTATGCCCTGACCCGCCCGTTTCTGTTCGGCATCGACCCCGAGCAAGCCCATGAGCTGACCTTGCATGCGCTGGCACGCTTGCAGAACACCCCTGCGCAATGCCTGTGGTCGCAAAAGCGGGTCGACGATCCCCTGCTGCTGGCCGGACTGAAGTTCCCCAACCGGATCGGCCTGGCCGCCGGACTGGACAAGAATGGCCGCTGCATCGACGGCCTCGGCGCCATGGGTTTTGGCTTCATCGAAGTCGGTACGGTGACACCCAAAGCACAGCCCGGCAACGACAAGCCAAGGATGTTCCGCTTGACCGAAGCCGACGCCTTGATCAACCGCCTGGGCTTCAACAACGAAGGCCTGGCCTCATTCCTGGCCAATGTGCAGCGGGCCAGAAGCTTCCGCGCCAATGGCGGGATCGTCGGCCTCAACATCGGCAAGAACGCAGCCACGCCGATCGAACGGGCAGCCGACGATTACCTGCTTGCGCTAAAAGGGGTGTTTCCCCATGCCGACTACATCGCGGTCAATATCTCCAGCCCGAACACCAAGAACCTGCGCGAATTGCAGAGCGACGCAGCGCTCGATGCCCTGCTTTCGAGCTTGCAAGAATGCAAGCTGAAACTTGAAACTGCGGCAAAACGCCAGGTACCGATGCTGGTGAAGATCGCGCCTGACCTCGACGAAGCGCAAGTCGCCGTGATCGCCAGGACGCTGCAAGCCAATGGCATCGACGGCGTGATCGCGACCAACACGACGATTGCACGCGATGCCGTCAAGGGCCTGCGCCATGCAGAGGAAGCCGGCGGCCTGTCCGGCCGGCCGGTTTTCGAGGCCAGCAACAAGGTGATCCGGCTGCTGCGCGCAGCCCTGGGTGGCAACTACCCGATCATCGGCGTCGGCGGCGTGCTCAGCGGCGCCGATGCAAGAACCAAGCTGCAGGCGGGTGCCGACCTGGTTCAGATCTATACCGGATTGATCTACAAGGGACCTGCGCTGGTACCTGAATGCGCAGCGGCGATGGCAAGAACCTGAGCTGGCAACAAAAAAGCGGGCATGGCCCGCTGGTCGTTCTTGCCGGCAAGGCTGTCAGCTGGGTCTGCGGCGGCGCGCCACAAAGCCAACCACGCCCAGACCTGCCAGCAGCATCGCATAAGTCTCGGGCTCGGGCGCGGGAGACGCTGACACCGTGCCAAGGTACGCCGCATTTTTCAGATTCGTCATACCCGTGACATGGACGGTGTAATCGCCGCTGCCCAACGAACCGATCCAGCTCAGCATGGTGTTGCCGCCGCTAGATGTCGATGCCAGATTGCCATGGCCGACCAGCACCCCGGCAAAATTGCTGATCGCGCCTGTAGAAACAGCGAAGGTCTGCAAGGCGCTGAAGGACACATCTGAATGGGTGCCGATCGTGAAGTTCCAGTCGTCGGAAATCACCGAGTTGGCCGCATACTTGTCGGACAGCATGCCCAGGGTGTCAAAGGCGCTTGAGTCAAGAATACCGAGGTTGTAGGTGTTCGCCGTCGCTGCGATACAAAGACCACCCAGCAAGGCGGTGGCAGCAATCGATTTCAGTTTCATCATGTCTAGGGCTCCGGGAAAGGTTGAGATGAACAGGGACTTGCCATCTGGCAGGACCGAGTCTCGACGACCCCGCCCTGCAGACCTTGCTCGCCCCCCAGTTCAATCTAGGCCCGATGCCGTCATTTTCCCGGCAACTTTCAGGGCGCCAAGAGCTTGAAAACCTTCTGCATACCCTCGACCTGGCGGCCCTTGCGCGCACGCCGGCCGGCATAGCTGGACAGCGCCACACCCTTGAACAATTCATCCTTGGGTTTGGCGCTACGCCCGCTGCCGATCACCCGCAAGGCCTGCATGAAGACCGCCACGCTGAGCAAGGTCTCACCCTTGTCGAGATCGATCAAGGTCAGGCCTCGGCCGCCTTTCGGTTGATGCTTGAGCTCGTCAAGCGAATAGGTGAGCAATCGGCCCGCCGATGACAGGCAAGCCAATTGCGCTGAAACATTTTCCGGCGCCGGTGCGGGTGCCAATGCCTGCTCGTCACCTTCCAAAGTGAGGAAGGTCTTGCCGGCCTTTTGTCTACCGACCAGATCGCCAACCTGCGCGATCAGGCCATAGCCAGCGCTGCCAGCCAGCACGAGGCGCTGCTGCGCACTGGCGGCATGGAAATGCGCGATCTGGCTACCCGCTTCAAGCTCGATCATGGTCGTGATCGGCTGGCCATCGCCGCGCCCGCCTGGCAGCAAGGCCACCGGCACCGAATAGACCCGGCCATTGGCACCGAAGACGATCAAGGGGTCGACGCTGCGGCAAGCAAATGTGCCGTAGAGCTGGTCGCCCGACTTGAAGGCCAGCGCGGCCTTGTCGAGCTCATGGCCTTTCAAGGCCCGCACCCAGCCTTTGGCGCTGACGACGACGGTGACCGCTTCATCGACGATCTTCACTTCGGTCGTCGCGCGCTTTTCGGTCTGGATCAGCGTGCGCCTGGCGTCGCCATATTGCTTGGCATCGGCCTCGATTTCCTTCACCAACAGCCGCTTCAATACGGCCGCGTCGCCAAGGATCGCAGCCAAGCGGATCTCTTCTTCGCGCAGCGCTTTGAGCTCCTGCTCGATCTTGATCGCTTCGAGCCTGGCGAGTTGGCGCAGGCGGATTTCCAGAATATCCTCGGCCTGTCGTTCGCTCAGCTTGAAGCGCTCGATCAGCGCAGGCTTGGGCTCGTCGGCATTGCGGATGATGCGGATCACCTCGTCGATGTTCAACAGCACCAGATAGCGCCCTTCGAGCACATGGATGCGGTCGAGCACCCGGGTCAGCCGGTGCTGGGTGCGGCGCTGTACCGTTTGCTGCCGGTAGCCGAGCCATTCATTGATGATCTGGCGCAGGCTTTTCAGCGTCGGCCGGCCATCGGCGCCGATCATCGTCAGGTTGACCGAAGCCGAAGTCTCCAGGCTGGTCTGGGCCAGCAGCACCGAGATCAAGTCCTGCTGTTCGACCGCGCGGCTCTTGGGTTCGAACACCAGCCGCACTGCAGCGTCCTTGTTCGACTCGTCGCGCACGCAGTCAAGCACCGCGAGCAAGCCGGCCTTCAGCAACATCTGTTCCTGGCTCAGGGCTTTCTTGCCGGTCTTGACCTTGGGGTTGGACAGCTCGTCGATTTCTTCCAGCACACGCTGGCTGCTGCAGCCATGCGGCAGTTCGGTGACGACCAGCTGCCATTGGCCACGCGCCAGCTCTTCGATCTTCCAGCGTGCGCGCAATTTCATGCTGCCGCGGCCGGTCAGGTAAGCGGCGCGAATATCCTCGGCCGGGCTGATCAGCTGGCCGCCGCCCGGATAGTCAGGGCCCGGCAACAGCTCGAACAACTCGTCGTCACTCAAGGTCGGGTGTTTCAGCAGGGCCACAGCCGCTGCAGCGACCTCGCGCAAGTTGTGGCTGGGGACCTCGGTGGCCATGCCGACGGCGATGCCGCTGGCGCCGTTCAAGAGCACAAAGGGCAGGCGCGCCGGCAGCTGCCGTGGCTCCTGGGTCGAGCCGTCATAGTTCGGCGTGAACTCGACCGTGCCTTCGTCGATCTCGTCAAGCAAGAGCCGCGCAATTGGCGCCAACCTTGCCTCGGTATAGCGCATCGCCGCTGCACCGTCGCCATCGCGGCTGCCGAAGTTGCCCTGGCCGTCGATCAGCGGATAGCGCTGGGAGAAGTCCTGCGCCATCCTGACCAGCGCGTCGTAGACCGACTGGTCGCCATGCGGGTGGAAACGGCCGAGCACATCGCCAACGACACGCGCCCCTTTGACCGGTTTGGGGCCGCTGCTGCCGCTGAAAGCCAGTCCCATCCGCTCCATCGAATAGAGGATGCGGCGCTGCACCGGTTTCTGTCCATCGCAGACATCGGGCAGCGCCCGGCCCTTGACAACCGACAGCGCATATTCGAGGTAAGCACGCTCGGCGTAATGCGCCAGCGTCAGCGCATCGCCATCATCAGCTGAGGGCTCGGGGGGCGGATCAAAATCGATCGTGGTCTGGTTCATGTTCTGTTCTGCTCAGGCTTGATTCGGCGCGCGTTCATACATCGACCTCGACCGAATCGCCATGGATTTCCATCAGTTCGCGCCGCGACGCGGCCTCGCCCTTGCCCATCAATTTGTTGATCGCCGTTTCGGTCTGTCCGAGGTCGAGCTGCCCATAAACGATGCGGCTGAGCCGGCGCGTCTCGGGGTTCAGCGTCGTGTCCCACAACTGCAAGGCACTCATTTCGCCCAGCCCTTTGAAGCGGCTGATGCTCCAACTGCCATCGCGCGCGCCTTCCTTGCGCAGCTTGTCCAATGTCGCGCCGAGCTCGCCTTCGTCGAGCGCATAGATCTTGGCCGCCGGCTTTTTGCCGCGAGCCGGCGCATCGACCCGATACAGCGGCGGCCGCGCCACATAGACATGGCCGGTCTCGACCAGCTTGGGGAAATGGCGAAAGAACAAGGTCAACAACAACACCTGGATATGCGAGCCGTCGACATCAGCATCGGACAGGATGCAGACCTTGCCGTAACGCAGGCCGCTCAGGTCGGGGCTGTCATTCTTGCCATGAGGATCGACCCCCAAGGCCACCGAAATGTCGTGGATCTCGTTGTTGGCAAACAGGCGGTCACGTTCGACCTCCCATGTATTGAGCACCTTGCCACGCAGCGGCAGGATTGCCTGCGTTTCCTTGTTCCGGCCCATCTTGGCGGAACCGCCGGCCGAATCGCCTTCGACCAGGAAGATCTCGTTGTGCAGGATGTCGCGACTCTCGCAATCGGTCAGCTTGCCGGGCAGCACCGCCACACCCGAGCCCTTGCGTTTTTCAACTTTCTGCGAGGCCCGCTGACGCGTCTGCGCCTGCTTGATCACCAGCTCGGCAAGCTTCTTGCCATGCTCGACATGCTGGTTCAACCAGAGCTCAAGGCTCGGCTTCACATAGCTCGACACCAAGCGCAAGGCATCGCGGCTGTTCAAACGCTCCTTGGTCTGACCCTGGAACTGCGGATCCAGCACCTTGGCTGACAGCACGAAATTGGCACGCGAAAAGACATCATCAGGCATCAGCTTGACGCCTTTGGGCAGCAGGCTGTGCATCTCGATGAAACCCTTGATCGCGCCGAACAACCCGTCCTTGAGCCCGGATTCATGCGTGCCTCCGGCCACCGTCGGGATCAGGTTGACATAGCTTTCGCGCACCGGCGCGCCCTCTTCGGTAAAGGCCAGCACCCAGGCTGCACCCTCACCTTCAGCAAAATTCTCGGTCTCTGAGCGGCCGGCATATTGCGCACCTTCGATCAGCGGAATCAGGGCGTCAAACTGCAAGGTCTGCAGCAGATAGTCGCGCAGGCCGCCTTGATAAACCCAGGTCAGCAACTCGCCGCTCTTCTCGTTTTTCAGCGTCACCGTGACGCCCGGCATCAGCACCGCCTTGCTGCGCAACAGGTGCAGCAACTCGCCCTTGGGCAGCTCGGCGCTTTCAAAATATTTTGCGTCGGGCCAGACGCGCACGCTGGTGCCCTGCTTGCGATCGCCGCGCTCGGCCCTGCGGATGCTGACCGGCTCGACCACATCGCCACCTTCGAAAGCCAGACTGGCGACCTGACCGTCGCGCCAGACCGTCACTTCAAGTCGCTTGGCCAGCGCATTGGTGACGCTGACGCCCACGCCATGCAAACCGCCTGAAAAGCTGTAGGCGCCGCCCGAACCCTTGTCGAACTTGCCCCCGGCATGCAAGCGGGTGAAGACGATCTCGACCACCGACACACCTTCTTCGGGATGCAGACCGAAGGGGATGCCGCGGCCATCGTCGGAGACCGTGACCGAGCCGTCGCCATGCTGGACCAGGTCGATCTTTTTGCCGAAACCGGCCAGGGCCTCATCGGCGGCGTTGTCAATGACTTCCTGGATCGTATGCAGCGGGTTGCCGGTGCGGGTGTACATGCCGGGGCGCTGCTTGACCGGCTCCAGGCCCTTGAGCACCCGGATCGAGCCTTCACCGTAACTGCCTGCCGCTGAAGATTGTGTTTGTGAGGGTGCTTTACTGGCCATGGGGGCAGATTCTATGGTCCGCCCGTGGCAAAGCCCGCTAGCATGGCGTCCTTATGCGACTGCACCCCATTCTTTTGCTTTTTTCAGTCTTGCTGGCCTTGCCCTGCCTGGGTAAACCTGACAACGACAACTTCCGTGCCGGCCCCGCAGTCACGATGGAGTTGAAAAACGCCCGCTGGTTCGACGGCCAAAACTTCAAACGCGGCACCCTCTATGTCAAGGACGGGCGCTTCACCAGCCAGAAAATCAAGCGTGCGCAGCGCCGCATGGACCTGAAAGGCCAGTTCCTGATCCCGCCGCTGGCCGAAGCGAACAACAATAATTTACAGAACAGCTGGGGCTTTGCCCGCTTTGCCGGCAGCTACCTGAACGACGGCGTGTTCTACGCGGCGATGCAATGCGGCGAGCCAACTGCAGTGGCCGCTGTGCGGACTTTGGCCAGCCAACCGGCCACGCCCGATGTGCTCTTCACCACCGCTTGCATCACCTCGTCCGACGGCTTGCCACTGGCCCAGTTGATGGAGCCGAGCGATGATCCGACAGCGGCCAAACCAAAGCTTGAGGACTTCGCCGACAAGGCGGTGCTGATCATCGACCAGGCCGAGCAAATCGCCCAGAAATGGCCGTTGCTGGCTAGCCGCAAGACCGACCTGGTCAAACTGATGCTGAGCCGGGTCGAAAGCCCGGAGCTGCGCGCCGACCCGCGGCAGCAAGGCCGTCTGGGACTCAAACCCGAGTTGCCGGCGCTGATCGTCCGCCGCGCCCACCAGGATAAGTTGCGGGTCATTTCCCATGTCGAGACCGCAGCTGACTTTGCGCTATCGGTCCAGGCCGGCGTCGATTGGATTGCCCATCTGCCGGGCTATTTTTTCCACGAAGGCAGCAGTGTCGAGCAGTACCGGATCAGCCCCGAGGTCGCTGCTGAAGCTGGCAAACGCAAGATCGGCGTGATCACCGCCACTGCCGCAACAGCGTTGTTCCGCATGCCGCCGGAGCGCCTGGCCGCCGTGCGCAAGCTGCAGGTCGAGAACCTGCGCCTACTGCTGAATGCCGGTGTGCCACTGCTGCTCGGCTCGGACGATTTCACCTCGAACTCGCTGGCCGAACTGCGCAGTCTCGATGCGCTGGGCGTCTTCGAGCGGGCCGCGCTGTTGCGCATCGCCAGCATCGATACGCCACGCGCGCTCTTCCCTAAGCGGCGCCTGGGATGTTTCGACAACGGTTGCGAAGCGAGTTTTCTACTGCTGGCCGACAATCCGCTCCAGAACCTGGACGCGCTGGCCGGCATCCAGCTCAGAGTCAAGCAGGGTCGGGTATTGAGCCGCTGACGCGGGTGGCAATAACCGATGTGACAGCGGGCTGATCCGCCTTGCCCTATATTCTTCCGATGAATCTTCCAGAAACGCGAAAAACCTTGTCTCTGTTTCAGGTCCTGCTCTGCGGGGCGCTGATCGTGACCCTGTCGATGGGCATACGCCATGGCTTTGGTTTGTGGTTGCAGCCGATCACGATGGACCGCGGCTGGACCCGCGAAACCTTTGCCTTCGCCCTGGCGATCCAGAACATTGCCTGGGGTCTGGCGGGCCCGGCCGCCGGCATGCTGGCCGACCGCTTCGGGCCCTTCCGGGTCTTGATCGTCGGCGGTCTGCTTTACGCGATGGGGCTGGTCCTGATGGCTTTGTCGACGTCGGGGTTGGCTTTCACCGGCAGCGCCGGATTGCTGATCGGCATTGCCCAGTCGGGCACAACTTACGCCGTCATCTACGGCGTCATCGGACGCAATGTCGCACCTGAAAAACGCTCCTGGGCGATGGGGGTGGTGGCGGCCGCCGGAAGTTTCGGGCAGTTCCTGATGGTGCCGGTTGAAAACTGGCTGATCAGCGGCACCGGTTGGCAAAACGCCTTGTTCATTCTGGCTTGCTGCTCGCTGCTGATCGTGCCCCTGGCCTTCGGCCTCAAGGAGCCCTTGAACGCCAAACTGGTTCATGCCCAGCATCAAAGCATCAGCCAAGCCCTTCGAGAAGCCTTCGGCTACCGCAGCTTCCAGTTGCTGATGGCCGGCTATTTCGTCTGCGGCTTCCAGGTGGTCTTCATCGGCGTGCATATGCCAAGCTATCTGAAAGATCATGGCCTGAGCCCGCAAGTCGCGACTTATGCGCTGGCGTTGATCGGGCTTTTCAATGTCTTCGGCACTTACCTGGCGGGCTCGCTGGGGCAGCGCTTTCCCAAACATTACATCCTGTCGGCGATCTATATCCTGCGTTCGGTGACGATCATCGGTTTCTTGAGCGCGCCGCTGACGCCGACATCGGTCTACATTTTCTCGGCCGTGATGGGCGTGCTGTGGCTGTCGACAGTACCGGCGACGAATGCGGCGCTGGTACAGATTTTCGGTGTCCAGCATATGTCGATGCTCAGCGGCTTCGTCTTCCTGAGCCACCAGATCGGAAGCTTCCTCGGCGTCTGGCTGGGGGGCAAGCTCTATGACGTCAGCGGCAGCTACGACATCGTCTGGTATTTGTGCATCGGTCTGGGCGTGCTGGCCGCGCTGGTCAATCTGCCGGTGCGCGAAACGCCAATCGTGCGAGTTGCTTTGCCAGCATGAAACAAAAGCTCGTCATCCGGGCGATGGCCTTGTTGCTGCTCGCTGCCGTATTCACGGCCTATCTGCAACCCGGTCTGATGATCAGCTTGTCAGAGCAACTCTGGGCTTGCTTCTAGCCAATGCTGATGAACAACAAACCTTCGAACTGGCTGCTGCGCTGGCCCCAGGCGATGCCTCCAGGCGCCAGCGCGCTCGATCTGGCTTGCGGCTCGGGGCGCAATCTGCTTCACCTCGCCGCCGCCGGCATGCGGGTCACTGGTATCGACCGCGATGCCGCCGCGATCGCGCCATTGCAGCGCATCGCCGAAACGATCGTGGCCGACATCGAGCAGTCGCCCTGGTCACTGGGCGAGCGGCAATTTGATCTGGTGCTGGTCTGCAACTATCTTTGGCGGCCGCTGCTGCCGCAAATCGTTGCTTGTGTTGCACCCGGCGGCTGGTTGATTTACGAGACCTTCGCGAACGGTCAACAATCGATTGGCAGGCCGGCAAGGCCCGAGTTCCTGCTGCAACCGGGCGAGTTGCTGCAGGCTTGCGCGGGCCTGCGCATCGTCGCTTTTGAAGATGGCTTCGATGCGGCTGCCACCAACCCGCGCTATGTGCAACGCATTGCAGCGCGGCGCGACAATGGGTCTGATGGCCTGTTCCCGCGCCATGCGCTAAGCCAGGATCCTGTCCTTCAGTAGAATCGTCGGATTATGAGGAACGCTCAATGAACGGACTAGTTGGCAGCATCGTTGCACTCGTGACGCCGATGCAGGATGACGGCAGCGTCGATTACGCCGCATTGCGCAGCTTGATTGACTGGCATATCGCCGAAGGAACCGACTGCATTTGCGTCGTCGGGACGACCGGAGAATCGCCAACAGTCAATGTCGAGGAGCATTGCGAAATCATCCGCATAGCGGTTCAACATGCTGCCGGCCGTCTGCCCATCATGGCGGGAACAGGCGGCAATTCAACCGCCGAAGCGATTGAGCTGAGCCGCTTTGCCAAGAAGGTCGGCGCCGATTGCAGCTTGTCGGTTGTACCTTATTACAACAAGCCCTCGCAAGAAGGCATCTACCAGCATTTCAAGGCCATCGCCGAAGCCGTCGATATTCCGATGATGCTTTACAACGTGCCCGGCCGCACGGTCGCCGATATGCAACCTGAAACTGCGCTGCGCTGCGCTGGTCTTCCCGGCGTCTTCGGCATCAAGGAGGCCAGCGGCAATATCGAACGTGCGGCCCAATTGATCAAAGGCGCACCGGCCGGGTTTTCGATCTTTTCGGGAGACGATGGCACCGCCATCGCCCTGATGCTGCTGGGCGGACATGGCAATGTCAGCGTCACGGCCAACGTCGCGCCACGTGCGATGCGCGAGCTTTGTCACGCAGCACTGGCCGGCAATGTGCGCGAAGCGGTCCGAATCCATTTCCAGTTGCTGGGTCTGCACAAGCAGTTGTTCTGCGAACCAAGCCCGGCGCCGACCAAATGGGCGCTGCAACGACTCGGTCGATGCCATGCCGCACTGCGCCTGCCAATCACACCGCTGACCGTTGCTGGCCAAGCCATTGTCGAACAAGCAATGCTTGAAGCCGGATTGATCCAGTCCAGTCTGCTCTAATCCACCCAGCGACGTTCAAGTCGCAGGCACCAGCGTCGGACTATGAACGACGCAATTCTGACCTTCGGAGATGTTTCGCGTGACTCGATTCTCAATTGATTCTTCCAAAGCCACCCCGGTGCGCATGGCCTGTTTGCTGCTGGCAGCTTCGCTGGCCGGTTGCACGACGTTCGAGAAAATGTTCTCGTCCGACAAGGTCGATTACCGCAGTTCGGCCAGACAGACTGGCGGCCTCGAGGTGCCTCCTGACCTGACCCAGTTGGCGCGCGACAACCGTGCCCAGGTGCAGGGCGGTGTGGTCAGCGCTTCTTCGTTGCAAAGCGGCTCGGGGTCGAAATCGAATGCCGGAGCCAATGCTGCCGCTTCTGCCAAGATCGCACTGAATTCATCAGGTGAATTGAAACTGCAGCGCAATGATGGTTCGCGCTGGTTGAGCAGTTCGCTAGCTCCCGAGCAACTGTGGCCACAATTGCGCGCGTTCTGGGTCGACAGCGGTTTCGAAATCGCCAAGGAAGAAACCGAAGTCGGCATGATGGAAACCAGCTGGCATGAAAACCGCGCCAAATTGCCGCAGGACTTTGTCCGTGCGGCGATCGGCAAAATATTTGACAGTCTCTACTCGACCGGCGAGCGCGATATGTACCGCACAAGGGTCGAGCGCGTCGGCACCGGCACCGAGATCTACATCAGCCATCGTGGCATGCAAGAGGTCTATTCGACCCAGCAAAAGGATCAAACCACCTGGACCGGGCGCCCGAGCGACCCGCAACTTGAAGCTGAAATGCTGTCCCGGCTGATGCTCAAGCTGGGCGCCAAGGAAGAGGCCGCCAAGGCCGCGCTGGCAGCAGCACCGGTGGCTGGTTCAAAGACTGTCGCCCCTGCGCGTTCCAGAGCACTTTCAGAAGTACCGAACAGCCTGCAGGTCAACGAGAATTTCGAGCGCGCCTGGCGTCGCGTCGGCCAGTCGCTCGACCGCCATGGTTTCACGGTTGAAGACCGCGATCGCAAGCAAGGGCTGTTCTTCCTGCGCTATTCGGACCCGAACCAGGCCGGCAAAGAGGAACCGAACTTCTTTGAGCGCCTGTTCACCAGCGACAAGGGCTTGTCGGCCATGCGCTATCGCGTCTCGGTGAAATCCGAAGGCGAGCGCAGTACGGTCACCGTGCTTGATGACAAGGGTCAGCAACAGACCAACGACATTGCCAAGCGGATCCTGAATTTGCTGATGGACGATTTGCGCTGAACCCTGCCGGCCCGTTGAGCGGCGGCTGAATTGATGCGCTTTTGCAGCCTGGGCAGCGGCAGCGGTGGCAATGCCACCCTGATAGAGGCCAGCCAGGGCATCACCAGCACCCAGTTGCTGGTCGACTGCGGCTTCAGCCTGCGCGATCTCACCCGCCGCTTGCTGCGCGCCGGCAGCGCACCGGAGGCCCTGAGCGCGGTCTTCATCACGCATGAGCATGGTGACCATGTGGGTTGCGCCCTGACTTTGGCGATGCGCCATCGTGTACCACTCTGGACCAGTCGCGGCACTTGGCGAGCCATAGGCAAGCCCGATTTCGACCCTGAACTGCTCAACTTTGCACGTGACGGCCTTGCCTTGGCGATGGGCGACCTTGAACTGCTGCCCTTTGCCGTACCGCATGATGCAAACGAGCCGCTGCAACTGACCTGCCATGATGGACTGCAACGCCTGGGATTGATCACCGACACGGGCTCGTTGACGCCGAGCCTGGTCCAATCGCTGCAAGCTTGCGACGCCCTGCTGCTTGAGTGCAATCATGACGAGGCGATGCTGCGCGCATCGAGCTATCCAGCGGGCCTGAAGCGTCGCATCCTGGGCAGCCATGGGCATTTATCGAATGGCTGCGCGGCGGAATTGCTGGCGCAATGCCTGCACCCAGGCTTGCGACATGTGCTGGCAGCACATCTGAGCGAGCGCAACAACTCGCCCGCCCTGGCCGCGGCAGCGCTTGCCGGCCTGTTGGACTCAGTTCAACTTTCGGTGGCGAGTCAGGCCTTGGGCAGCGCCTGGCTGGATCTCGGCTGATCGAACGAACGGACAACAAAAAGCCGCCTGGCGTGAGCCAGGCGGCTTTTGCAGTGACCGGAAACCGATTACTTGCTGGCAGCAGCCGAAGCTGCAGGAGCTGCAGCAGGTGCCGAAGCGTCAGCAGCAGGAGCCGAAGCGACTTCAGCAGCAGGCGCAGGTGCAGCGACTGGTGCAGGTGCAGCTTCTTCCTTCTTGCCGCAAGCGGACAGGGCAAAGGCAGCCAACAGGGAAACCAACAGGATCGACTTGTTCATACTTGTCCTCAAAATCGTTAATGACGATGCAGTTATCAGAGAATTTATTGAAGCCTTGCAAAACACTATGCATTTTGCAGACTTCAGCAGCGCAAGACGAGGAAACCCTGAGAAGCTCCGCCGCCTAGCGCCGAAGTATAGCCTGTAGTTGCAGGAATACTCACAAACCAACCGCAGAGACGGTAAATGATTGAAAAAAATGTTGTGGGCCGGCAGCAAATAATTCAATCAGGCAGATGATTTCCGCAATTTTTGTCGTCTACAAACCACGATTTGCGGCCTGCAGCCAACAGACTCAGAACACTCGACGGCTATGGGCCGGGCGCCAACAAGGCCTCGACCGGACCGTCCTAGCCAGGATCATTGGGCTCGCACTCGCGCGCATTACGGCAATAGCCGAATCAACCGGAACAAGCCAGAGCGAGCGAATGGCAGCGATGCAAACCGACTGACTATGCAGAATCATCTGCCACAGAGCAGCGATATATTCACCGCACCCCCTGAAACTAAGGATGCTCTGCATAACTCAACGCGAGCGGGTGCGGTGCGGATCGGGATGGGATGCAAGGCGCATTTTGCGGCCAATAGCGCGTGCTATTGGCAAGAAATGCAACGCCGCAGACCGCCCGAGGCAGCACTTGCACAAGCCGTGAGGGGTTATGCAGAGCATCCCTAAACTCCCGGCCTTGCTTCATTCACGCGCCGCGGCTTGAACCCAGCCATCTTCGGCCCATTGATCGAGCAACTCGCGCGCACCTGCAGACAACTGGGCCACCTGATCAGCGCTCAAGGCATGCTGATCCGCTAACAAGCGGATCAAGCGTTGATCACGGCCACCCGCCAGAAATGACTCGCCATTGATGAAGACATGTTGATGGTCATACATCAGGCGACTGCGCCGATCGAGACGCAGGCCAACGCCTGGCGGAAGCGGTGCGCCGGGTTCGAACCAGACCCGCGCTTTCGGTTCGGTCAGGGCCTCCCCGAGCGCGCGTTCCAATGCCAAGGGCTGGCGCAAAGCACGCTCGACCGCATCCTGGGCAAACAATTGCAGCGCTTCGGGAATCATCCCGGGCTGCGCCGTGGCAGGCTGTTTCGGGTCGACATACATACGGTTGGCATAGCCCTGATCTTCGTCACCCATCAGGCGCTGCAGCAGGTCCTTGGCAAGATCAGTGCGCCAGGGCGAGCGGAAACCCACCGAACAGGTCATGCACTCGCCTTCAGCCACGCCGTCATGCGCCCAACCGGGGGGTAGATAAAGCATGTCACCGGCCTCAAGCAGATATTCCTGCTGAGGCTCGAAATTGGCGATTATTTTCAGCGGTACATCGTTGCGCAGCAGCGCGTTCTTCTGCTTGCCGATGCGCCAGCGACGCTTGCCATGAACCTGGATCAGGAACACATCGTAGGAATCGAAATGCGGACCGACGCCACCGCCGTCGCTGGCGTAGGAAATCATCAGATCGTCGAGCCGCGCCTCGGGAACAAAGCGGAATTCGCTCAGCAGTTGTTTGGCGGCCGGAAGGTGTTGCTCCAGACCTTGCACCAACAAGGTCCAGCCCGGTTTCGAGAACGGCGGGAGTTTGGCGATCGGACCTTGGCGCAAGGCCCAGCGGCCGTCAAAAGCGCTGACCAGGCGCGACTCAACATCGGCACTGGCTGCCAGCCTGGCGAGTTCAACGCGCGAAGCCGGCGGCTTGATACCGGGTAGCGCTTGCCTGACCAATAAGGGCTTTTTTTCCCAATGCCGACGCATGAATTGCTCGGGCGAAAGGCCGCCGAGCAGCGGTATTGGTTTTGAAATATCCATGAAGTTGCTTGAGTCTGTCTGTCTGCTGTTGTCGATCCGGCGAATGCTTGTGCGATCATCGAAGCTATGCAAATCACCGCACCCTGTATTGTCTGCCTGACCTGGCGACTTGAAGATGCCCAAGGTCAACTGATCGATGAGCTGGCTGAACCGCTGGAATTTTTTTACGGGGCAGACGATCTGTTCGCCAAGGTCGAAGAAGCGCTGGAAGGCCAGGAGAAAGGTTTCGAAGCCGACATCTCGCTGGAGCCGGAGCATGCTTTTGGCGAATATGACTCAGGCCTGGTCTGCTTTGAAGCGCGCATGCTGTTCCCGGACGGCGTTGAACCCGGCATGCAGATCGAAGGTCTACCTTCAGGCGCTGCTTCCGAAGACATGCCAGCCGATGCGATCTACACGGTTACCGAGGTCTATCCCGCCCATGTGGTGCTGGACGGCAACCATCCGCTCGCAGGCTTGGGTCTGCGCATGCATATGAAGGTGCTCGACGTGCGTTCGGCGACCGAAGCCGAAATCGAAGCCGGCAGCATGGGCGAGGCCGTCTTCAGCCTGCTCAATGGCGCGCCACCGGACGCGCAGCTGCACTGAGCTCGATCGGCGCGGTTCAGCCGGTCGAGCCGAAACCGCCCTCGCCGCGCTGCGTGGCATCGAATTCTTCGACCAAGCGGAATTGCGCTTGCACTACCGGTACCAGCACCAGTTGAGCGATCCGCTCCAGCGGCTCGATCACGAAAGTGGTCTGGCCGCGGTTCCAGCAACTGACCAGCAACTGGCCCTGGTAATCGGAATCGATCAAGCCAACCAGATTGCCCAGCACGATGCCATGCTTGTGGCCCAGCCCCGAGCGCGGCAGGATCAGCGCGGCCAGACCAGGATCGTTGATGTGAATCGCCAGGCCGGTCGGGATCAGGGTGGTCTGGCCCGGCGCCAGCGTCACCGCTGAATCGAGACAGGCACGCAGGTCCAGCCCGGCACTGCCTGGCGTGGCATAAGCGGGCAGCAGCCCGGCCATGCGCGGGTCGAGCAATTTGATGTCTACGGTGGTCATTGTTTCTCCAGGCGCGAGGCGATCTCGCTGATCAACAGGCGCGCCAGGCTCAGCTTGTCGTTATGGGGCAGTTCGCGCTGGCCTTCGGCGTCGATCAGCAGCAGCGCGTTGTCATCGCGGCCGAAAGTCGCCGGGCCGAGGTTGCCGACGATCAGCGGCAAGTTCTTGCGCAGCAGCTTTTCGCGTGCATGCTTGAGCAGGTCTTCGGTCTCGGCCGCAAATCCGACGCAATAAGGCTTGTCCGGCAAGGCAGCGACCGCAGCCAGGATGTCAGGGTTCTCGGTCAGCTCGAACGAGGGCTGACTGTTGGTTCCGTTCTTCTTGATCTTTTGCCCGCTGGCTTGCAGCGGCCG
>CAMDHE010000017.1 GCA_945898095.1 Roseateles toxinivorans | reverse complement strand
GTCCTCGAGAACCTCGTGCGTGCTTTCATACAGACGGCGGATCACTTCAGGAGGGGTTCCCTTCGGTACGAAGAAGCCGTACCAAGTGAGCATCTCGTACCCGGGCAGGCCGGCCGCCGAAAGAGTGGGCACTTCCGGAACGAGGGGAGTGCGTTGGCCGCTCGTGACGCCGAGGGCGATGAGCTTGTTCACTTTGACGAACTCGTGCACCGACGGCACGCTGCCGAACATGACTTGCACTTCTCCCGTCAGTGCTGCGAGCACCGCCGGCGCGCTTCCCCGATAAGGGATGTGTGTCATCCGTGTTCCGGTCTGCTGGCAGAACATCTCCGCCGCAAGGTGCGGCGCACTGCCCGCTCCGTTCGATGCGTATGCCAGCTTGTCGGGGTTCTTCTTCGCATAGTCGATGAGCTGGCGCAGGTCCTTGATACCGAGCGAGGGATGTACAACCAGCATCAGCGGCGTGGCGGCCAGCATGGTGACCGGCACCAAGTCGACCAGGATGTCGTATCCGAGGTTCTGGTAAAGGCTGATGTTGGCCGTGTGGTTCGGCGCCCCCACGAGAATAGTGTGTCCATCAGCTGGCGATTTCGCAACCAGCGCTGCGCCGATGTTCGCGCTTGCGCCGCCCCGGTTGTCGATCACGAAGGGCTGTTTCAATGCCTGTGCGAGTCGCTCGGTCACGACACGCGTGATCTTGTCTGTTCCTCCGCCCGCCGGGAAAGGAACGATCACCTTGACCGTTCGCGAAGGGTAGTCCTGCGAATGTGCGAGGTCCATATGAGCACAACAGGCGGCGACGGTCGACATGACCAGGCGGCGGCGTGTAAGGAAATGGCTGTTCAAGGTTGTCTCTCCAGTTCGTTTGTGGATCAGAGGTGCGCTGGCCGCCCTTCAGAATTCATCTGCCGGGTATTCGTCCGCGGGTTGCCGCACCATCGGAAACGCGCCGCCGCTGACGAACAGCTCCTGGCCCGTCGTGTAGGAGGCTTGCTCGCTCGCCAGGAACAGGCAGGCTTGGCTTACTTCCTCCGCCCGCCCGAGCCGTCCCATGGGGATGCGCTGCTTGCGCTCTTCGTAGAACCTGTCGATTTCCGGATACCACTCCGGGCTGTGGCGGTAGGTATCGGTCGTACCGGGAACGACCACGTTCACCGTGACCCCGAACCGGGCGACTTCATTGGCCATGGCTCGGCTG
Source organism: Roseateles toxinivorans (assembly GCA_945898095.1). GTDB lineage: Bacteria > Pseudomonadota > Gammaproteobacteria > Burkholderiales > Burkholderiaceae_C > Paucibacter_A > Paucibacter_A toxinivorans_A. Next base: position 49,584 of record CAMDHE010000017.1, on the reverse strand, counting down.
AGCCCGGCGAGTCCCAGTTTCGCGCTGACGTTATGCGCCCTGCGCGGCTTGCCCCAATACGCATCAAGCCCGCCGATGTTGATGATGCGGCCCCAGCCGCGTTTCACCATTCCGGGCAGGACCGCCTGGCTAAGGAAAAAAGGAGCCCGCAAGTTGGTGGCGATCACTGCATCCCAATCTTCCAGCGTGATCTCGCTGATCTTCTGGGAAGGCCTGACCGCCGCGTTGTTGACGAGGATGTCAATCCGGCCGAAGTCCCTCTCCACCTGCACGATGACTTCCCGCACCGCGGCGACATCCTTGATGTCGACTTGGTATGCGCCCCCACTGATGCCTAGTTCCTCAAGTTCCGCCACCATCTTGGAGGCGGCGTCGGTATCGGAGCCGTAGAGGATCACGGGAATAGCGCGAGCATCGCGTGCGAGTGCCAGCGCGATGCTGCGGCCGATATTTTTCGCGCCGCCGGTAACGACCGCGACGCGGCCTTCGAGGTGAAACGGACTGTGAGCCATAGGTCTATTGCTCATAGGGGACGGTGCCCTTGAGGCTCACCCGGTGCATGCGCCTGCGCTGGTCCGCGCTGTAGTCATGCGTCGCCAGGTGCTGCGTTTGCGTGTTGTCCCATACCAGCAGATCGCCCGGCTGCCAGTTATGCCGGAAGAAGTGGCGGGGTTGGGAAATATGGGAAACGAGGAACTCGAGTTCTGCGCTGGATTCACTCTCTGCCATGCCCCGGATTTCGGTCGTGTACGCCTTGTTGATGAAGATGCAGCCGCGTCCCGTGTATGGGTGATGCCGCACGATGGGGTGCTCCACATCGGGCACCTTGTCGAGTTCTTCCTTCGATGGCATCGGGCGCGCGCTGTTGGCAGCCGCCCTCGCCCGCGTGCGCGCCGCGTAGCTGTGAATTGCGGTCTTGCCCTTCAGCTTCTGCTTGCTTGCTTCGTCGAGGGACTCGTACGCTGCCGCAGTGCTGACGAATTGCGTGTCGCCAAGCGACTTGCCGTCCGCTTGCGGCACTTCCAATGCGTAGAGCATCGACAGATAGGTGGGCCGTTCGGCATAGGAGAGGTCCGTGTGCCATTCGTTGCCGGCATCGATGAGGCCGATCTGCCTTCCGTTCTCGATGACGTTCGACACGACCAGCAGCTCAGGCCGGCCTGGGACGAGGAACTTGCTGAGGAAATGCTCTTCCGGACTGCCGAAATAGCGGCCGAACGCCACTTGTTGAAGCGGGGTCAGGTTTTGGCCGCGAATTGCCACCACCCCGCGCTCATGAAAGAGTTTGCGCAGTTCGTCCACAACGTCCCCGCTGAGGGGCTTTGTCAAATCCAGTCCGTAGACATCCGCGCCGAGCGCGGCATCGTGCGTGATCACTTTCAAGTCGGGTCTCCTTTGATGTTCACGCCTGCGAAAGCGCAGGCCACTCTTCCACAAACTTCCAGAGAGAGGCTTGGCCTTTCTTGCTAAAGCACGTCGGCCGGCTTCCCTTGCAGCGGCGCGCCCAGACTGCGCGACAGTTCACGGGCTTGCCGCATCACTTCCCGGGCAATCTTGACGACGCCGATATTTGGTGTTCGCATTTCGGGCGATGTGAGGCAGATGCTTCCGACCACGCCGGCTGCATTGAAGACAGGCGCGGCAATACCTCGGGCCCCGGGCAACTTTTCACTTTGCGTGACGGCATACCCATTGCGGCGTACTTCAGCGAGGGTTTCGAGCAGCGCACAGAGCTTGGGCAGCGGCTGTTTTTTGCCCGGGGACGGCGATTCGTTTTCGAGAATCGCGCCGATCTCACTTTCGTCGAGATAGGCGAGCACCGCTTTGCCGGAAGCGCCCCAGAGAAGTGACAGGGGCCGAAACATTTCGATCTCGTACTTAAGCAGCTGTGCGCCATCGGCCCGCACGGTGAACATGAGGGAGCCATGCGTGCGCATGTATTCGCCGAAGAGAACCGTCTCGTCGAATTTGTGTGCGATGCCCTTGACGAATGGGGCGGCAAGTTCAGGAAGTTTCATGCCGCCAACCACGATTCCCGAGATGCGCTGCAGCTCAGGACCGATTCCATAAGTGCGCGATTCCAGTGAGACGACCAAGCCCTCCGCCCGGAGCAACTGCAGCAGCCGATGCACGGTCGAGGTCGGCAGGTCGACCAGGCCCGCCAGTTGTGTGACACCCAGCGGCTCGCCGGCTTCCACCAAGAGCTTGAGCAGGGCGACAGCGCGGCTGACGGGGCTCGGGGCCCGATCCGTTGACAACAATGGACGGCCGTTGGCTGCGCGCGTGGATCCCGGTTGGTTAGTGGCTTCAGGCATCTAATTTCCCGTTAAACGGAATAGCATTCCGCTAGAAGAAATAATACGCTCGATGTGAATCGCTGTAAAGCTACTGCTACTCCCGTCAGGCGCAGCACCACCCTTGGTCGCAGACCTGCTCCGCACCGCCTTTACCTCAAACTATGTTCATCGCACGATCAATCGCACGATTCATCGGATGATTGAAATCCTGCTTGACCACGCTCCCGGAGTCCGCCATGTCACATATCAGCGCCAACGACCTTAAAACCAAAGGCATCTCGGCCATCGAGCTTGCCCTGAGCAGCGCGCCCGAAGCGGTTGTGTCGGTCCGTGGCAAAAAAAAAGTTTGTGGTGATGGGTATGGCGCAGTACCACTATCTGCGCGAATGTGAACTGAGCGCCGCTTTGGCGCAGACCCGCGTCGACCTGGCGGCAGGTCTCAGCGTGCAAGAGTCGGCCGAAGCCCACCTGGCGCGGCTGGACGCGATGTAATGGCTTTCGCGCTGGTCTTTACCGCGCAATACAACGTTCGGGCCGCGCGTTTCCTGAAACGTCACCCCGAGTTGCGACAGCAGTACCTGAAAACACTCCAGCTTCTCGAAGCCAACCCTGCGCATCCGGCGCTGCGTCTGCACCCTTTGCGCGGCCGGCTGGACGGCCTGCACTCGGTCTCCATCAATTTGTCCTACCGCATCACGCTCGAGTTGCTGATTCAGGACGGGCAGATCATCCCGGTGAATGTGGGTGATCATGAGGCGCTGATTGAACAGGAGATGCTCTGCATAAGCCCTCGCGGCTTGGGTTAGCGCGGCCGAGGCAAACCCCGCGTGAAGCCAGCGCCGCCGCTGTTGAATCGCTGACCATAAAACTTCGAAAACAGCGCCACGCCATTGGCGATCGAATGCGGGCCTTCGCCACGGAGAACAGCATGCCAAAGTGGCTGTAAACCCAGTTTCATCAGGTACTCAGCCTCTACTGGCAAGTAGCGCCGCAGCAGGACCTCGGCAGATTGGTCACAATCGCCGGGCAACCGGACAAACCCATGACAAACCTCCCGCATCCACAATTTGACCAGTTTTACCGTTACGAACCTTTGACCGATTTGCTGCGCGACTATGCCGCAGCCAGGCCCGGTCTGGTGCAGATGCAATCGATCGGCAAGAGCTACGAAGGCCGCGAGATCTGGATGCTGGTGCTGACCAACCAGGCCACCGGCGCCGATGTCGACAAGCCGGCCTTCTGGGTCGACGGCAATATCCACGCCGCCGAGCTGACCGCCTCGACCACCTGCCTGTACTACCTGCACCAGTTGATGCAGGGTTACGGCGTCGATCCGCAGATCACTTATCTGCTTGATTCGCGCACCATCTATATGGTGCCGCGCCTGAACCCGGATGGCGCCGAGCTGGCCCTGGCCGACCGGCCGCGCCATATCCGTTCGTCAACCAAGCCCTATCCCTATGACGAGGAACCGGTGGATGGTCTGACGGTCGAGGATGTCGATGGCGACGGCCGCATCCTCAGCATGCGTGTGCCCGACCCGCATGGCACGTACAAGAAATACCCCGGCGAGCCACGCCTGATGGTGGCGCGCGAGCCGGGTGAATTCGGCGGCGACTATTACCGGCTGCTGCCCGAAGGCTTCATCAAGAACCATGACGGCATCACGATACGCATCAACAAGGACCGCGAAGGCCTTGACCTGAACCGCAATTTCCCCAGCGACTGGCGCCAGGAATACCAGCAGGTCGGCGCCGGCGCTTTCCCGACCAGCGAGCCCGAGGTGCGGGCGATGGTCGAGTTCATCGTCGCGCACAAGAACATCGGCGCTGCGATCAGCTATCACACCCACAGCGGCGTGATCCTGCGGCCGATGGGCGGGCATAGCGACGACGACATGATTCCCGAGGACCTGTGGGCCTACAAGCGTTTTTCGGCGCTGGGCGAAAAGCACAGTGGCTATCCGGCCATCAGCATCTGGCATGACTTCAAATACCACCCGAAGGAAGTGATCACCGGCACGCAGGACTGGGTCTATGAGCATCTCGGCGCGCTGTTCTGGGTGGTTGAGCTCTGGGCACCGAACAAGGAAGCCGGCATCGAAGGCTATAAATGGGTCGACTGGTACCGCGACCATCCGGTCGAGGACGATCTGAAGCTGCTGAAATGGAGCGACGAGCAATGCGGCGGCCAGGCCCATATCGAATGGACACCGTTCATGCATCCGCAACTCGGCGCGGTCGAGATCGGCGGCTGGGACAAGCTAAATTACTGGCGCAACCCGCCACCGAATCTGCGCGAGCGCGAAGCGGCGCGCTTTCCAGGCTGGATGAACCAGATCGCGCTGAGCCTGCCCAAGCTGGAGCTGCTGCGCACCGAGGTCGAAGCGCTTGGCGACGACAGCTGGCGCGTCCGCCTCGCCGTGGCCAATAGCGGCTATCTGCCGGCCTATGTGACCAAACGGGCGCTCGAGCGCAAGGTCGTGCGCGGCGTGATCTTCGAGATCGATCTGCCTGCCGACGGCAGCGCCAGCCTGATCAGCGGCAAGCCGCGCATGGAAGGCCCGCAGCTCGAGGGCCATGGCCCGAAGAGCTCACAACTGGCTTTTCTGCCGAACCGTGAAGTCACCGCTGACCGGGCGGTTGGCGAATGGGTCATCAAGGCGCCCAAAGGCACCAAGCTGTCACTCAAGGCCAGCGCTGAACGTGCCGGTACGGTGCGGACCGAGTTGCTGCTCGAATAAGGCCGGAGTCGCTCAGAGCATCCCTATGACTTGGGCGCGGCGAGCATCGCTTCGCGCCAGAGCCGCCCGGGCAAAAAGGTGCGCAGCTGGGCCAGCGCCTTCTCGATCAATAGCGGATGCAGCTGATGGCCAACGCCGGGCAGGATGTCGGCGGTGACATCGGCACCCAGCGGCACCAGCGCGCGCGCAGCGGCGACCACCGCTGGGTAGGGCACGACTTCGTCCTGGATACCGTGCAGCAGATGCAGGCTCACATCCTTTGGCGCATGCTGCGGCAGCGCGATGTAAGTACCCGCTAACGCGAGTACCCGACCGGCCAATTGCGGCTCGAACTGCACCGCTTCCAAGGCCAGCGTGGCGCCTTGCGCAAAACCGGCCAGAGCAACTCGCTCCCAAGACAAGTCGAAATGCCTGGCCCAAGCGCGGATACGGGCATTGAAGTCGGGCAGCGCGGCCGGCAGCGCCTTGTCAAACCAGGCAAAGCCGGCGGCTTGAACCAGCGGGCCGTTCAAGCCGACCAAGGCGGCTTGCGGATATTGCTCGCGCAGCGCGCTGCTCAGCGGCGCCATGTCGGCAGCCTGACCGCCGGCACCATGCAGCAGGATGAACAGCAGATCCGCCGCCCCCGCTGCGGGCAGGCTGACGATCGCGCGGGAGTCGGTGACAGGTTGCATGGCGTCGATTGTCGCTGGCCGCCGCCGCTGGCTCGGCTATGCTGCGCCCGACAGGATGTCAAACCAGCCAGAGCCAGGAATGAAAATCAAGGTCAACGGTCAACTGCAGCAACTGCCAGAACATGCCATCGACCCGGAGATGCCCTTGCTCTGGGCCTTGCGCGACGGCCTCAATCTGACCGGCACCAAATTCGGCTGCGGCATCGCTGCTTGCGGCGCCTGCACGGTCCATGTCGACGGCCAACCGGTGCGTTCCTGCGTCACGCCGCTGGCGGCGGTGCAGGGCAAGTCGATCACCACCATTGAAGCGCTGGGCACCCAGGCCAGGCCGCATCCGCTGCAGCGCGCCTGGACCGCCGCGCAAGTACCGCAATGCGGCTATTGCCAGAGCGGCATGCTGATGGCCGCGGCCGCGCTGCTGGCGCGCCAGCCCAAACCCAGCGATGCCGACATCGACGCCGCGATCAGCAACTTATGCCGCTGCGGCACCTACCCACGCGTGAAGATCGCGATCAAGGCAGCGGCAGCCGAAATGCGAGGCGGCAAGAAGTGAGACGCCGTACGCTGCTGCTGTCGGGCCTGGGAACGGCTGGCGCGCTGCTGGTCGGCTGGGGCGCCTTGCCGCCGCGCAGCCGCATCGGCAAGGCCGAGCTGCTGGCAAACGCGGCGGGTGACATCGCCCTGAATGGCTGGATCAAGATCGCTGCTGATGGTCAAGTGCTGCTGGCGATGCCGCGCAGCGAAATGGGTCAGGGCGTGCACACGGCGCTGGCGCAACTGGTGGCCGAAGAACTGAACCTGGCACCAGGCGCGATCCGCCTGATCGCTGCCGGCCATGAATCGATTTACGGCAATGTCGCGATGTTCGTCGGCGGGCTGGCCGCCCAGCCGCGCGATGCTGAACCGGGCCAGGAAAGCCTGCAAGTCAAGCTCGGCCGCTGGACCTTCGCCAAACTGGCGCGCGAACTCGGCATCAATGTCACCGGCGGCAGCAGCAGCATCGCCGATGCCTGGGAGCCCTTGCGCTGGGCCGCGGCCACGGCACGCCAGCGACTGCTTGGCGCGGCCTCCTTGCGCTGGCATCTACCGCTGGCTGAACTGCAGATGCGGGATGGCCGCATCAGCCACGCCTCGGGGGCCGGCGCCCATTTCGGCGAGCTGGCCAAGCAGGCGGCGGCCACACCCACAGGTGAATTGCAGCTGAAACCGGCGGCCGATTGGCAGCAAATCGGCAGCGCGGCCGCGCGCATCGACCTGGCTGACAAGGTCAACGGCCGGGCGCGCTTCGGCATCGACATCCGCCTGCCGGGCCTGCTGTTTGCTGCGATCCGGCATGCCCCCAGCCATGGCGGCAGGCCGGCCTATATTCCGCCGAATGCGCTGCAGCAGCCCGGTGTCCTGCAGATCATCCAGCTGGCCGCCTTCGCGGGCGGTCAGCCGGCCTTGGCCATCGTCGCCAACAACAGCTGGCAGGCTTTGCGCGCCGCCCGCGAAATCGACGTTGACTGGCACCCGAGCACAGCGCTCGACACCGCCAAAATCGCGACCGCGCTGGCCGCCGCGGCACGTCTTGCCGCCGAAGAGGGCGACAGCTTCCATAGCCAGGGCCATGTGGTCAAGGCGCTGGCCAAGGCACCGCAAAAGATCGATGCCTTCTACAGCGCGCCCTATCTGGCCCATGCCACGCTCGAGCCGATGAATTGCACCGCCCAGGTCAAGGGCGGCAAGGTCGAGATCTGGGCGCCAACCCAGGTGCCGGGTCTGGCGCGTGAATTGGCGGCGCGCATTGCCGGCGTGGCGCCTGAGGCAGTGACCGTGCATGTCACTTATCTGGGCGGCGGTTTCGGCCGGCGGCTGGAGATTGATTTCGTCGGCCAGGCGGTCTCGGTGGCGATGGCCATGGGCGGCGCGCCGGTGCAAATACTCTGGTCGCGCGAAGACGACATGAGCAACGATTTCTACCGCCCGGCCGCCGCCGCCTTTATGCAGGCCGGGCTTGACGAACAGGGCCGGCCGCTGGCCCTGCAGATCGGCAGCGCCGGTGACGCGATCGCGCCGCGCTGGTTCGAGCGGGCGCTGCCGGCGCTGGCCAGCCCGGTCGATTTTCCTGACAAAGCAGCCGCTGAAGGTCTGTTCGACCAGCCTTATGCAGTGCCGAACCAGCGCATCGCCCATCTGGCCACGCACAGCGGCGTGCCGGTCGGCTTCTGGCGCTCGGTCGGCCATTCGCAGAATGCCTTTTTCAGCGAAAGCTTCATCGACGAACTGGCTGCTGCCGCCGGCGCCGACCCGCTGACCTACCGGATGAACTTGCTGCAAGGCCTGCCGCGCTATGCGGCGGTGCTGAAGCTGGCGACCGACCAGGCTGGCTGGGGTAAAGCGTTGCCGCAGGGCCGGGCCCGCGGTTTGGCGCTGCACGCCAGCTTCGGCAGCGTGGTCGCGCAGGTGATCGAAGTTTCGAGCCTGGCCGGCAAGCCCCGCGTGCACCGCGTCGTCTGCGCGATCGACTGCGGCATCGTCGTCAACCCGGGCTTGGTCAGCCAGCAGATCGAAAGCGCGGTGATCTTCGGGCTCAGCGCCGCGCTTTACGGTCGCATCGACATCAAGGGCGGGGTCGTGCAGCAGCGCAATTTCAACGATTACCCGCTGCTGACGCTGGCCCAAACGCCGCTGATCGAAACCCATCTGGTCGCCAGCGACAACCCGCCCAGCGGCGCCGGCGAACCCGGCACGCCGCCGGTTGCACCCGCCTTGGCCAACGCCTGGTTCGCCCTGACCGGGGAGAGATTGCGCAGCCTGCCTTTGGGCTGAGCAGATTCCTCAGGCTGTCGGATCAGCCCTTGGCCAGATTCAGCTGATCGCGCGTCTGCAGCGCAACGCGGCGGGCGGCAGCGGCAAAGTCTTCGCCCTGGCTGGCATAGAGGATCGCGCGCGAACTGCTGACCATGATGGTGCCACCGGGCCGCCAACCGGCCTTGACGGTGGCTTCGGCGTCGCCGCCCTGCGCACCGATGCCAGGGATCAGCAAAGGCAGGGTCGGTGCCAGTTCGCGCACACGGGCAATCTCAGCCGGGAAGGTGGCACCGACGACCAGGCAGAGCTGGCCGTTCTTGTTCCACGAACCCTGTGCCAACTGCGCCAGATGCTCGTAAAGCATCGGCTGGCCCGGCAGGTCGGCAAAGCGCTGGTTCTGCAAATCGCTGCCGCCCTTGTTCGAGGTGCGGCACAGCAGGATCGCGCCCTTGTCCGGGTAGCGCAGATAGGGCTCGATCGAATCAAAGCCCATGAAGGGCGACAAGGTCACCGCGTCGGCCTGGTAGCGCAGAAAAGCCTCTTTCGCGTATTGCTCGGCAGTGGCGCCGATGTCGCCACGCTTGGCGTCGAGGATCACCGGCACGGCCGGCGCCACCCGCTTGATATGCGCGATCAGCTGCTCGAGCTGCGCTTCAGCGCGGTGCGCGGCGAAGTAGGCAATCTGCGGCTTGAACGCGCTGACCAGGTCATGGGTCGCGTCGACGATGGCCGCGCAAAAGTCAAAAATGCGGCTGGCATCGCCTTTCCAGGCGCCAGGGAAATTGGCCGGCTCGGGATCCAACCCGACGCAAAGCAGCGAGTCGTTGCGATCTTGTGCGCCTTGCAGATGCTCGATGAAATTCATTTTTTCGTCCCTTGTTTGCGCTATTGTCCAGCCTTTGATTGGCAGTGGAAGAAGCGATGGAGATCCTGCGAACCGAACGGCTGCGGCTGCGCGAATTCAGCCCTGCTGATGTCGAGTTCATTCTCGAGTTGGTCAACGACCAGGACTGGCACCGGCATATCAACGACCCGGGCGTGCGCGACCGCGAGCAGGCCCTGGCCTGGATGGAGCAACGCTTGTTCGAACCGCAACGGCGCTTGGGGCATGGCTTCTGGGCGGTTGAAAAGCTCGACAGCGGCGTCTTGATCGGCATGTGCGGCCTGTTCAAGCGCGCCAGCCTGCCGGCGGTCGATCTCGGCTATGGCTTCTTGCCGCTGCACCGCAACCAGGGTTTCGCATGCGAGGCGGCGGCAGCCTGCCTGCGCCATGGTCATCAGCAGCTCCAGCTGCCCCGCATCCTGGCGATCATCGGGCCCGACAACCTGGCTTCAGAGCGCGTGCTGCAAAGCATCGGCATGCTCGACCAGGGGCTGCAGACGCTGGCGGGCGAAACGCGGCTGACGCGGATGTTTGCGTCTGAGGCCTAGGGACCCTAGCTAGATCCGGCGCGCCAAGGCGGCCGCCTTGCCGGTATAGCTGCCGGGCGTCAGCAACAGCAGGCGCTGCTTTTCAGCCTCGGGCAACTCGAGGCCGGCGATGAACTGATGGATCGATTCGCGCGTGATCGCCTTGCCGCGCGTCAGTTCCTTCAAGCGCTCATATGGGTTGGGCAATGCATAGCGGCGCATCACCGTCTGGATCGGTTCGGCCAGCACTTCCCAGGCGCCGTCGAGGTCGTCGGCCAGCATCGCCTCGTTCAGCTCGAGCTTGTCCATGCCCTTGGCCAGCGAGTCGTAGCCGAGCAGCGCATAGCCCAGCGCCACGCCCATATTGCGCAGCACGGTCGAATCGGTCAGGTCACGCTGCCAGCGGCTGATTGGCAGCTTCTGGCTCATATGCGTGAGCAGGGCATTGGCCAAGCCGAAATTGCCTTCGGCGTTTTCGAAATCGATCGGGTTGACCTTGTGCGGCATGGTCGAGCTGCCGATCTCGCCGGCCTTCAGACGCTGCTTGAAATAGCCCAGCGAGACATAGCCCCAGACATCGCGCGACCAGTCGATCAGGATGGTGTTGATGCGCGTGACCGCGTCGAACAGCTCGGCCATATAGTCATGCGGCTCGATCTGGATCGTGTAGGGGTTGAAGCTCAGGCCGAGTTGTTGCTCGATCACGCGCTGCGAAAAAGCTTCCCAGTCGAAATCGGGCCAGGCCGACAGATGGGCGTTGTAATTGCCCACCGCGCCATTCATCTTGGCCAGCAGCTTGACCGCGGCGATGCGCTCGCGCGCACCACGCAGCCTGGCCACCACATTGGCGATTTCTTTGCCGACCGTCGTCGGGCTGGCCGTCTGACCATGGGTGCGCGCCAGCATCGGCGTAGCGGCCAAAGCATGCGCCATCTCGGTCAGCTTGGCGGTGATGCGGTCGAGCGCTGGCAGGATCACTTCGGCGCGCGCGCTTTTCAGCATCAGCGCATGGCTGCAATTGTTGATGTCCTCGCTGGTGCAGGCGAAATGGACGAACTCTTCGGCCGCGCGCAATTCAGGGCTGGCCCCGAAGCGCGACTTCAACCAATATTCGACCGCCTTGACATCGTGATTGGTGGTCTTTTCGATGTCCTTGATCGCTTGTGCGTCGGCCTCCGAAAACTGTTGCACCAGGTCGCGCAACAGGCTGCGCGCGCTCGCCGACAGCGGCGCGAACTCGGCAAAGCCCGCATCCGACAAGGCGATGAACCATTCGACCTCGACCTGCACCCGCCGGTGCATCAAACCGAACTCCGACAACAAGGGCCGAAGCGGCGCCACACGCGAAGCGTAGCGGCCGTCCAGCGGCGAAATGGCGGACAAGGCGGAAAGATTCATGGCGGGGTGGCGTTGCGGCGATGGAGGCTGACTCACGATTTTAGCCGGGCAGGCTTGCTTGGCCTGGCGCCTATTTCAAGCCGCTGGTTTGGCCTGCAATTGCAACCAGGAATGAACCGGCCAATCACTGCGAGCCTGGCCTTGAGTTCCACCAAACACCACGCAACCACTTGCAAAGGCCGCAGGCTGATGCGCAGCGAAGGTCTTCAAGCCCTTGAAATAGTCCGGGTTGACGGTCGCGCCGGCCTTGATTTCGATCGCATGCATCTTGCCGCCGGTGGGCAGCAACAAGTCGACCTCGTTGCCTTCAGAGTCGCGATAGAAGTACATCTCTGCCGTTTCACCGGCATTGAGTCGATCTTTCATGGCCTCCATGATGACGAAGTTTTCAAACAGGCTGCCCCACAGCGGGTCGCGTGTGACCTGCTGTGCACTGCGCAGACCCAATAGCCAGCAGGCCAGGCCGACATCGTAAAAATAAAGTTTGGGCGCCTTCACCAGACGTTTGCCGGAGTTGCTGAACCAGGGTGGGAGCAAATGCAGGATGTAACTGGTCTGCAGCAAATCAATCCAGGCGCGGGCCGTGGCATGCGAAACCCCGGCGTCGTTGCCCAGACTGCTCAGGTTGAGCAACTGTCCGGTGCGCCCGGCGCACAGGCGCACAAAGCGCTCAAAGCGCTGCAGGTCGTGCACTGCCGCGAGTTGACGCAAATCGCGCTGCACATAAGTCGCAAAGTAATCAGCCAGCGCTTGCGATGGGTTGAGGCCTTGGTCATGGATGCGTGGATAAAAGCCAGTCAACAGGCATGGCCCGAGTTCGCTGCTTGCGCCCGGCCCGGCGAGGCGTTGCACTTCGCCAAGCGTGAAGGGCAACAAGCGCAGCACGGCGGTCCGCCCCGCCAATGACTGCGACACCTGGGTCATCAGTTCAAACTGGTGGCTGCCGGTCAGGATGAAGCGGCCTGGCCGTGGGTCGGCATCAACCATGCCCTGTAAATAGGAGGCCAGCTCTGGTACGCGCTGGATCTCGTCAAGGATGGCGCCCTGGGCATATTGGGCCAAAAATCCGCGTGGATCGTCGCTTGCAAAGCGGCGCGTGTCAGGGTCTTCCAGCGTCAGGTAAGGCTTGTCAAAAAATATCGCTTTGGCCAAAGTGGTCTTGCCGCTCTGACGTGGCCCGGTGAGGGTAAGCACCGGATATTGGCTGGCCAGCCGCCGCAGCACCGGCGCAATGTTTCGTTCAATCATGCGTCGATGGTAGCAAAAAACCTGCAATTTGAAGAAAATTTCTTCAAATTGCAGGTCGTGGTCACGCCGTGTGCAGCAATCCAGGCGTGGTGGAACCAGGTCTTGTACCTTCACACCTGGCTAGGAGATCGATGAAGAACCGTGTCACCTGTGCCCTGTCGGGCACGGTCAGGCTTAGGTGGTGCACACCTCGAGGGCGCGGCGCCGGGTCGCGAGGTGCATGCGGCCATCGGTTGGAGTTGAAATTCTTGTGGACATATTGTACACTAAAGGCTCACTCTGAGCCGATCCTGCACGCCATGCGCAAACCCGCACTCCCCCCGGAAGATGATGTGATCGTGATCGGCTCAGGCATCGGGGGCTTGGTCGCGGCGCTGTCGGCAGCGCACTGCGGATTGAGGGTCCGGGTGTTGGAAAAGGTCGCACTGCTCGGCGGCACGACTGCCCACTCCGAGGCCATGGTCTGGGTGCCGGGCAGCCGGCAGGCCCGGGCGGCCGGGGTAGTCGACTCCCCCGCAGCAGCGCTGCGCTATCTGCGAGCCGCCGCCGGCGTCCATCACCGCGCGGCGCTTGCGCAGGCCTATGTCGAGACTGCGGCTGAAGCCCTCGCCTTTGTCGAGGACCACACGGCGGTGCGCTGGACGCTGACCGCCGGCTCGATCGACTATCACCCGGACTTGCCCGGCGCCACGCGAGGTGCGCGCGCGCTGTCGCCGAACGCTTTCGACGGCCGGCGCCTGGGCGCACGCTTTCGCACGCTGCGTCCGCCGCTGGAGACGACCATGATCCTGGGCGGGATGAGCATCAATGGGGCTGACCTGCCGCACTACTACCGCGTCGGCCGTTCGCTGCGCTCGACCTGGGTGGTCGGTCAGCGTGTTGTGCGCTACCTGGTCGATCGCCTGCGCGGCTTTCCACGCGGCACGGCCATTGGCGGGGGCAACGGCGTCATCGCGGGGCTGTTGCTGGCCTTGGAAAGTCGCGGCGTCGCGGTCGAGACCCAGGCCCGCGCTGTGGCCTTGCTGAGGGAGGGCGGGCGCGTCGTCGGCGTTCGTGTCGAGCGTGCCGATGGTCAGATCGAAGAAATGCGCGCGCGCTGCGGCGTCGTCCTGGCCAGTGGCGGCTTCCCCGCCAGCCCGGAGTTGACACGTGCGCACTATCGCCACGTCGGCGCGGGCCAGGCGCACCACTCGCTGACTGCGTCGTCAAACACAGGCGATGGCATCGCGATGGCCCTGGCCGTGGGTGCCTCGCTGGAAACCAGTGTGCAGCAGCAGGCCGCTTGGGCGCCGACCTCGCTGGTGCCCACACCGCGCGGCATCGTGCCGTTCCCGCACTTCGGCGACCGCGCCAAGCCGGGCATCATTGCCGTCGATCGACGAGGCCAGCGCTTCGTCAGCGAGGCCACCACTTACCACTTGTTCGTGCCGGCGATGTTGCGCGCTTGTGCCGGGGATCCGAAGGCCGAGGTCTACCTGCTCGCCGACCACCGTGCGCAGCGGCGTTACGGCCTGGGCGTGGCGCCGCCGTTCCCGGGGCGGCTCGAGCCCCACCTGCGCTCAGGCTACTTGGTGCGCGCCGACAGCCTGGGTGGGTTGGCGCAGCGCCTCGGCATCGACGCTGCTGGCTTGCAGCAGACAGTCTTGGAGTTCAATCGCCACGCCGAGGCAGGCCAGGACCCCGCCTTCGACAAGGGTGGTGACGCCTACCAGTGCACCAACGGCGACCCTGATCACAAGCCCAACCCATGCGTCGCGCCGCTGCGCGATGGGCCGTTCTACGCCGTTCGCCTTGTGCCAGGCGATCTGGGCACCTTTGTCGGCTTGCGCACCGATGCGTGCGCCCGGGTGCTCGGCCCAGACCAGACGCCAATACCGGGGCTTTACGCCGCCGGCACCGAGATGGCCAGCGCAATGGGCGGCGCCTATCCCGGCGCCGGCATCACGGTCGGTTCGGGCCTGACCTTCGGCTATCTGGCCGGCAGGGCCGTGGCGACCGACTGAGTGGCTATGTCGAAGTCGGGAACTTCGACTCCAGGCGCGCCAGCACATCGTCACGCAGCGAACCGATGTAGGCCAGGCCATTGGCCATCACGCCGCCGTCGATGGTGATCGCCTGGCCGGTCATGTAGGTGACCTTGCCAAGCATCCAGATCGCCTCGGCGACTTCCTGCGGTGTGCAAAATCGCCGCGCCGGAATGATGTCGTGATAGTGCTGCAGGATCTCCGGACGGGCGCGGTTGCCCGACATGCCCTGGCTCTTCACTTCCACCACGCCCGGGGCGACTGCGTTGACCTGGATGTTAAAGGGCGCCAATTCGACCGCCAGCGTTTGCACCATACCGTGCTGCGCCGCCTTGCTGATGTTGTAAAGCGGCTCTTGGGCCCAGGCCTGGTGGGCGCACAGCGAGGTGATAACCACGATGCGGCCGGCATTGGCGCGGCGCATGCGAAAGGCCGCTTCCTGGGCGCAGAAGAACGTGCCGCGCACGTTGATGCCCATCACCCGGTCCATATCCTCGGGCTGCACCTCGAGCGCATGGTGGGTCATGCCGATGGCGGCACCACACACCAGCACGTCGGGCGCCTGGCCATCGAAATGGCTATCGATCTGCGCAAAGGCAGCGCGAATGGCGGCCACGTCGAGAAGATCGACCGCCACAAAATCGCAGCCTGGCATGGGCGGCTCAGCCGGGGCCAGGCGATCGAGGTTCACGACATGGCAGCCCTCGTCGAGAAAGCGGGCCACGATCTCGCGGCCGATGCCGCCGGAGCCGCCGGTGATGACGACACGCCCGGGTGCGTTCTGTGGGCTTGCCTTCGACATGCTGAGCCTTAACGGTCGACAGGAATGTCGTGCTCTTCGACCACCAGGCGCTCGAAGCGACTGGTGTGCTCCAGCGTGTCGGCACGCGTGGGCCGCACGGCCCGGCCGTAGACAGCGGTGTAGTCTTCTATGCTCGCAAACCACTGCTCAGCAATGCCGTCCCAGGGGCTGTCGGTGCCGGGGCGCCCCACGCTGAACGCCGAGTCGTCGGCGATGCGCACGTCGACCTTGTAGCGCTTGAGATACGGCTTCTGGTCGGCCGCGATGTCGGCGGCGTGGTGGTTCAGCCACCAGTCGCGGAACTCGGCCAAGCTGAGATGCTCAGCGCGCTTGAGGAACCACATCACCTTGATCATTCTGTATGCCTCCTTGGAGCAACACATTGTCGACCAATTGTATGCGGTAACAAACCAATTCAAGGCGTGTTGTGGGTGCCGCGGCGCCAGCCGGTGCGTAGCCGTAAGCGCGGCGAGGTCTCGGCAGACACCGGGCGCCACCCCCGCGCGACCATGACAATCACCGCGACCAGCACCCAGATGCAGGCGCATCGCGGCTACTGATCCGGAGATTGCAGGCGAAAGCACCCCGTGCTGGGGCAGTGCCTGTTCTGACGCTGCGGCCGCCAGAGCGACGAGTAGATGCTGCCCAGTCGCACTGCGAGTTTTTCCGGCAGCGCCGGCAGAGTTGCGGCCTCGTACTTCCAAGAAGTTGCCCCCTTGAACTGACGATCTACTGTATACTAAATGTGTACAAAAATTTGACATTTCGGGCTCGCCGAAACTCGGAGGTTAGACATGAATCCCGCAACCGTACCCTCGGCGCATGGCAGCCCGGCCATGCCCCAGGCCCCCGTCGCACAGGCCCTTTGGGAGGCCGATCGCCGGCATCACCTGCATCCCTGGCAGCACTTTGATTCCTTCAAGACCGAGGGGGCGCTGCTGATCGACCGCGGCGAGGGCTGCTACATCACCGACATCCAGGGCCGCCGCTATTTCGATGCG
Source organism: Roseateles toxinivorans (assembly GCA_945898095.1). Classification (GTDB taxonomy): domain Bacteria; phylum Pseudomonadota; class Gammaproteobacteria; order Burkholderiales; family Burkholderiaceae_C; genus Paucibacter_A; species Paucibacter_A toxinivorans_A. The sequence continues at coordinate 33,194 of CAMDHE010000017.1, read as the reverse complement.
GTGGGTGGCCTTTGGTGCACCAACATCGGCCTGGGCCGCAAGGAGATGGCCGACACCATCGCCGAGCAGGTGTCGCGCCTGGCCTATGCCAATCCTTTTGTGGACATGGGCAATGCCCGCGCGGCGGAGTTGTCGCAGCGGCTGGCCCAACTGGCCCCTGGCGACATCAACCGCGTCATGTTCACCTGCGGCGGCAGTACGGCCATCGACAGCGCAGTGCGGTTGGCGCACTTCTACCAGCGCTGCCGCGGCCTGCCGGCCAAGCGCCACTTCATCGCGCGATTGCAGGGGTTCCACGGCAGCACCTACATGGCCGCGTCGCTGACCGGCAAGGACCGCATTCCTGAGCACGAGTACCTCGAAGAGAACGTGCACTTCGTCAGTTGCCCCAACCACTACCGTGCGCCCGAGGGCATGACCGAAGGCCAGTTCTGCGACTTTTTGGTTGATGAACTGGAGAAGAAGATTCTGGCCGTCGGGCCCGACAAGGTGAGCGCCTTCTTCGCTGAGCCCATCATGGGCGCCGGCGGCGTGATCGTGCCGCCCGAGGGCTACAACCAACGAACCTATGCGCTGTGCAAGAAGTACGACGTGCTCTATGTCGCCGACGAGGTGGTCACCGCCTTCGGGCGGCTGGGCCACTGGTTCGCTTCGCAAGGCGAGTTCGGCATCGTGCCCGACATCATCACCTGCGCCAAGGGCCTGACCTCGGGCTACCTGCCACTGGGTGCCTGCCTGTTCTCCGACCGCATCTACAAGGTCATCAGCGAGGGCGACCCCGACCGCTTTTTCGGCCATGGCTACACCTACTCGGGCCATCCGGTGTGCTGCGCGGCTTCGCTCAAGGCGCTGGAGATCGTCGAGCGCGAGAACCTGATGGGTAATGTGCACGATGTCGGCAGCTACTTCGAGCGCCGCCTGCACGAACTGGAAGACCTACCCATCGTTGGCAATGTGCGCGGGCGCAAGCTGATGATGTGTGTGGAGTTCGTCGCTGACCGCCAGACCAAGCAGACACTGCCCGACGCCGTGAACGTCGGCAAACTGGTTTCCAACCACTGCGAGAAGCTGGGCCTGATCGTGCGTTCCATCGTGCATCTGAACATCATGTCACCCGCCTTCGTGCTGACGCGGGACAACGTCGACTTCGTTGTCGATACGCTGCGTCAGGGCATCGTCAGCACCATGGGCGAGCTAAAAGCGATGGGTGTGACGTACGGTCGTTGATCGGGCCATGGCAGCGATTGCGCAGGTCAGCAACGAAGACATCCGCGCCTTGGGTTTGACGCCAGCTGAGCTGCTGGCTGCGATGGCCCGCGCTGTCGAAAGCCTTCAGCGCGGCGATGCCGGATTCATCCATAAAAAGGCCATGCACCCGCGCGCCGTTGTGAAGTGGCTCAATGTTGCTGCCAAGCCCGCGCCAGGTGCGCCCTTGATACAGGCGCAGCTGTTGGCGACGCACATCCCCAGCGGCCGGGTGTTGGCTCTGATGGACGCCGAATGGATCACCGCCCACTGCCAATACGTGCTCGAAGACGACGACCCTTTCCCCGAAGGTTTCATGATGGCAGACCTGTGGCCAATGGCTGAGGAAGGCAGTCCGGCGCAGCGCATCGGCCTTGCGCAGCGGCGCGCGGACTGAAAGTTGCTGTGCCTGCAGCTTTGGACATCACGCATACACTTGCCATCCAAGACAGCGCGGAGGCAAGAATGGCAGCGAGCAAGACGACGGCTGGTCGTACCACCGGGACCAAACGGGTCCTCACGGCCAAGCCACCCCCGACGCGGGCGCGTGGGACGGGTGCCAGCGCGGTGTACGACGCGCTACGCGCCGACATCCTGAACCTGAAGATCGCGCCTGGAACACTGCTCGACGAGAGTGAGCTCGGCCGCCGTTTCGAACTCTCTCGGTCGCCCGTGCGCGAGGCGCTGATTCGCTTGTCGGCCGAAGGCCTGATCCAGACCTTGCCCAATCGCAGCCCTGTGGTGACACCTTTCGACATCGCCCAGGTGCCAGGATTTCTCGATGCGCTGGAACTGATGTACCGCGTGAGTTGCCGCCTGGCGGCGATGTACCGCACCGATGCGGAACTCAAGGCCATTGTCGCCAAGGCCAAGCAGATCGGACGCTTCTTGAAGGATAAGGACCCGGTGGTCCAGTTGCGGGAGAACCGCGAATTCCACATGTTGATTGCTGAAGCCGGCGGCAACCCGACCTACACGGCCTGGCTGGGGCAGTTGCTCGACCAGGGCCAGAGGCTCTTCCGCCTGAGTGCGTTCTTCGAGGGTGACCGTCCCGCCACATCGGACTTCGCGGAGCACAACGGCATCGTCGCGGCGATCGAAAAACAGGATCTCGCAGCAGCCGAACTGGCCGGCGCGCGCGATCTGGATGTTTTGCGCAACCGCTTCCTGCGCGAATTCGGATCGCGGCCCACAGGCGGCATGAAGCTGGGCGGCAGCAGGGAACGCTGAAGGCTTTGCCCCTCTCGCTGGCGTTGGGCGCCGAGCAGCGCATCGGCTGGTGCACGCGCCTTTGGCGCTGGTTGCTGACGGGCAGGTCGGTCAGGATCGGATCTGGAGGTGCTTTTCGTCGACGACCGCAACGCTGTTCGGATACAGACCGCGAGAGCGCGAACTGAATCGCTTCAAGCGCTCAACGGTGCGCCACGCCCGGCAGCACGCAGAGCATTTCGTAAAGCAGGTTGGCGCCCAGTAGCGCGGTGTTGCCGCTCGGATCGTAGGGTGGGGAGACTTCCACCAGGTCGGCGCCGACCAGGTTCAGCCCGCGGCAGCCGCGCACGATCTCCAGCGCCTGTGGCACGGTCAGCCCACCGATCTCGGGCGTGCCGGTGCCGCCGGCGAAGGCCGGGTCGATACCGTCGATATCGAAACTCAGGTAGCAAGGCGCCGAGCCGATCACCTCGCGCACACGGACCATCAGGGGCGCAAGCGACTGGTGCCAGACTTCGTGTGCCGGCACGAGGGTGAATCCCTGTGAGCGTGGCCAGTCGAAGTCGTCGACCGCATAGCCGGTGCCGCGCAGGCCGATCTGGAACACGCGCTCGTTTTGTAGCAGGCCTTCTTCGACGGCGCGCCGAAAGGGCGTGCCATGCGCGATCGACTCGCCGAACATGGCCTCGTTGACATCGGCATGCGCGTCCACATGCACCAACGCAACCGGCCCATACCGCGCCTTCAGGGCGCGCAGTATCGGCAGCGCGATCGTGTGATCACCGCCGAGTGTCAACGGGCGGCAGCCGGCCGCCAGCACCGGTTCGTAGAAGGCTTGGATGATCTCGACCGACTTGGCGATGGAGTAGGTATTGATCGGCACATCACCGAGGTCGGCCACCTGCAACGTGTCGAAAGGCGCTGCGCCGGTGGCCATGTTGTAGGGCCGAATCAGCGCCGATTCGGCGCGGATCTGGCGCGGGCCGAAGCGCGCGCCGGGGCGGTGCGACGTGCCGATGTCCAGTGGCACGCCGATGAAGGCCGCGTCCAGGCCTTGCGCCGAATCGGCCAGCGGTAGCCGCATCATGCTTGCGATGCCGCCGAAGCGCGGCATCGCGTTGCCTGACAGCGGTTGGTTCTTGCCCTTGTTCATTGTCTGCGCCCCCTAAAAATTCTAGCGATAGCATAAGGGACGTGGTGAACACGATCAGCAGCGTGGCCAGGGCCGCGATCGCCGGGTTGATGTTCTCGCGGATGCCGGTGAACATCTGGCGCGGCAGCGTGAGATGCGTAGACCCGGCGAGGAACAATCCGTCAGTCCTCGAGCGCCTGGTAAATCAAGGGGTCGAATATCCAACTCGGTGAGTCGGAGGCATCGAACCAGTTCAGCACGCTCATCATGCCGACGACGATCAGATCACGCGGGCCATCGATCCAGCCCCAATTGCCGCCAGCGCCGGCAGTGAACAAGGTGCCAGGTGAGGCGCAGGAGCCCATCGGCACCGGATCCGTGGTGAGCGTGAACCAGCCTGGCGTGCTGGCAGCACCTGGCTGCATGACGTCCAGCGCCTTGCCCGTCATCAGCTTCACCGTGGCGGGCGCCAGCACACGAATGCCGTCAATGCTGCCGCAGCCAGCCATCAAGCGCAGGAAGCGGTACTCGTCTTCGAGAGTGCCAAGTACACCACCGCCGCCCGAGAGCAGGCACGGTGCCGGGCTGACTTGCCACGCATAGGTCAGCCCAGGGGCCGACTCCACCGGTTGGCAGTGACCTTCGGCGTCGTGACGATGCACCGGCGCGAAGTTCGCCAGATCCTGTGGCGTCAGACCGAAGGTTGCGGTCTTCATGCCGGCAGGCTCGAACAAGCGCTCGCGCATCAAGACGTCGAGCGGCTTGCCGCCCAGGCGTTCGGCAATCAAGCCTTGCAGATCGTGCGCCACGCTGTAGTGGAAACCGAAGCCCGGTTCCTGTACCAAGGGCAGGGTGGCGACGCGGGCGAGCAGGGTTTGGATCGGTTGCGAGTAATCCATTACCGGCACTTGTGCGTACTGCCGGTCGACCTCGTGCGCTTCGTCGATGCCGTAGCCGAAGCCGGCGGTGTGCGTCAGCAGATCGAACATCGTGATCGGGCGCTGCGGCGGCTCGCCGGTGCCCGCAACCTTCAGATTCAACAGCTCGGGCAAAAAGCGTGTGATCGGGTCGCTGAACAGCCAGCGGCCCTCTTCGAAGAAAGTGAACAACACGGCGCTGGTCATCGGCTTGGTCGCCGAGTAAAAGCGCATGAAGGTCGTGGCGTCGGTCGCCGGACTGCTGGCTGTGGTGTGGTGGCCGGCCGACCAGTCGAGCACGATGCCGCGGCGCGCAACGCGTAGCGCCAGGCCGGGGAGGCGGCGCTGTTCGACCAGCCTTTGTATCGCGCCGGCAATGCGCGTGGCACGCTCGGGAATCAGGCCGGCTGCGTGCAGGGCAGCGGCGTCTGGGGATCGAACAGAGGTCATGGGCTGCCTTTGAGAGTGCTGTGGGAGATCGTGGTCTCAGTCCTTGAGTGCCTGATAGATCAGGGGGTCGAACATGCTGATCGGGCGTTTCGGAGGTTTGCCGGTGCCGGCCACCTTGAGGTCGGCCCTTCGGGCAGAAGGCGGGTGATCGGGTCGCTGAACAGCCACCTGCCCTCTTCGAACAGCGTGAACAAGACGGCGCTGGTCATCGGCTTGGTGGCCGAAAAAAGAGCGCACCAAGGTCGTGACGGTGATGGCCCACCGACCCGTCGAGTATGGCGCCGTGGCGCGCCACGCGCAGTGCCATGCCTGGCAAGCGCCGCCGGTCGACGAGGCTTTGCAGCGTGCTGGCCCCGCGGCTTGCCGCTCGAGGCCTTGCGGCTGAAGCAGCGGAGTCTGCCTGGGCCCACGCGCTGTGCGTCAGCAGCGAGGGCAGCGCGAAGCCGGTTACAGCCCGGGCGGTGCGAGCGATGAAGTGGCGGCGTCGAGGGTGGCAGAGGTCAAGGTTCACTTTAGTCGACGCAGTTTGTGTTGATGTGTACAAATAGCATACTAGAATTGACGCTTCGGCGGTGAGCATTGAGCGCCCGTCGACAACCGCGGAGTCCCCATCATGGCCCCCAGCTCGTCGTCCGTAGCCGCGTCACCTTTGGCGCTTGACCGCCGGCCTCAGGGCCGCCTCGACTGCGACGTGCTCGTGGTGGGCGGCGGCGCTGCCGGCCTGGCGGCTGCCTGCACCGCTGCCCGGCAGGGCCTGGACGTGCTGCTGCTCGAGCGCTACGGCTTCTGCGGTGGTGCCGCGGTGGCAGGCTTCTCAGGCACGGTGTGCGGCCTGTACCTGGCGCGCCCCGGCGCGGCGGGCGGACCTGAAAAGGTCGTGCATGGTTTTGTCGACCGGTTCATAGCGGCCATGCAGCGCCACGGTGGACTGACCGAACCCGTGCGCTACGGCGACACGTACACGCTGGTGCACGAACCCTTTGCGTGGCGTGTCGCGGCCGACGACTTGCTCGCCGAAGCGGGCGTGCGGGTGCTGTACCACGCGCAAGTCATTGCCGCCTTGGTTGAAGGGGGCGAACGTGTAGAAGGCGCACTGGTCAACACCAAGCAGGGCCGCTTCGAGGTGCGCGCCAAGCTGACGGTGGACGCCAGCGGCGACGCCGACCTGTTTGCGATGGCCGGCCTGGCCACCACTGTCGGCGACCAGGGCCGGGTGCAGAACCCGACCATGATTTTCCGCATCGCCGGCGTGGATGTGGCGCGGTTTCTCGGCAGTTACGGCCCTGATTCGATCTTGCCGGCGTCCGTGTCGACGGCGCTGGCCCAGGCCAACGAGATCGGCCAGTACTGGCTGCCGCGGCACAAGATCTTCCTGTTCCCGACCCCACGCGCCGGTGAGTTGCTGTGCAACTGCACCCGCATCATGGAGCCCGGCGGCGCTGAACTGCACCCGCTGGTGGCTACAGAACTGTCGCGGGCCGAGACGCTGGGTCGGCGCCAGGCCCGCGACTACGCGCGCTTCTTCCGCGACCACCTGACAGGCTGCGAGCAGTCCTACCTGCTCGATACCGGCGTGCAGGTCGGCATCCGCCAGTCGCGCCAGATCGTCGGCCTGCAAACGCTCAGCAACGACGACGTGGTCAAGGGCACCAAGCGCGCCGATGGCATTGCGCGCTCGCCCTGGCCGATCGAACTGCACAGTGGCAACAAGCCGCGCCTGTCGTGGCTTTACGACGACTACTACGACATCCCCCTGGGCTGCTTCATCCCGCCCCAGGGCGAGGGCCTGCTCGCGGCCGGGCGCTGCCTGTCGGCCGAGCATGAAGCCATGGCCTCGGCGCGGGTGACGGCGCAGTGCTTCTCCTACGGCCACGCTATCGGCCATGCCGCCGTGCTGGCCGTGCAAGACCGCCTGGGGGTGCGCGAAATTGCCCCCGCCGCCGTGCGCCAGCGGCTGATGGCCGATGGCGCGGTATTGACCGCCTGATCCTTCGCCCCAGGGTACTGCGCCGCAGACAGCCCCTGCGGCACAACTTGCTGAGGCCCTGATCGTGAAACGTCTGCCCGAAGCCAACCTGTGCGCGCTGCCCTTGATTGCCAGCAGCGGCGTGCAGATGGTGCTCGGCCTTACCGACACCTCCAGCGTGCAGTGGTTGTCCTTGGTGACGATCCTGCTCGTCGGCGGTGGCAGCCTGGCTGCGTTGGCACTCGTGCGCCTGGGGGCGGCCCACGCCGAGGCCTTTCCCAGCCGAGTCGCCGGCATAAGCTGTGCACAATTTGCGTACAGCAGGATCGACTCAGACGACCCACGAACGCACCGGTTGTGGTTGCCACGCAACGCCGGATGACAGGCCGCCTGCCCGCCAAGCCCGCGCCTCTGCTCCGCTCTTTCATTCAGCAACGGGCGCGGCGTTGGCTATCCGCGCAGCGGCACACCCGTGTTTTCACCAGTGTGTTTGTTATGGATTAGTTTGTGTATCTTTTGTATACTGACTGTGCACGATCTGACTATCCACCCCCTCGCCCACGATGGAGAATCCATGAAACGCACCTACTACCGCTCGACCCCGACCCCCAAGCAGCGCCCGGCGTCCCGCCGCGGGGCACTACTTCTGCTGATGGTCGGCACTGGCTTGGCGATCGGTAGCACCGGCGCAGTGGCACAGTCGACCCAGCCGGCGGCCGACACGTCGACGCTGGGCATCGTGGTCATCACCGGGGTGCGCAAGAAGCTCGAGTCCACGCAGGACATCCCGTCCACCGTCAGTGTCCTCTCGGGCGCTGAACTGCAGGCGCAGGGTGTCGTTGATGTCAAGGGAATCGAGTACAAGATCCCCGGTCTGGTCCTGGGCAACCAGGGCTTCGACGGCGCACTCATGGGCATCCGGGGTGCATCCAGCACACGTGGATTCACCGGCGACGAGTCGACGGTGGCCGTACACCTTGACGGCATCTATGTGCCGCAATCTGGCGCTGCGCTGGGTCGCCTGTTCGATGTCTCGCGCATCGACACACTGTACGGCCCGCAAGGCACGCTGTACGGCCGCAACGCGGTCTCTGGCGTGATTGACATCGTCTCGAACGCACCCGGCCCCAAGTTCGGCGGCTCAGGCGCGGTCACCTTCGGCTCCTTTGGCGGTCGCGGTGTTGATGGGCACTTGAACGTCCCACTCTCACAGTCCAGCGGGCTGCGCGTCGCCGTATCGACCTACAAGGACGACGGCTACATCCAGAATGTCGTTGCGTCCAGCCCGATTCGCACGGTAGGTACTGACGAGTACGGCGCCGGGCGCATTCGCTACGTGAACAACTTTGACAGCGACACGCGGCTGGACGTGACGTTCCAGGCCAGCAAAGACACATCGTTGGCACCGTTCCAGCCGCGCTATCTCAACTCAGCGAAGGCGCGCACCGAGGGTGTCCAGTGGCGTCAGACGGCGATCGATCAGGGCATCAACTACGACCGCAAGGACAGCAACCTGGCGGTCAAGCTCGACACCGCCATCGCCGGCCTGCGCCTGCGCTCGATCACCGGTTACACCACTTACGAAGCCGGCCAGGTCAATGACGTTGAGCTCAGCATCGTGACGGTGCCGTCAGGCCGCATCAACGTGTTCCAGGACAGCAAGGCGTTCTCGCAGGAGTTGACACTCTCGGCGCTCGACCCCGGCGTCTTCGATTGGCGCGTCGGCCTGTACTACAACAACACCAAGGTCACGGAAACCCGCTTCGGCAACAACCTGCTGTCGGTCTATGCTGGCCAACGCGCCTATGACGACTTCAAGTTGAAGCAAGACGGCGACGCCAAGGCGATTTATGGCTCGGTAGACTGGAAAGCCGCCAAAGCGCTTACCTTCACGGTCGGCGCTCGTGCCAACCAGGAGTCCAAGAAGCAGACCCAGGATCACGTCTGGGGCCAGGCAGCACCTGCAGCGGCGGTGCCGAACTGCTCGACTGTTGCCGGCGCGCCGATCTGCCGCTCGGTCGCCACCGGCGACTTCACTTGGAGCGGCACCACCGGCGATCTGGCAGCAAAGTTCCAGATCGACAAGCAGTCGATGGCTTATGCGCGCGCTGCGACCGGCTTCCGCTCTGGTGCGGTGGGTGGCTACATCGGTCAGGATAACTACTTCGACCAGCTCTACTACGGGCCAGGCAACTTCTCGTTGCCCAAGCTGAAGCCCGAGAAGTTGGACTCGATCGAAGTGGGGGTGAAGAATACGTTGATGGGAGGCCGGTTGGCGCTGAACGCGGCGGTGTTCCAGAACAAGTACATGGACCAGTTGTTCGCCTTCACCGACCCTGTGACCTACCGATTTGTCGACGGCAATGTTGGCAGCAGCACCCTGAAGGGGGTGGACCTGAATGCCGCGTTTGCACCGGGCAATGGCCTTCGCGTCGACGCTTCGGTGAGTTACCTCGACGGCAAGATCACGAAAGTCGATCCCGCGGTCGGGTTGCCCGCTGGCGCCAAGCCGATCCTGGCGCCCAAGCTCAGCGCGTCGCTGGGCTTGTCCTACCGCTTCGCCCTTCTGGGTGGCCAGACAGTGGTCGCCGGCGACTACAACTTCAAGGACGAGATGTACCAGGACCTTCAGAATACGGTACTACGGCCGTCGGTGGAACTGTTCAACTTCAACGTCGCCTGGACTGCGCCAGGTGGTGGCTGGAAGCTTTTTGCGGCCTTGAACAACGCGTTCGACAATCAGTACCTTTCGCGGCCCGCCAGTGCGATCGGTGCGGCACCGACGCCGGTTTTCGTGGGCGAGCCGCGCAAGTTGAGGCTCGGTGCGTCACTTAATTTCTGACCCACGGTTCTTGCTGCCGATCTGCCTCCTTGACAAAGGCAGTCGGCGCCCAGCGGTCCGTTTCGATGTTTCTTCTAATCTGAACCATCTCTAAGCGCGTCGAGCATGGAAGCGTCACCGCCGTTCTTCACCGTCCGCGTCCCACTGCGCGACGGCATTACGCTGGCGGCCGACGTGTTCACACCGGATCGAGACGTCGCGCGCCCGCTGGTGCTGGAGGTAACTCCGTACGGACGCGGCCCAGACGGCATGAACTTCCGTAACGAGGCGGCCTTCTGGCTTTCGCGTGGCTATGCAGTGGCCGTTGCCGACTGTCGGGGCAAAGGTGATTCGCAAGGTGAGTTCGAGGCTTTCGTGCACGAGCGAGCGGACTGCTTCGACGTGATCGAATGGCTGGCCGAACAGCCGTTCTGCGGTGGCGGCATCGGCATGCGGGGCTCCTCCTACACCGGCACCAACCCATGGTGCGCGGCGCTGGACCGTCCGGCTCATCTCAAGGTGATCTCTCCCAGCGCCAGCACGGCGAACATCCGTGACGAGATCACCTGGTTCGGCGGCATCTTCATGTTCGAGCACTCGTTGACCTGGGGCTCGAGATCGCGTGAAGGTCACCCCGTTTTGCCGCCAGACCTCGACTGGGACGCACTCTTGGCCCATCGGCCGATGATCACGGTCGACGAGTACTTGCTCGGGAAGGCCAGTCCTGGCTTCCGTCAGATGGCTGCGTACTCTCGCGGCGATGGCGCGGTGCACCCCCAGGCATTCGCTGCCACTGACCACGCCAGCATCGACGTTCCCTCGCTGGCGCTCACCGGTTGGCAGGACGGTTGTCTAGCCGGCACCTTGGCGCACTTCCAGGGGATGCGCCTTCACTCAGTGGCACGTGACACCCAGTACCTGGTGGTCGGGCCATGGGACCACATCGGCGCACCCGACGGTGGGCATGACTACCTGACAGGGCAAGCGGTTTCACCGCTGGGAGACCTTGCCATTCCCGCGCACGGATTCGTCGCTGCCCGGGAGATGATCTGCACCTTCTTCGACCAACATCTGAAGGGCGGGCCGACTTTCAGGGCGCCGGGCGCGCGCTTGTTCATCACCGGTTCGAACCGCTGGTTCGAGGCCGAAGACTATCCACCTCCCGCGGCCGATCAGCGCGCGCTTTACCTGCACAGCGGTGGGCAGGCCAACGGACTGCGCGGCGACGGCACGCTCGCCTGGGCCGTACCGGCGCACGAGACGGCCGACGAGTTCGTGCACGACCCCTTGCTTCCCGTGCCGTCACGGCTGCCGGACGCGACGGGCAAGATGCGTTCGCTGCGCGAGTGGCCGCGCGATCTGGCCCCGTTACTCGACAGAACCGATGTGCTGGTCTACGTGAGCTCGCCGTTATTCACGGACTTGTCCGTCGTCGGCAATGTGGTTCTGCACCTCGTCGCTGCAAGCGATGCCCTGGATGCCGACTTCTTCTGCCGGCTCGAAGACGTGGCGCCGGACGGACGCGGCATGCGCCTGGGCTCGCACGGCGCGGCGCGGCGGCGGTTGCGGGCGCGCGGCGGTCCATCGGCCGAGGAATCCTATGTGCCTGGAGTCGCGGTCGCGCTGATGCTGGACCTGGGGGGCATCGGGCACACCTTCATGGCCGGTCATCGGCTGCGCCTGAGCGTGTGCAGCAGCGCGTACCCGGAGGCCTTTCCCAACCCTGGCACGGGCGAGCCAGTAACCACCAGTACAGCAGAGCCCCGGGTGGCCCGCCAGCGCGTGTTCCACGACGGCGCGCGCCCATCCTGGCTCGAGTTGCCCGTGGTCTCGCTTCCACCCACCGAGGCATGAGTACTCCGCGCGCCTTCGTCGCCGGCCTGGTGCACGAGACGAACTCGTTCTCGCCCATACCGACGAACCTGCAGAGCTTTGCCGCCGAGACCGTGCACGGCGCAGGTGCGCCCTACCGGCCCGTCGCCATCGACACGATGGGCTACGGCCAGTTCGCAACCTTGTGCCAGGCGCAGGGTATCGAGGTGCGGGCGGGCCTGTACGCCCTGGCCGCGCCGAGCGCGCCGCTGCAGGCGCGAGACCACGCTGCCTTCCGGGCCGAGATCCTGGATGACTTGCGCCGCGCGCTGCCGGTGGACCGGGTGTTCCTGTTCATGCACGGTGCGCAGATCGCCCAGGGCTGCGACGACGTCGAGGGCGACCTTGTCGAAGCCGTGAGGGCTGTTGTCGGTCCGCAAGTGCCGATCGCACTCGAACTCGACCTGCACGGCAATCTAACGGCGCGCATGATCGAGAACGCGACGTTTGTCGTCGCCTGCCTCGAGTACCCGCACACCGACTATCCCGAGCGTACGCAGCACGTCTACACGCTGCTGGACCGGGCGGCACGCGGCGAAATCCGGCCGCTGACCCTGGCTTGGCGGATTCCGCTGCTGGGCATCTTCCGCACCACCGAAGGACCGATGCAGGCCTTCGTCGAGACACTGCGTCGCGCACAGGCCGAACCGGGGATGTTGACGATCTCGGCGTTCCACGGTTTCCCGCTCGGCGACACCGTGCACACGTCGGCCAGCCTGATCGTCACGGCTGAGCGTGACCATGCTGCAGACGCTCAGGCGATCGGTGAGCGGCTGAGCGGCGCCTTCATCGATGCTGCGTTGCGCGCGCCCAGGCCGGGCAGCGTGGACGAGGCCTTCGACGAGGCGCTGGCCTGCGACCGCTGGCCTGTCGTGATGGCCGATAGCGGAGACAACCCCGGCGGTGGCTGCGCCGGGGACTCCACGTGGCTGTTGCAGGAACTGTTACAGCGCCGGGTCGAGCGCGCTGCCTTCGGCATGCTCTGGGATCCCGTGGCGGTGGACTTTGCACACCGCGCCGGCGCTGGAGCGCAACTGCGCCTGCGCATCGGCGGCAAGGTCAGCGAGATGTCGGGGCCGCCCCTCGATGTCGATGCCGAGGTGATGTGCGTGCGTTCGGACGTGCGCCAGGCACGCTTCGGCCAGGGCGAGCCCATGGATCCTATCGGCCGCAGTGCGTGGCTGCGTGTACAGGGTGTCGATGTCGTGCTCGCCAGCGAACGCACGCAGGTCTGGGAGCCGCGCTGCTTCACCGAGCACGGGATCGACCTGTCTGCGTCGCGCCTGGTCGTCGTCAAGTCGTCAACGCACTTTGTCAACGGCTTCAAGGGCGTGGCAGGCCACGTCGTGTTCTGCGACAGCCCGGGCAGCCTGTGCCTGGACCCACGGCGCATTCCGTATCGGCAGCTGCGCCGCCCCATCTACCCGCTGGACACCGGTTTCATGCCGATGGCCACCCCGCTGGGGCAATTCGACCCACGAAGGGCGGACTCATGAAGACTGCCATCATCGCTCCGGCGTGATCCCGCAAAAGGAGAGACGACCATGCGAGTGGTATTCGCCCTGTTCGACACACTCAACCGCCGTTCCCTCGGCTGTTATGGCGGCACGACCGTCAAGACACCGAACTTCGACCATCTTGCCCTCCGGTCGGTCGTGTTCGACAACCACTACGTCGGCAGCCTGCCCTGCATCCCTGCGCGCCGCGAGATGATGACCGGGCGCTACAACTTTCTGCACCGGTCGTGGGGCCCGCTCGAACCGTTCGACCATGCCTGGCCGGAACTGCTGGGCGAGCAGCGCGGAACGTACTGCCACCTGGTCACGGACCACGCACATTACTGGGAGGACGGCGGCGCGACCTATCACACCCGCTACGACAGCACCGAGTTCATCCGGGGTCAGGAAGGCGACGCCTGGCGGGGCGTCGTGGCACCCGACGAAGCGTCGTGGCTCGAGCACTTCCACCGCTCGCAGGTCAACGCGTCGCGCCGCCATGCTTACCGGCGCAACCTCGTCAACCGCGAGTCGATCCAAACCCCGCAGGACTACCCGGCTGCGCAGACCTTCTCCGCCGGTCTCGAGTTCATCGAACGCAACCGGCAGGCTGACAACTGGTGCCTGCAGATCGAGACCTTCGATCCGCACGAGCCCTTCGACGCGCCGGCAACATGGCGCGACGACTATCCCACCACCTACCGCGGGCCGATCCTCGATTGGCCGCAGTACGGCCCGGTCTCCGAGGCCCCGGCGGAGGTGGCCGAACTGCGCGCCAACTACGCCGCCACGCTCGCGCACTGCGATTTCCAGCTCGGGCGCCTGCTCGACGCTTTCGATCGGCATGACCTGTGGCGCGACACCGTACTCATCGTTAGCACCGACCACGGCTTCCTGCTCGGCGAGAAGGACCTGTGGGGCAAGATCATCATGCCGGTCTACAACGAGGTGGCGCACATTCCGTTGATGGTCTGGCATCCGGCGCATGCCGCGCAGGCCGGCCAGCGGCGCGAAGCCCTGACGCAGACGATCGACCTCGCGCCGACGCTGCTCGATCTGTTCGGTGTTGCTCCGCCGCCCGAGGTGCAGGGGCATTCGTTGCTACCCTTGCTCGCCGACCCGCAGGCCGGATTGCGCGACGTCGGTCTCTACGGCATGCACGGTTGTGCGGTGAACATCACCGACGGCCGCTACACCTACTTCCACTACCCGCCGCAGATGCCGGGCACGGATCTCTACAACTACACGCTGATGCCGACCCACATGGACAGCCGCTTCAGCATCGCGGAGTTGTCGGGCGCCGAGCTGGCCGACCCGTTCGACTTCACGCGCGGCCTGCGCACGCTCAAGGTCCCCTGCGACGAGAAGTCGCCGATCCACTTCTTCACCTTGCCCGAGGTGCAGATCGACTGCCACTCGCGCCTGTACGACCTGCACAACGATCCACTGCAGCAGAACCCCATCGACGCGCCCGAGGTCGTGGCACGGCTACAGCAGCGAATCACCGAGTTAATGCGCAGCACCGATGCCCCGGCCGAGGCGTATCGCCGTTTCGCACTCGACGCGGCAGCGCAGCCTCGGTGATGTGGTCCGGCTGAAAATGCAGCACCTCACCGTCGTCCAGCTGACAGCGTTTGCCGCGCCTTCGGCACTGCTGTTCCTGTTTCGCGCCGCGTCCTATGTCACCCGGCGCGCTATGCAGCGCGCTTCGGCTTCGGGCTGGCCGCCTTCGTTGAATAACGTGAAACGCATCGCCGTGATCGGTGCCGGTCCTCTCGAGCAGGCCATGATCCGGCGCTGGATCGATCAGGCCAAAGGACTGTTGGCACATTGCCAAGACGCGCGCCAGCCAAGCGAGATCCCGTTGCCATCAGGCACAGCACGAGCGCGCAAGGCCAGCGGGCAGGCAGACAGGCCGCCGACGCATCGAAGCGCAACGGCCCCCGGATATTTTCGCCATCATGTATTCTGTCTTTGAGGAGGATCAGTCTCGTGCTTCACGTTGTGTCGATCGGCCAGGGCTTCATGAGGCGACAGGTCTTGCCGGCACTTGCCATGGTGCTGGCCTGTGCCGGCGCTGCCGGCGAGTCGCGCGCGCCTGCGCCTGCGCGACCACCCAATGTGGTGCTGATCGTGGCAGACGATCTCGGCATCGAGGCCATCGGCTCCTACGGCAGCGAGATCGAAACGCCGCGCCTGTCGGCATTGGCGGCTTCCGGCCTGCAGGTTGACAACGCCCACGCTATGCCCCTGTGCACGCCGTCGCGAGTGCGCATCCTCACCGGCCGCGACAGTGGCCGCAATTACCGCGACTTCGGCCACCTGGACGAGAAGGAGTCGACCGTAGCGCAGTTGCTGCGACGCGGCGGCTACCGCACGCTGCTGGCCGGCAAGTGGCAGCTCGGCCGGGGTCTGGACCGCCGCCTGATAGGTGCCAGCCCTGCGGCGGCCGGCTTCGACGAGTACCTCGCATGGCAGATCCAAGACGAAGACGTCGGTTCGCGCTACTGGGGTCCGACGCTGTGGCGAAACGGTGTGCTTGAGACGGTTGAGGACCGCGTCTTCGGGCCAGATCTGGTCAACGATGCGGTGCTGGATTTCATCGGTCGCCACCGCGACGTGCCGTTCTTCGCCTTCTACTCGATGCTGCTGCCGCACGACCCCTTCGTGCTGACGCCGGACATGCCCGGCCCCGCCGACCGCGCCCAGCGCTTCGCGGGCATGGTCCGCTACCTGGACCGTCTCGTCGGCAGTGTGCTCGACCGCCTCGACGCGCTGGGGCTGCGAGAGAACACGCTGATCCTGTTCACGGCCGACAACGGCACGCACCCGTCGATCACGACGCGGCGCAATGGCCAACCGATGCGCGGCGGCAAGGGTCTCACCACGGACGCAGGCACGCGCGTGCCGTTCATCGTGGCGGGGCCCGGCGTCGCGAAGGCGGGCTCACGCAGCCCCGCGCTCGTTGACATCGCCGACATCCTCCCCACGCTGGTGGATGCCACCGGCAGCCCCAAGGCATCGGCCATGATCGACGGCGTTTCTCTGCGCCCGCTGATGGCAGGTCAAACTCCGGCCGTGCGCGACGCGATCTACCACGCCTACCGATCCTCGTCGTTCGATCCGTACGAGGTCTACGCCTTCGATGCACGCTGGAAGCTGTATGCCGACGGCCGGTTCTTCGACCGCGAGAGCGACCCACTGGAGCGCTCGCCCCTGAAGCTTGAGGCGCTCGACGCCCAGGCTGCGCAGGCGCGCACTCGGCTCGCCACCGTCATGGCTGCGCAGCCGCGCCCGCAGCAGGCTCGCGCCGCACCGCCCTGAGCGGGCCGCGTCATTTCAGTCCGGCGCGCCCAGGCGCTGTGCAAGCTGGTCCATGGTCGCGGTGATGGCCGAGACCATCTCTGGCTCGCTGGACATGTGTCCTGAGCGCGGCACGATCACCAGTTCGCTGCCCGGCCACGCCTTGTGCAGCCGGTGGCTGGTACGCGGCACGGTGACCACGTCGTAGCGGCCGTGGATCAGCGTGCACGGCAGGTGCACGATGCTTGGCAGGTGGGTCCAAATTTGCCCCTCGTCGAGGAACCAGCGGTGGGCCCAGTAGTGCGCGCTGATCATCGCGATGGGCAACTGGGGCCCGCTATCCAGCTCGGCTTCGATCTGTTCGGGCGTGGCTTCCAGGTAGCAGGCCCACAGTTCGAAGCGGCTGTAGTCGCGGGCTGCGGCCTCGCGCGCCTGTGCGCTCTGTTGCGCATCGCTGGCGATCGCGAACAACGCGCTCAAGGTCTCCTCGGGCGCCACGCCCGGCAGGCGCGTCTGCAAGCGATCGAGCGTGTCGGGGAAGAAACGCTCCATGCCGCTCTCGAACCAGTCGGCCTCCTCGCGCGTGGCCGTCCACGCGCCGCGCAACACCAGCGCCAGCACGCGGTCCGGGTTAGCCTGTGCGTAGACCAAAGCCAGCGTCGTGCCCCAGGACCAGCCGGTGATCACCCAGCGCTCGATGCCGAGCCGCATGCGCAGGCGCTCGATGTCGGCCACCAGGTGTGCGGTCGTATTGTTCACGGTCTCGCACGCCGGCAGTGAGCGGCCGCAGCCACGCTGGTCGAAGGCGACGATGCGGTAACGCGTCGGGTCGAACAGCCGTCGGTACTCGGGCACCGTGCCGGCGCCTGGGCCGCCGTGCAGTTCCAGCACTGGCAGACCGTCCGGGCGCCCCGACTCCTCGAAGAACACGCGGTGCCCATCGCCGGGCTCCAGCCAGCCGGTGCGAAAAGGTTCGACGGGAGGGTAGTGATAGACGTCGTTCATGGCGGTTGTGCGGGCTTAGCGGCGAACGCCGATCTGCTCGAAAGCTAGTTGCCAGCGTGGTTCGCCTTGCAGCGGTTGACGGCGGTAGATGTTGACGATGAAGGTTGATACCGAGCGCCGGGTGGCCTCGTCACCAACGACAAACTCGGCGTCGAACGTGACAATGGCGGTGTCATGCCAGCCGCAGAGCCGCAGGCGACTCACGTTGAACTGAGCCGCCGGCCCAGTCGTCAGGGCCTCGACGAAACGGCGCCGATCGACCCGCTCGCCGTTGCCCAACACCTGCTCGAAATCCGGCGCCACCAGGTTCTCGAGCACTGCACGATGGCTGCGCCGAATCGCATCGTCTACGGCCGCTACGGCCTCGTTCACTTGCGCGGCCGTTGCCGCGGGCAGTGGCGGGCAGGCGCTCGCGGACAGCACAACCGCCAAGAGCGCCGCTGCGGACAGCAATGCTCGGCGGCTCATCGCACCAATGCCCGCGCCACCCGGCGCTCGCGCAGCACGTCGTAGACCCAATTAAAGGCCACGGTGTAGGGCAAGAAGAACAGCAGCAGGGCGCCGTCGAGCAGGGCAGCCTGCCACAGTGTGATGCTCAGCCACCAGGCGGCCAGCGGAATGCACATGGCAAACATGCCGAACTCGAAGACAGCGCCGTGCACCAAGCGCACGCCGAAAGTGCGCTCGAATCGCCAACGCCGCTGTGCGCGATCAAAGAGCAAGTTGAAGACCACGTTCCAAATCATTGCAATGGCTGAGAATGACAGCGTCAGCGCGCCCATCTTCGGCAGCGAGTTGTTCATTGCCCAGGCGGCCACCGGCGCGCAAAGCATGATGGCCACGGCTTCGTAGAGCACGGCATAGAAGACGCGCTCAGCAAAGGACTTGCCGGTGGCATTGGTGGTCATGTGGCGGAGTTTGACACCTGCGGCGGCGCTTGGCCGAGCGAGGTGACGATGCAGCCGGCGGTGACCAACAGTGCACCGACGATGCCCAGCGTGCCGACCTGCGGAACAGCAACACCGGCCACGCCGCCCGCCGCGGCAGCCCACGACAGGAGCCAGGTCAACACGGGTGTGGATGAGGTGACGGTGGTGGTGCCTGTGAGCGACCAATGCTGCAGCGCCAGTGCAAAGGCGCCGTAGGCCACGACCGTGCTGGCACTCGCCAGGGCCAGGGCAATCCAGCCACCCGCATCGAGCCGCTCGAAGCCTGCGGCCGAAGACAAGGGCAACAACGCCAGGGCCGATCCACAGCACACCAGCCACAGTATCTGCAGGCTCGACAACCGGTTTTGCGTCACCCGCTGAACGACGGCGTAGGCAGCCCAAGTCACGGCGCCGATCGCGACCAGCGCGCTGCCGGTCAGAAAGCGAACATCGAAGGCCGAGCCGAGCAGACGAGGCCCGAGGAACAGCATCAACCCACAGACGAAGATCACCAGGCCGAAGGCTTGCGCCCGACTCAAACGCTCGCGCAGCAACAGCACCCCACAGGCCAGTAGCGCCATGCCGTTCATCTGCGACAGCACGCTCGCCTCGGCCGGTGTTAGATAGCTGAGCGCCATCATGCTGAACACATAGTTAGCAGCCAACCCCAGCGCGGCCAGCGCAAGCAGTGCGCGTTCGCGTAGCGTCAGTGCCTTCAGATGCGGCAACTGGCCGCGGGCGGCCAACCACGCGCCGAGCACGAGCGCGGCGAAGGAGAAGCGCACGCAGGCCAACGTAGGCGGCGTGATCGTTCCCACCAGGCGCGCGAGCACGATCAGGATGCCCGACCAGACCAGCGCCGCGAGCACCGCCCACAGCGGTCCGGTCCAATTGCGCGGTGCAAGCGGCGCGAGCGTGGCCACCGCAGCGCTCGGGGCAAGTTCGGCGATCAAGCCGGCAGCGTCAGGCACGGCAGAACCAGGTGCGAGGCCCAGGCGGCTTCATGCAGCACTTCCTGCCGCGCGACGCGCGGCGGCTGCGTGTCGTCGGCAATCGGCCCGCCAGTGTTCGGGTTGGGCGCCATGCGCGGGTAGGCGCTGCTGGTCACGCTCAGGCGTAGCCGGTGACCGGCAAGGAAGCTGTGGCCGATGCCACCGAAGCGCAAGTTCAAGCTGGCCACTTCGCCGGGTCGCAGGAACACCTCGCGCTCGAAACCTTCACGCCAGCGCACCTGCGCCTGTGCGACCTCGCGCGAACCGAGGCGTTGCGCGCGCCCATCTGGCGCCAGGTCTTCGAGCCGGGCAATGAAGTCGGTGTCGGGGGCGTCGCTGCGGATGTGCAGCAAAAGCATCACGTCGCCGACGACAGTCAGCGGGTCGGCCAGCGCGTCGCTCAGGTAGACCAGTGCGTCGGGCCGGTCGATCAGCGGTGCCATGTCAACGCGGTGGTGCGGCAGCATGGGCGGTGCGCCGGGCAGATCGGACAGGGTGTTGAACGCCGGCTGCGCAGGGTCGTAGAGGTAGGTGTCGGCTGGCTCGGCCTGCGGAGCGGCCCAGTCCAGCCGGCCGTCGCCTCGGAGCCCGTTGGCGCGGCCGGCGCTGTGCAGGTACAAGTTGCGCGGCTCTGACGCGGCAGGCGGCCAGGCGTCGGCGTGGATCCAGCGTTCGCTACCCGTTATGTAGAGCTGCACCGGGGGCTGCTCAAAGTACCCAGCCCCCTTGAGGTAAGCATCGTAGAAGCTGCGCGTGATCGCCAGGCCCGGCAGGAAGGCCTGCGGCGGCAGCAGCGCGTCGCCGATCTGGTCCACCGGCTTGCCATCGAGGTAGCTGTAGCCACCCTCGGAGCAGGGCGAATGGTCCCACGGACCGACGATCAAGTGCACCGGATAGCGGCTGGCCGCGCGCGCACCGCGATCATGTGCCAGCGTGCCGCGCAGCGTACCGTCGAACCAACCGGTGAAGGCCAGCGCCGGCACCTGCAGTGCGGCGTAGTCCTCGGCGCTGTAGTGCGACGCGGCCCAGTACGCACGGTCGCTCGGAGGGTGGTCGAGGAAGTGGCGATACAAGCGCGAGGGCTGGCCGATGACGGCGACATCGGCCTCGCGCAAGGGCTGCTGTCCGATGCCGGCGGCCCATCGTGGCGATGCCGTCAACGACACACCCGATCCGGGCACGTTCATCGGCCAAGCCAGCGCCCAATTGAAATGGAAGATGCCCCCGTCGTAGACCACGTCGTCGGCGCCATAGCCGGTGGCGTTGGGCACGATGGCCTTCAGGCTCGGTGGTCGCTGGCGCGCCACCTGCCACTGGTTGGTGCCGGAGTAGGAGGCGCCACGCATGCCGACACGGCCATTGCACCAGGGCTGGCGCGCGATCCACTCAACCACGTCGTAACCGTCGTCGCCGTCGCCCCCGTCGCCAACGGCGAAGCGGAGCTCGCCCTGCGAGTCACCGCTGCCGCGACACTCGACGATCACGAAGGCGTAACCGTGGCGGACCCAGTAGGCTGCCTCGCCGCTGAAGTTCTGCCGATCGCGGCCGCGGCCATAGGGCGTAAGTTCGAGGATCGCTGGCATCGGCAGCGCGACTTCGCCGATGAAGCAGTCGCCGACCAGTTCGATGCCGTCACGCAACGGAATGCGAACGGCGCTGAGTTCACGCAGGGCAGGTAGGGGGCTCATGCGAAGCTACTTTCAGAGGCCGGCAAATCGGCGTGGCGAATAGGGTCGTGCATCGATCGATGCGCTCTGATTCAACACAGCACAGGCCAGCAGTTGCCCCGAGGCCGCGGCCACGGTCCAACCCGTGTGCCCCTGGCCGGTGTTGAGGTACAGACCGGGCACGCGCGTGGCGCCGATCAAGGCTACGCCGTCGGGCGACATCGGGCGCAGCCCTGTCCATGGCTCGGCCGCGTTGGCGGGCAGGGCGGCCATGTACTGCGGGTAGAGCTGGGTCACCAGCCGCGTCAGGTTGGCCACACGCTCAGGCCGGATGCTCAGGTCGAAGCCGGTGAACTCGGCCGTGCCGGCCACGCGCACGCGATCGTCGCCAACTGGTATCACGGCCATGTGCAGCGACGGGTCGACCACCGGCGTGCGCGGGGCACGGTCCGTGCCATCGGCGCCCTGGCGCGGCAACGTTAGCGAATAACCCTTGACGGGCTTGACCGGCACCGATAGACCAGCGGTGGCGGCCAGCGGTGCGCTCCATGCGGCGGCGGCCAGCACCACGGCGTCAAAGCGTGGCTGACTGCCGTCGGCCAGTTGCAAGCCGCTGACACGGCCGCTGTTCAGCGTGATGCGTTCGATTGCCTGACCCAGATGCAGCGTCACGCCACGCGCTTGAAGCGTTGCGGCCAACGCCTCGGCAAAGCGCTGGGGGTCACCGCCTTCGTCGTCGCGCTGGTGCGTGGCGCCGATCAGCTCACCGGCAATCGGCGCCAGCGCAGGTTCGAGCGCCACCAGTTCATCGCGGCTTAGCAGCGAGAATGGCACGCCGTGGGGCGCCAGCCACTCGCGCCATTGCCGCGCCTTGGCCAACGCCTCGGCGCTGCGCAATACGACCAGCGAACCACGCCGGTAAGCGTGGTACTGAACACCCTCATCGCCGAGCGTTTTCATCAGGGCCAGGCTGTGCCGCGCCAGCGCCACGTTGGCCAGCGTGTTGGCATGGAAGCGCTTGCTGGACGACTCGCGCACGAAGCGCATTCCCCAGCCAATCAATCCCGGCAACGCATGCAGGCGCAACAGCATTGCCGCGTCGCTGTTGCCCAGGTTGCGCAGCAGCGTGCCCAGGACGCCCGGCTCGTTCCACGGCTCGACCATGCTCGGGTGCAGCAGCGAGCCATTGCGCGAGCTCGTCATCAACCCGACCTCGACTTCGCGCTCGAAGATGCTGACCTCGGCGCCGCCAGCACACAGGTAATGTGCTGCGGACAATCCGGCCAGTCCGGCACCGATAACGGCTACATGCATCGCAGGGATTCTCCGTTCAGGGTTGGGTGAGATCAGGCGTAGCGACGCCAAGCGCTGGCATTACCCGCGCTGTGATGGGCGCGCGCGGCCAGTTGAAAAGGATCGAGGCTCACGCTGCGACAGGCCGGGCAGGCACTGCGTGGCCGCAGCATTGGCGACGTGGCCTGAGCACGCGTCGCGGCTGCCGCGCGCGTAGTCTGGTGCACGATGCGGCCACCGAGAACCGTCATCAGCACGTGGCTATCAAGAAGCCGACGTTGCGGGTCGTCGAGGATGTCGTCGCTGAGCACGGTCATGTCGGCCAGCAAGCCGCGCGCCAACCGCCCCTTGCGATGGTCTTGGAACGCGGCATAGGCGCCGTCGACTGTGAAGTGGCGTAGTGCGGCTTCGGCACCGATGCGTTGATGTGGCATCCAGGGCTCTGCGCCGTCATGGCCCCTGAGTTGTCGCTCCACCGCAGTGTGAATCGATCGCAGCACGTCCATGGATGACACCGGGTAGTCGCTGGAGAAACACTGGCGCACACCGGCTTCGTCAATGGCTCGATAAGACTGGGCACGTGTGGTGCGTTCGCTGCCGAGCAGGCTGCTGTAGTTGTGCAGCACAGTGTCGTCGGGGTAGGCGAAGTTGGGCTGGCTGCTGGCCATGATGCCGGCAAGAGCACAGCGCGACAGGTCCTGGTTGCTGGGGACATCGATGTGTTCGATGCGGTGGCGGCGTGCGTTGATGGCTCGTGGGCCGTTGACCCGTGCAGCGTGTTCATAGGCGACGATGGCTTGGCCAATCGAGCCGTCGCCCGTGGCGTGCAGCATCACCTGCCAGCCCAGGCGGTCCATCAAGGCCACCGTGTCGTTGAGTTGCTGGCCGTCCCAATACGGCCGTCCGGCGCTTCCGTCTGTCAGGGCCTCGCGCATGTAGGCGGTGCGGGCGTCGATGGTGCCATCGAGCCAGCCTTTCAGCCCGCTAAAGCTGAACATCATGTCGCCCGCTGTGCTGCGCCGGCGCTCGTCCAACAGCGCCAGGCGGGCTGCATCAGGCTCGGGCAACAAGCGGTGCGCCTGTTGCACCCTCAGCCCCAGCCAGCCTTGCTGGCGCGCACGCTGCAGGCACAGCAGGTTGTCGCCCAAGGCTTCGTCCAGGTTGTGCACGCTGGTGATACCAAAGGCATTGGCCTCGGCCTGGATCTCGCGCAGCAAACCGTCCAGTTGGCTAGCGCTGAGCGGCGGCAGCTTGGACCTGAGTTCTTCGAGCGGCACCATGCCGCGCAACTCGCCTGTCAACCGACCCTGGGCGTCGCGCACGGCACAGTCACTGGCTGTGTTGCCGCTGTGCGCGCTGATCTGCAGAGTCTGCAGCGCCAAGCTGTTGAGCAAGATCATGTGCCCGTCGCGGCCGGTCAGCCACACGGGCCGGTTGGCGACCACGCTGTCGATGTGGCGGCTGTGCGGTGTGTGGTCAGGAAAGTCGGTGTAAGCCCAGCCGCTGTCGATGATCCAGCCGCCGCCGGGGTCGGCCTCGGCCAAAGCTTTCAGCCGGCGCTGGAACTCGGCCAGCGAATCGGCCATGAAAAAGCGGGCCCGCGAGTCGGGCAAGAAGTGCCAGTGCGCGTCGATGAAACCGGGCACCACCCTGCGCCCTTCGAGGTCTATCGCTTCCACGCCCGGCCCGGCCAGCGCGCGCATCTGCGCCGTGCTGCCCACGGCCACGATAATCTCGCCGCCCACGGCCAGCGCCTCGGCTTCGGGCTGGGACGCGTCGCCGGTCCAAAGAAGGCCGTTGAGAAAAAGGCGGTCGATTTTTGTCATGGCTATCGTGCAGCCGTCATGCCGTTTTCGAAGCCGGCACTACACGGGCAAAAACTTCACCCAGAGCGGCCAGCGCACGCTCCACTTGCCCGGGCTTGATCACCAGTGGCGGCGTGATGCGCAAGTTGTTGCCATGTGCGCTCAGGCCGGCCATGAATTGCGCGCCACGTTCTTTGGCGGCGTCTTCGAGGCTCTCTTTCTTCACGATGTCGAGCATCGCACGGCCGGCGGCGATGCCGAGCTGGTTCTTGCCGCCATAGGTGGTGCTGTGGTCCGCCGTCTTGAACACCCTGCCGAACTCGCGGCTTGTGGACTCGAAGGCGCCCGGAGGTAGGGTGATGATGGCCAGCCGCTTCGGCGTGAAGAAGCATTCGATGGCAATGTCACGGAAGGCAGAGGCGGTCATCGGGGTTCTGACGAGGTGCTGAGTTTGTGTGCGTTGACGCGACAATAAGTATACAAACATTCCATGGGTGTGCGTAAGCTGGGCATGCCGAGTGGATCGCCTACCGACTTCGGCGGTGCCGGACTTGGCGCGTGAAGGTCGTAGCGTCCTTGCCAACTGAGCGCCTGGCCAGGCCGGCGAGCACGCCAACGGGGGTCTGCTGCCACTCGGCCAGATTCGCCTGCTTCGACCTCGTCAGAACCGCTGCGGCCGCAATCATGCTGCGTTCGAGGGCTCGGTCATGATGCCGTGTCCGGTGAACTCAAACCTGCCGCCCGCAGCACGTCTTCGATCAGCGCCATGTTGGCCAGGCTGTCGACGCGATGCTGCTTCTCGGGCGGCGCCAGCCAGTGCCGGCTGACAAAGTCGAGCTGCATGGCATAGGTCGAACTTGGGGTGATGGGCAGTGACCGGCGGCTACCGTTCTGCTCCAGCAGCAGCTGCCCGCGCCAAGTGGGCGAGGTGAAGTTGTCGAAGCGCAGGCTGCCGTGGCTGCCGAAGGCCAGCAGTTGCGAGCGGTGCTCGGCTTCGAGAAACGAGCAGGCCATGTGCGCTGGAATGCCGCCGGCGCTGACCAGGTCGGCGCTGAGCGCGGCATCGATGCCGGCGTCGAACTGCGCCCGGGCCGACACCACCCGCAGTGGGTCGCCCAGCAAGTTGCGCAAGGCGTGGAGTGCATAGCAGCCCAGGTCCATCGTCGCGCCGCCACCGAGTGCGGCTTGCCAGCGGATTTCGCCCGGCTTGTTGGGCAGGTGGCCGACGAAGCGGGCCTCCACTCGCTGCAATGTGCCGATCGCGCCGCCGCGCACGGTGTCCAAAAACAACTGCATCGCCGGGTGGTGGCGGTAATGCATGGCTTCCCACAGCGGGCGCTGCGCGGCCTCGGCCGCATCGAACATGACCGTGATTTGCCTGGTGGTTACGGCCAGCGGTTTTTCGCACAGCACCGCCTTGCCGGCTTGCAGTGCGGCCACCACCCAGCGTTGGTTTTCGGACGCGGGCAGGGCGATGTAGACCACATCGATGTCGTCGCGTGTCACCAGGTCGGCGTAGCTGGCTGCGACATGGGCCACGCCGTATTCGGCGGCAAAGCGTGCCGCGCGCGCGGGGTCGCGTGCGGCCACCGCTTGCAATTGCACGTGCTTGCGGTGTTTGGCGGGTTCGACGATGGCCCAGGGCGCAATGACTGAAGCGCCGATCAGGCCCATGCGCATTGCCGCCGGGCCGGCCTTAGCCACTACGTACATCAGGAAGCCGCAGCACTGCGTAGCTCCACGCAGGCAGGAGGCCATTGGGGTGCGGCATGCCCAGCAGCGATGCTGAGGCCGCGGGCCAGGCGGAAGGCAGTGCTGCGGGTGCGGGGCTGAGGTTGAAGGCGCAAGCCAGCCGCGTGCTGCCCAGGCGGCGTTCGAAGGCCAACACGGGCTCGGGGCTGTCGATGAAGTGCAGCGTGCCTGCGCGCAGGGCCGGCTGTGCCCGTCGCAGGGCCAGCAGTTCGCGGCTTTGCCGCAGGGTCGAACCGGCTTCCCCTTCCTGCACATCCACGGCCAACGCAGCGTGGCCCACGCCCAAGGGCAGCCAGGTCGTTGCAGCGCTGGAAAAACCCGCCTGCGCTTCACTGCCCCACCACGGCATGGGCGTGCGCGCGCCGTCGCGCTGCATGTAGTGGCCGAAGAAACGTTTGGTGGCCGGGTCGCGCAGCTTGTCGTAAGGTACCTGGCCACAGGGCAGCCCCAACTCATCGCCCTGGTACAGCAGCACGGTGCCGCGCAGACAGGCCAAGATCGCCACCAGCAGTGCGCCCAGTTCGCGCGGTGGGTTGGGGCCGGCCAGGCGGGTCATTGGACGCATCGTGTCGTGGTTGCCGAAGCTCCAGGTCGGCCAGCCGGTGTCGTCGTTCCAGCTTTCCAGGTCGGCGCGCAATGCGGCTGCAGAAAAGGCGGCGCCATAACCTGCCAGCACGTGGTAGCAGCTGTGCAGGCGCTCGCTGCCCTGGCTGTAGTGGCGGCCTTCGGCAATCACGTCGGGGTTGGACACCTCGCCCAGCAGGAAGCTGCCACCCGTGTCCTTGCGGTAGGTGTCGGCCAGTGCGCGCAAGGAGGCGATGAACTCCAGGTTCTGCGGCTGCGCGCCGTCGTAAAGCATCTGCTGGGCATAGATCGGCACCAACGGCATGTCTTTCGGATCGCTGCCCGCTACGGCGGGGTTGCTGCGCAGCTGCGGGTCTAGCGCCAGCAGGTTGATGACGTCCAGCCGCAGGCCGTCGGCGCCTTGGTCGAACCAGAAGCGCGCCACGTCCAGCAGTTCGCGCCGCACCTCGGGGTGGTTGCCGTCCAGGTGCGGCATGCCGGGCAAGAACGTGGTCATGTAGTACTGGCGGCGCGTGCAGTCCCATTCCCAGGCCGGGCCGCCAAAAATCGACAGCCAGTTGTTCGGCGCCGAGCCGTCGGCCTTGGCATCCGCCCACACATACCAGTCCTGTTTGTCACCTTGGCGGCTAGCGCGGCTGGCCGTGAACCACGGGTGGTGCTCGTGGGTGTAGGTATAGACCTGGTCGACGATGACCTTCAGGCCGCGGGCATGGGCTTCGCGCACCAGATCATGGAAGTCTGACAGCTGGCCGAAGCGCGGGTCTACCGCCTTGGCGTTGGTGGTGTCGTAGCCGCAGTCCAGCAGCGGTGTTTCGTGGAAGGGGCAGAGCCAGATGGCGTCCACACCCAGGCGGGCAACATGGTCCAGGTGGTTGATGACCCCGCGCAGGTCGCCGATGCCGTCGCCATTGCTGTCGGCGAAAGAGAGCGGGTAGATCTGGTAGATCGTGGCGCCTTGCCACCAGGGCGTTGCGGGCATAGTGGTGTTCACGGCGGAGAGTCCTTCAAAGTCATCAGTCCCACGGGTCAGGCAGCCTGCGCTCTCAGATGGCGCGCGTTCAGCCGCAACGCCAGCCATACGGCCAGCGGACACAGCATGATGCCCGCACCTGCCAGCCAGGCCACTGCGGGCAGCCCCCACCAGACGGTCGCACCGGTTGTGAGGGCCGCCATGCCCACATTGAGCGCCATGCGGATGGGTTGTGTAGCCACGGTCAAACGGCCCAGTGGGTCGATCTTCATGAAGAGTGACAGCATGAAGGGGTAGACAAAGCTCCACACCAGACTGAACACGCCCATGGCGACCCAGTAGCCCTGCAGGCCGAGCTGCGGCAACAGCAGCAGCGCGGCCGACAGTACGCCAAAAACCGCGCCGATGAGCACCGGCCAAAACAGGCCGATGCGTTCGCCCAACCAAGACACAAACAGCGATGCCGGCAGGCCCACGGCTGTGGTCAAGCCCAGGACCAGGCCAATGGTCTCGGCGTCGATGTTGCGGGCATTGCCAAAGCGCTCGGAGTAGACGAAGAAGTCGGTGGTGTAGAAGTTGAAGGCAAAGATGGCGAAGATGGCTGGTATGGCGGGCAACCAGGGAATGGGGGGTGTTTTGCGCGTTTCAGCGTCAGCCCCCGATGCTGCCGTGCCGGTATTTGCTGCAGCCATCAATGGCGCCTTGCGTGGCATGCGCAGGCACAGCAGCGCAATCAACCCGGCGGTGGCCGCAAGGGCCCATTGCACGCCGTTGAAGCCGAAAGACTTGGCCAGCACCGGCAGCCCCAACAGCGCCAGAGACTGCATCAGGGTTTGCAGCGTTCCGTACCAGGCGTAGGCCTTGGTGGGTGACGCGGTGTAGCCCAGGTAGACAACGCCCAGAATCGTGATCACCCCCATCGAGGTTGCCTGCACGGCGCGCACGGCGTAAAACGAGGGCAGCGAGGTGGTGCAGGTGGTGGCCACCTCGGCCGCCAACATCAACAGCGCCGCCACCACCATGACCACCCGACGATCCAAGCGCTGCAAGCTCACGGCCAGCAAGGTGCCCACCACAAAGCCCGCCACTGCGTTCACCGTCTGCATGGTGCCCAGCGCGACAATGTCGTAGCCACGTTCTTTGACCACGGCGCCCCACCACACCGGGCCGATCAGCCCAGGAATGGCCGCGAACAACAGCAGTGTTTGCACAGACAGAACATAGCCCACGCTATCGATGGGCTTGACCTGCAGTGCAACCTTGTCGGGTGAAGCCGCGAGAGTTGAATTGCTCAAAGTCTGCCTTCGTGATGGAGTGAATTGGCCCTGGCGCAGGGTTGCGTGGAACGTCAGGCCGTTTGCGGCGGCCAGGCCCAACCTGCGGGCGCCGGCATGCGTTCGCAGGGAAAGATGGTCGATTCGAACACACGGTCGCCGCCCGCATTCATCAGCTTGCGGCGGCGGATGTTCCAACCCTGCGGCGTGCGCACCAAGGTGTCGTCGTAACGGCCGTACAGCACCACCACTTCGCGGTTCTGATCTTCAGGGCGCTCGTGCCAGGCGATCACCGAACTCAACACGTGGGCCTCGTCGGCGCCCTTGAAGCTGACTTCGATGTTGGACATCTGATGCGCTGTGCGGCGGTAGCGCCACATACGCTCCAGATCGCGCCGCAGCTTGGCGCGGCCCTGGCTGGAGAAGTTGGCATCAGGGCCGTACTCGACAAAACAATCGGTGGTGAACAAGGCCGCCAGCGCGTCAAGGTCCACGCGGTCGATAAAGCGGCAGTACTGGATCAGCACCATCTCGATGTCGGCTCGGTCTTGCAGTTGTTGCAGAGAAAAAGCCATGGCGCAGGCTCAGGACTTGGACGGATCGACGTTGACGATCCGCACGCCGACGTTCTTGGTGCGGATGTAGCTCAGCACCGCCTCCTGGCCCTTGTCTCGCCCATAGCCCGACTGGCGAACACCACCAAACGGCGTTTCGATGCCACCGGCAAACCAGTTTTGCCAGTAGGACTTGATGGCCATGTCTCACTCCCTTGAAGAGGCCAAGACCGACACAGTGTCGGCTTTACGCATACAAATAGTATACGGAGTGCCCGCGGTAAACAAAAACCAAGGCACTGCCCCGTTGATCGTTGCCAGCGCCGGCCTGTAGCCACAGGCCGCGTCGGTCTGCCCGCCCGTCACCGTGAGCAAGTCCTGCCAGAACTCTTCTGCCGGGTAGGCGTCGGTCAATACGTCTGGTGGCGCGTCGTGCATACAACGCAGCTTGCGCGCGTGCTTGGCATCGCCGCCGCGCCACTCGACCGGCGCGGCCGCCAGCAGTAAAACCGATGCGCTGCATCGCGAGCCATCAGCGCGGCATTGCCGCCGCCGATGACCAGGTCATCGAGCACTACTGTTCGACCGTGGCGCCGGACTGCTTGACCAGCACGCCAAAGCGCTCTATCTCGCTCTTGAGGAAGCGCGCGAAGACCTCCGGCGTGCTGCCCACCGGCTGCGCGCCTTGCGCCGCGAGGTTGTCCCGCACCTCGGGTTGGGCAAGCACGGCAGCGATCTCGCGCTGCAGTTGCCGCACGATGGCGTCCGGCGTGCCCGCGGGTGCGTAGGCGCCAAACCATTGCGTGACCTGCAGGCCAGCCAGCCCCTGCTCGGCTGCAGTGGGCAGGTCAGGCGCGCTGGACATACGCTGCGCGCTTGTCACCGCCAGCGCGCGCAGTTTTCCGTCCTTGACGAACTGCGCGACCACGGGTGCGCCGAGAAAGGCGGCATCCACCTGGCCACCGATCAGATCGATGACCAGACGTTCTTTGTAGGGGATGTGCAGCATCTGGATCCCGGCCAGGCTCTGCAACTGCGCTGCAATCAGATGTTGCAAGGTGCCGTTGCCTGGCGAGGCATAGGTCAGCGCGCCGGGCTTGGCCTTGGCCAGTGCGACGAACTCTCGCAACGAGTTCGCGGTCACTTTCGGGTTCACCACCAGCACCATCGGCAACTGCACGATCTGCGTGATGGGCGCGAAGTCGCGCTCGGCGTTGTAGCGGATGTTCTTGTAGAGATGCTGGTTGATGGCGACGTCGTTGGAAGCCGACATCATGAGTGTGTAGCCGTCGGGCTTGGATTTGGCCACGAAGTCGGCGCCAAGCATGCCAGCGACACCCACCTTGTTTTCGACAATGAACTGCTGCCCCAGTCGCTCGCTGAGCTTGGCCGCGACCAAACGCGCCACGGGGTCGACTCCGCCGCCAGGCGCATACGGATTGATGATGGTGACAGTGCGCGATGGGTAGGTTTGCGCCGCGGCCGGCAATGACAGGAGCGAGGCCAACGACAGCGCCAGGACGGCGCGCAGGATCGGGTACATGGGCAAGACTCCTTGGGTTCAGGTGGCGGTTAAGGCGTGGTTGTCCAGGCCGAGCCCCGGCTGCTCGGGCACTTCGACACAACCGTCTACGAGCTTGAAACGACCTTGTGCCAAGTCGTCAAACAGCATGCGATGCAGCATGTGGAACTCGATCGAATCGACGTTGGGTGCCGCTGCCGCGAGCTGCAAGTTGGCGGCGAAGCACACCACCGACGAGGCGGCGTGGAACGATACGGGCACGTGACGCGACGCGGCCAGCGCCGAGATCCGCAGCCCCTCGCTGATACCGCCGCAAAGGATCGCGTCCAAGTGCGCCACCGCCACAGCGTTCGACTCGATGATCCGCGTGAAGGTTTCGAGTCCGTAGGCGAACTCGTTGCCCGCCAATGGCACCGGGCTGGCCGCGGCTACGCGGGCCAGGCCCGGGATGTTGTCTGGCGCCACCGGCGCCTCGAGAAAACCGATGTCGTAGCGCTCCAGCGCATGCGCCACGCGCAGCGCTTCGGGCACGCTGTAGGCGTACAGCGCGTCTACCAACAGGCGCACGCCGGGACCGATGGCCTCGCGCACGGCAGCCACGCGCGCCAGATCTTCGGCGATTGGCACGCCGCCGATCTTCAGCTTGACGCCACGAAAGCCTAAATCGACATAGCCCTTCATTTCTGCAACCAGGTCGTCGATCGTCTTGCCCTGGCCATAGAGGCCCGCGCTGGCGTAGGCGGGCACTTGGCGGCGCTGCGCGCCGAGCAGTGTGCAGACGGGTTGGCCGAGCGCCTGGCCTAGAGCGTCCCAGAGGGCAATGTCGATAGCGCTCATGGCAGCCCAGGCCGCGCCGCCCTTGCTGCTGACGATCATGGTCTCGCGCAGTGACGATGACAGGGCGCCGAGATCGAACAGGCTGCGCCCCACCACCAAGGGCGCAAAGTCGCGCTCGATGATGGCCTGCACCGACTCAGGTGCGCCCCCATCGCAATACGCTTCGCCCAGACCGAGCAGCCCGCCCTGCACGCGCAGCAGCACAAGCACCACAACCTTCTCGTTCCAACGTGTGCGTGGGTTCCACTGTGCCTTGGCGAACGCCTTGCGCACGACGCGGGTCTCGATGGCTTCGATTTTCATGATTAAAGTATACTTAATGTCGACGCAAGAGAGGATTATTTCATGACTCCCCCCCCGACCCTGCGCGCCTTCGTCGGCGGGCTTGTGCATGAGACGAACACGTTCTCGCCGATTCCCACAGACGCCGCGAGCTTCGCCGCCGCCAGCGTGCGGCCGGTCGACGGACGCTACGTAGAGGCGTCCCACATCGACACGCTAGGCTACGGCCACTTCGGGCGCATGTGCCTGGAAGCCGGCTGGCAGTTGCAGGCCGGCCCGTACTCGCACACCGGCCCGAGCGCTGCGCTGTCAGCGCCAAGCTACGCGGTGCTCAAGAACGAATTACTTGTCGACCTCGAGCGCGCGTTGCCGCTGGACATGGTGTTCCTCTTCATGCATGGCGCGCAGATTGCCCAGGGCTGCGACGACGTGGAAGGGGACTTGCTGGCCGCCGTGCGCGAGCGTGTCGGGCCGACAGTGCCGGTGGCGATTCTGCTCGACCTGCACGCCAACATCACGTCGGCGATGCTGCGCCACGCCACGTTCTGCGTCGGCTGTCTGGAGTACCCGCACACCGACTACGAAGAGCGGGCCCAACATGTCTTCGGCTTGATGCAGGCGGCGCTGGCCGGCCGCGCGCAGCCGCACACGCGGGCCTGGCGCATCCCTCTGGTGGGCATCTACCGCACGGTCGACGGGCCGATGAAGGCCTTCGTCGATCGGCTGCGCGACGCGCAGCACACCCCGGGCGTCCTGTCGATTTCGGCTTTCCACGGCTTCCCGATGGGCGACACCCCGCACACCGGCGCCATGCTGGTGCTGACCAGCGATGGGGCAGCAACAGAGCTCAACGCGCTGGGCGCGGCGCTGGCGCAACAGTTCATCGATGCGGCACTGGCGACGACGACGCCGCTTGGGCTGCAAGCGGCACTCGACGATGCCCTGCGCGCCGACGATGTCGGCATGGGGCCGGTCGTGTTCGCCGACAGCGGCGACAACCCCGGTGGCGGCGCTGCGGGAGACTCGACTTTCGTGCTTGAAGCGCTGCTCGAACGCGGCGTGCAAGACGCCGCCTTAGGCATGCTTTGGGACCCAATCGCGGTCGACTTCGCGCACCGCGCCGGTGTCGGCGCGCAGATAAGCCTGCGCCTGGGCGGCAAAGTGAGCGCAATGTCGGGGCGCCCGCTCGACGTGCAGGCGGAGGTGCTGTGCCTGCGCGACGACGCGCGCCAGGCGCTGTTCGCCCAGGGCGAGCCGAAAGCGGAGCTCGGGCGCAGCGCGGCGCTCCGCGTGCAGGGCATCGACATCGTCGTCAA
>CAMDHE010000016.1 GCA_945898095.1 Roseateles toxinivorans | reverse complement strand
CCCATGACCGAGACAGTTTTACTCACCGGCGCCACCGGTTACATCGCCTCCCATACCTGGCTGGCATTGCAAGAAGCTGGATATTCTGTCGTAGGTATCGATGATTTTTCCAACAGCAGCCCCGAGGTCCTGAACCGACTGGCCCGTCTGAGTGGCAGCGTACCGGTGTTCGAGCGCGCGGATGTCTGTGATGAGTTCGCGATGAACCGGATCTTCGAACGCTACCGGCCCCATGCAGTGGTCCACTTTGCGGCCTTCAAGGCGGTCGGTGAATCGACCGCCAAACCGCTGGACTACTACCGCAATAACCTGGGTGGATTGATCAACACCTGCCGTACGATGCTGCGGCAGGAGGACTGCAAGCGCCTCGTCTTTAGCTCAAGTGCCACCGTCTATGGCGTTCCCGACTCTCTGCCCCTTTGCGAGGACGCACCACTTTCAGCAGTCAACCCTTACGGCACCACCAAGTTGATGAGCGAGACGATCTTGCGCGACCTTGGCGCCGCCGAAAGCGGCTGGCAAACTGCTGCTTTGCGTTATTTCAACCCGGTCGGCGCCCATGAGAGCGGTTTGATCGGCGAAGATCCGCAGGTCATTCCGAACAATCTGATGCCCTATATCGCTCAGGTCGCAGTCGGACGGCGCGATCGCTTGCAGATTTTCGGCAATGACTACGACACCGCTGACGGTACCGGCGTGCGCGATTACATCCATGTCCTGGACCTCGCTGAAGGTCATGTGGCCGCCTTACGGTTTCTCTTTGCGGGCGTCGATTCGATCACCGTCAACCTTGGTACCGGCCAAGGCTACAGCGTGCTCGACCTGGTCAAAGCCTATGAGACGGCCAGCGGCCGGCCCATTCCCTACACCATCGTGCCGCGCCGATTTGGCGATATTGCGGCCTGCTATGCTGACCCCTCCTTGGCCAAAGCGCGTCTCGGGTGGCAGGCCCGCCATGATTTGCGCCGGATGTGCGCAGACAGCTGGCGCTGGCAGCAGATGAATCC
Organism: Roseateles toxinivorans; assembly: GCA_945898095.1. Lineage (GTDB taxonomy): Bacteria > Pseudomonadota > Gammaproteobacteria > Burkholderiales > Burkholderiaceae_C > Paucibacter_A > Paucibacter_A toxinivorans_A. Next base: position 50,158 of record CAMDHE010000016.1, on the reverse strand, counting down.
GAACGGCTTTGGCGTCAGCAATCAAGCCGCCAATTTTTCAAACTAATCTTCCAATTGCCCATGACTAGCATCCAGGTTCAACCCGTCATCATGGCCGGCGGAAGCGGCACCCGTCTGTGGCCGCTGTCACGCGCTGGCTACCCTAAACAATTCCTGGTCTTGTCCGGCAATACCAGCTTGTTCCAGCAAGCGGCAAACAGGTTGGCGGCGCTGGCCGACAAAGACATCGCCCTGCGTGGCCCGGCGATCGTCGGCAACGAAGAGCACCGGTTTCTGGTTCTCGACCAACTGCGTGAAACAGGACTGGAGCCGAGTGGCCTGCTGCTCGAGCCAATAGGTCGGAATACCGCCCCGGCGCTGACCCTGGCAGCGCTGCACGCACTTGAAAATGGCGATGATCCGGTACTGGTGGTGACGCCGGCCGATCAAACCGTCACCAACCCTGCGGCATTTACCAAGTCATTGCAAGATGCGATTCGACAGGCGGCATCTGGCGCGATCGTGATCCTGGGCATCACGCCAGATCGTGCCGAAACCGGCTTCGGCTACATCCACGCCCAGGCTGATCCAGTGGGTATGGCGGTGATGCAATTCGTCGAAAAGCCTGATGCCGCGACAGCTCAGCGCTACCTTGCCGAGGGCAACTATTTCTGGAACGGCGGCATCTTCGTGTTGCGCGCCAGCGTCTGGATGAAGGCGCTGCAAACCTTCCGGCCCGATATTGCATCAGCCACCAGCGCGGCCTGGGCGGGACGGAAAGTCGATGCCAAGTTCATCCGCCCGGACAAGGCAGCATTCGCGGCCGTGCCTTCCGAATCAGTCGACTATGCGGTGATGGAACGATGCCCTGGCAGCGATTTTCCGCTGCGCATGCTTGCGCTCGACGCCGGCTGGAACGATCTTGGCGCCTGGGATGCTGTCTGGCAAGTTGCCGAAAAAGATCTAGACGGCAATGCGGCGACCGGCGACGCGATCTTCAGTGACAGCAAAAACACGCTGGTTCACGCCACCAGCCGCTTGGTCAGCGTGGTGGGTTTGCGCGATGTGGTGGTGGTGGAAACGGCAGATGCCGTGCTGGTCAGCGACCGTTCACGCAGCCAGGAAGTCAAGCAGATCGTCGCTCGCCTGGATGCCGAAAAGCGCGACGAACATACCGTGCATCGCAAGGTCCACCGTCCTTGGGGCTGGTATGACAGCATTGACTCGGGCGAGCGTTTTCAGGTCAAACGCATCATGGTCAAGCCAGGTGCGACCTTGAGCCTGCAAATGCACCACCATCGCGCTGAACATTGGATCGTCGTCTCAGGCACGGCCGAGGTGACCAATGGCGACAAGGTGATTCTGCTGAGCGAAAACCAGAGCACCTACATCCCGCTGGGGCAGACCCATCGACTGGCCAACCCTGGCCGGGTGCCGCTGGAAATCATCGAAGTACAGTCAGGCGCTTACTTGGGCGAGGACGACATCGTCCGCTTTGAAGACAATTACGGACGCAGTAATCCATGACCATTCTTGTCACCGGCGGAGCCGGCTTCATCGGCAGCAATTTCGTCCTCGACTGGCTGGCTCAGTCGGATGAACCGGTTGTCACGCTCGACGCACTCACCTATGCAGGCAATTTGGAAAACCTGGCTGCACTCGACGGCGATGCCAGGCACCAGTTCGTCAAGGGCGACATCTGCGACCAAGCGCTGGTCGACCGGCTGCTCGCAACACACCGCCCGCGCGCCTTGCTGCATTTCGCAGCCGAAAGCCATGTTGACCGCTCGATCAGCGGCCCCGGCGCATTCATGCGAACCAATATCGAAGGCACGTACAGCCTGCTGGAGGCTAGCCGCGCTTACTGGGCCGCATTGGGCGAGGCAGAAAAGTCGGCGTTTCGCTTTCACCATGTGTCCACCGATGAAGTCTATGGCTCACTGACGGCGGATGACCCGCCGTTTGCCGAAACCAAGACCTACGAGCCGAACAGCCCCTATTCGGCCAGCAAGGCCGCCAGCGATCATCTGGTGCGGGCCTGGCACCATACCTACGGTCTGCCGGTGTTGACGACCAACTGCAGCAACAATTACGGGCCTTTCCATTTCCCCGAAAAATTGATTCCGCTGATGATCGTTAATGCGCTGGCCGGCAAGGCCTTGCCGATCTATGGCGATGGCCAGAATGTGCGCGACTGGCTTTATGTCACCGACCATGCTTCGGCGATCCGCGCGGTCTTGGCAGGCGGTCGACTGGGCGAAACCTACAACATCGGCGGCTGGAACGAGATGACCAACCTGGACATCGTGCACAAAGTCTGTGACCTGCTCGATGAGCTTAGGCCGGACATCGGCGGATCCTACAAGCGCCTGATTACCTATGTGAAAGACCGGCCTGGCCATGACAGGCGCTATGCGATCGACGCGCGGAAGATAGAGCGCGAGCTCGGCTGGCGGCCGGCTGAGACCTTTGCATCGGGCATCCGCAAGACGGTGCAATGGTATCTGGCACATCCCGACTGGGTAGCCAGGGTGCAAAGCGGTGCCTACCGTGAATGGGTTGAGCAGCAATACAGCGAACCCGCCAGCGCATGAAGATCCTCCTGCTCGGCAAGAACGGCCAGGTCGGCTGGGAATTACAACGGGCGTTGGCGCCTCTTGGCGAGGTCATTGCCTTGGGCCGGGAAAACGGTGGCGACCTCGCTGACAGCGATTCCTTGAAGGCCAACGTGCGCAGCATTGCGCCCCAGGTCATCGTCAATGCTGCGGCATACACAGCCGTCGACAAAGCCGAGAACGAAGCCGAGTTGGCGATGCAGATCAATTGCCATGCACCGGCCATGCTGGCTCGTGAAGCACAAGCCTTGGGTGCGATGCTGCTGCACTACAGCACTGACTATGTGTTCGATGGTAGCGGCGACCAGGCCCGTGCAGAAGGTGCGGCAACCGCGCCCTTGAGCGTTTATGGCAAAACCAAGTTGGCGGGCGAAGATGCAATCCAGTCCAGCGGCTGCCTGCACCTGATATTGCGTACCAGTTGGGTCTATGCAGCGCGAGGCGGGAATTTTGCCAAGACCATGCTTCGTTTGGCCACCGAGCGCGATCAATTGAAGGTCATCGCAGACCAGATCGGAGCGCCGACCGGTGCTGAACTGCTGGCCGACCTGAGCGCACATATGCTGCAGGCAACTTTCGGTGATCCGGCCCTGGGCGGCATTTATCACGCAACGGCATCTGGTGAAACCAGTTGGTACGACTATGCTGCATTCGTGATCGATTACGCGCGCAGACAAGGTCGCCCGATCCGGGTTGAAGCAGACCAGCTCTTGCCGATTCCAACCAGTGAATATCCGACGGCGGCGCAACGCCCGCTGAACTCGCGTCTTTCCAGCGCCAAACTGCAGCAAAACTTCGACCTTTGCCTGCCGCCTTGGCAGCAAGGGGTAGAACGCATGTTGTGTGAAATTCTTTGAAGGACCCTGCAGTGCAAAAAAATCGCAAAGGCATCATCCTGGCTGGCGGCTCCGGCAGCCGCTTGCATCCAGCCACCTTGGCCATCAGCAAGCAACTGCTTCCGGTCTATGACAAGCCAATGGTCTATTACCCATTGAGCACCTTGATGCTGGCGGGTATTCGCGAGATTCTGCTGATCAGTACGCCTCACGATATTCCTCGCTTCGAAGCTCTGCTGGGTGACGGAAAACGCTGGGGACTGGACATCAGCTACTGCGTACAGCCCAGCCCGGATGGCCTAGCGCAAGCCTTCATCCTCGGCAGAGATTTCATAGCTGGTGGGTCAAGTGCCTTGGTGCTCGGCGACAACATCTTTTACGGACATGATTTCCAGGGGCTGCTTGGCAATGCCGGCAATTCGAACAGCGGCGCAACTGTTTTTGCCTACCATGTCACCGATCCGGACCGCTACGGCGTTGTCGAATTTGACGCGAAGCAGAAAGCCTTGTCGATTGAAGAAAAGCCACAAGCGCCAAAAAGCAATTACGCCGTGACCGGTTTGTACTTCTACGATGAACAGGTCTGCGAAATTGCCGCTGCGATCAAACCAAGCGCGCGTGGCGAATTGGAAATCACTGATGTCAACGCCCAATACCTGCGCCAGCAGCAATTGCAAGTCGAAATCATGGGTCGCGGTTATGCCTGGCTCGATACCGGTACACATGACAGTCTGCTCGAAGCCAGCCAATTCATCGCTACGCTGGAGAAGCGCCAAGGTTTGAAGGTCGCCTGCCCCGAAGAGATCGCCTATCGTTCAGGATGGATCTCGGCCGACCAGTTGGCTGCATTGGCAAAACCATTGGCAAAGAACGGCTATGGGCAATATCTGCAGCGGCTGCTGGCTGAAAAGGCGTTCTGATGAAAATTACCCCGACCAGCCTGCCCGAAGTATTGATTATCGAACCAAGGGTTTTCGGTGATGCGCGCGGGTTTTTCACCGAGAGTTGGAACGAGCAGGTCTTCGACCAGGCAGTAGGCCATGCCGTTCGGTTTGTGCAGGACAACCATTCACGTTCAGTACGCGGGGTCCTGCGTGGCATGCACTTTCAGTTGCCGCCTCATACCCAAGGGAAGTTGGTGCGGGTTGTCAACGGGGCAGTCTTTGACGTCGCAGTAGATATGCGCCGTTCGAGTCCGTACTTCGGCCGTTGGGATGGCATCGAATTAAGTGCCGAAAATCATCGGCAGCTCTGGGTTCCCCCTGGTTTCGCACACGGTTTCCTGGTGCTTTCAGAAACCGCAGACTTTCTCTACAAAACGACCGACTATTACGCCCCGCAAGCCGAAGGCTGTCTGCGCTGGGATGATCCGACTGTCAATATCAACTGGCCCGCTACAGGAGTTGCTCCGATGCTTGCGGAAAAGGATGCCAAAGCGCCGTTGCTGGCCGAGGCGAGCAGCTTCGTTTAGCTGGATCAACTGGTACAGAAGCGCCTCTAAAAAAGCACATAACCAATTAATGTAATTCGGTTTTTTGAATTTTTTTGATCTTTTCCCCGAAGAACTGACCCCATCGCAGATATTTTATTTCAGCCAAGGGGGAAGTGATTATGGGAAAGAGAAACAACACGGCGCACCGCGCCCGAGACACCCTGGAATTCAAGCTTGAAGCTGTTCGGCTTGTCAAAGGAGGACAGGACGTTGGAGTCACGGCCAAGGTGCTCGGCATAGCGGAAAAGACGTTAGGCAATTGGGTCCGCCTGAGCAAAACGGTTGAACTCAAGGGGGTAAACCCGATAGCGCTGAACAGCTAGCGCGGCTGCGTTTCCTCATTGAGTTGTGCTTCACAATTCGTTCGTTGTGATCAACTCACAGCGGGACTCGCACCCGCAGGTGTACGCCCATGCTGGGCGCACAACGCAAAATGCCGCACGCTGCGGCAATCGCCCCTTGAGCGCGTTACAGCCTGGTGTGATGCCTCGCTGGCAGATATTGCCAACGCACGCATGGTGGTCAGTCGAGGCCGATTCAATCCGAGAGGCGTACGTCGCAAGATGAGTTCGTACAACCTGCGCCACCGTGGTCAACGGCTGAATCAACGACATCAACCGGTTGTAGTCGGTTTCAAATCTATCTGAACAATATTGGGTCTAGGATAAGCCACCGCCATCACTTCGATATGCTCGACGCCGCCCGGCGTCAGCAACTGCACTTCGTCACCAACGCGGGCTTTCAGCAATGCACGCGCCATCGGGGCGATCCAGCTGACCTCGCCAGCCAGGCTGTCCGACTCGTCGATGCCCTTGATCGTGATGGTTCGTTCTTCATCGCGTGAATTGACATAGGTGACGGTCGCACCGAAGAAAATCTGCTCACTGCCATGGTGGATGCTCGGGTCGACGACCTCGGCGATGTCCAGCCGCTTGGTCAGAAAGCGCAGCCGCCGGTCGATTTCGCGCAACCTTTTCTTGCCGTACAGATAGTCACCGTTCTCGGAGCGGTCGCCATTCTTGGCAGCCCACGAAACAATCTCGACGATCTTCGGCCGCTCCTCGTCGAGCAAGCGCATGAATTCCCCGCGCAGGCAGGCATAGCCTTCGGGCGTCATATAGTTGCGCGTACCGGCAGGAATGGCGGGTACCGCCAGTTCCTCGTCGTCATCGGCGTCGCTTTCCTTGGTGAATGCTTTGCTCATGCCGGTATTGTCTCGCCAACGAATTCAGCTTGTCAGGATATGAACAAAAGCAATTCAAGCGGTCCCTTGCAAGGTCTGCGCGTGATCGAGATGGCCGGCATCGGGCCCGGACCCTTCTGCGGCATGCTGCTGGCCGACATGGGGGCCGAAGTGATCGTCATCGAACGTCCGGCGGCATTGCGCAGCCTGGGCGCGGGCGAGGCGATGAACCGCGGCAAACGTTCGATCTGCCTGGACCTGAAGGATCCACTCGCACTGAGCGCAGCGCAAGGCCTGATCAACAGCGCCGACGCCCTGATCGAAGGCTATCGGCCCGGCGTGATGGAACGTCTGGGTCTGGGCCCGGATGTTTTCGCCAACAGCAACCCCAGGCTGGTCTACGGCCGCGTCACCGGCTGGGGCCAGACCGGCCCGCTGGCCAAGGCCGCCGGCCACGACATCAACTATGTGGCGCTGACCGGTGCGCTGTCGATTGCCGGCCGCGAAGGTACGGCGCCCAGCCTGCCGGCAACCTTGCTCGGCGACATGGCGGGTGGCGCGATGTTTCTGGCCTTCGGCCTGGTCTGCGCAATGCTGGAGACAAGGCAATCAGGCCGCGGCCAGGTGATCGACGCCGCCATGATCGACGGCGTCGGCATGCTGACAGCATTGATCCATTCAATGCGCGCCACCCAGCAATGGCGCGAGCAGCCGGCGCAGAACTTCTTCCTGCACAGCTCGCCCTTCTACGACAGCTTTGAATGCGCTGACGGCCGCCATGTGACGCTGGGTGCGATCGAACCACAGTTCTACCGCGAGTTGCTGCTGCGACTCGACCTGAGCGACGTCGACCCGGCGCAGCAGTACGACAGCGAACAATGGCCGGCATTACGTTTGCGCGTGGCTGAGCGCATCAAGAGTCGCAGCCGTGACGAATGGCGCTTGCTGCTCGAAGGCAGCGATGTCTGCTTCGCCCCGGTGCTGAGTCTGGCGGAAGCGGCCCAGCATCCGCATCAACAGGCCAGAGGCAATTTCGTCACGGTCGAGGGCCATTTGCAACCCAGCCCGGCGCCGCGCTTTTCGCGTAGCCAACTGCGCAATCCCCAAGCCGGCCCGGCACCAGGCGCAGATACGCAGGCTTTGCTCGAGTCGCTGGGCATGAGCGCACAGCAGATCGAGTGGCTGACCCAGCCGGATCAGGCCAGATAAAGGAAACGTAAAAGGAAAAGGGCCGATGCTCGCGCATCGGCCCTTCACGTTTCTTGTTGGTCTTGGTGCGGCTGGCAGGAATCGAACCCACGACCCCTTGGTTCGTAGCCAAGTACTCTATCCAGCTGAGCTACAGCCGCATCAAGCCGATCAGTATAGCACCGATAAATCCATCGATCTCATTGGGCCTTGTGCAAGCTGGCGGACTTCACGATCAACGCACCGCGCCGGCGAATTTCATGGTCTGACGAGCGCAAGATCTTCGGCAAAGTCGTCAGCAATCAGGGTGAACATGCGACGGAAATCATCGACCTGCAGGTCGCCGAACCTCGGGTCATCGTTGCTGGCAAAGCCGGCAGCGACCTCAGCCCAATCCTGGGCGGTCAAACGGCTGCGGGCCAGCGGCAGGATATTGCGCTCTTCAAAGCCGATGTGATGAAACACATGGGTGGCCAAGGCGTTGACCGCATCGCAAAGTGCCCGCGCCTGGGCTGGCGAAGTCCGGCCAAGCGGCACCACGCAGGCTGACACCTGCTCGATCAGATCTTTCTCGCTCTGATGTTGCGCTTCGACATCGGTCAGCATCGGCTCGCATTCCGGCGCCCGCAGGCGCAGCAAGCGGTGCAAATGAAGTTCTTCCTTCGGATGGTGGATCTGGCCGGGGAACTCGCGCAAATAGGTCAGCAAGCGAGCCAGATTGACTCGGTCCGGCACATGGGCTTGGGTCAAGCCCTGCTGCGCCAGATCACGCATCGCCTGCACCACCACCGAAATCGACCGATGCTCGTCCTGGATGATGCCCAGCGCGCTTTCCTCATCGGTCATCGGGCGGCCCGCCGCCACCCTGGTCACCAGCAGCGCCACCGGCGCATTGCGCAGCACCATTTCGGTTTGCGAACTGTGCAGCCAGCCACTTGTAGAACCTTTGCCGCGCGACGCCATCACGATCAGATCGCAACCATGGGTCTGCGCCGCCTCGATGATCGCTTCGGCCGGTTTGTCGCTGCTTTGCGCTGCGGCATGACTGGGAACATTGGCAGCTTTGGCGCTCGCCATCGCCTTGGTCAACAAGGCGTTTGTCAGGCCGACTGCCGGTTCGGTAAACAAGCCAGGCTCGAGCATCCTGAAAATGGCGTTGCCATCGGTCAAGCTCCAGTCCGGTGCGGCATAGAAAAAAGTGATGCGCGCGCTCAACCCTTGCGCCAAGTCCACCGCGGACAGGACATTGGCCGCCGACAAGGCCGAGTCGTCAATCGGAACGAGCAGATGCTGATACATGGATGGCCTTGCGCTGAGCTGCGTGAAAACGCGGATTCTCTATGCAGCGTCGGATATGAGTCTTGATGTATGACAAGCGAGCTGCGGCCTTGGGCTCGAAAAAATTTTCTCAGCAGCGGCAACTTCAAAAAGAGAGGGTCTGAACTTGCCCAAGTCCAGACCCTCCGATGCAGCAAGCTATCCGGCTTGCCGGTTGCTCAGCTTAGAAGCGGTGGCGCAGGCCGACCGAGTAGCTGTTGCCGGTGGAAACACCGGTCTTGGCATCGTTCATATAGACCGCATACAGATCGCTGCGCTTGGACAGGTTGTAGTCATAACCGAAGCTGAACGTCTTCAGCTCGGCGCCGGTGTTGGGCTTCATGTTGCTGTACTGGGCAATGACCTTGCCCGCGCCGACCGGCATCGCGATACCGAAGGAGGTGATCTTGTAGCTGTTGATGACGGTGTTGTTGTCGATCTTGCTGTATTGGCCGAACAGCTTGGCCGCACCCAGGTCATAGGATGCGCCGAACTGCGTGGTGTTGGTCGCCTGAACCGCACCGACGGTATTCTTGCCGACCTTCTGGTAGACCGCAGTCAAAGCCAAGGGGCCGCCGAAGTACAGCGCGCTGATGCCGGTGCTGTTGTCGCCTGTGCCTTCAGCAGCGGCTGTAAACAAGCTGACCGAAGCGCCGCCCATGTTCGGGGTCGTGTAGAGGACCGAGTTGTTCCAGCCCGAGTCGCCGCTGACAGTGCCGCTGGTGAAGACATGACGGATGCTCGGCGAATAGCCGAACGAGTCGCCGAAGGCATTGAAGATCAAGGTCGAGACGAACAGCGGCGTCGTATTGCGGCCGAGCTTGATGTCGCCGAATTCCTTGCTGGTCAGGCTGACATAGGCGTTGCGTGCCCAGAAGGCATCGCCGGTGAAGCGACCGGACGAACCGTTGTCGCTGCGCAGGAACGATTCGATCGCGAACGAAGCGCCCAGGCCACCGCCGAGATCTTCCTTGCCCGAGACGCCGAAATGGCTGGTGCTCATATTGCCGCTGGCCACGTTATTGACCGATGAACTGCTACCTGGCGCCTTGCTCGCACCGACGCTGAGGTCCAGCAGACCGTACAGGCTCACGGTTGATTGGGCTTGCGCCGCACCGGCAATGCTCAGGACCGCAGCAGCAGCCAATATGGCTTTTTTGTTCAGTTTCATTTTCAGTTCCTTTTATGGTTGGTAATGATTTGATTGACGCGTATTGTCCACGTCAATGGGCTTGACCCGTTTTGGCTGCTTCGATTGAGCCCTCGGCATCGCCGTTGGCACCGTTGAAAAAGATATTCAGCACCACGGCAGCCACTGCGGTCAGCAGAATGCCCGAATCGAGCAAGGGGTGCAGTCCGGCAGCCATCTGCTGGCTCCAGCGCGGCGCTACCAGCGGAATCAGACCGAAGCCGACAGCCAGCGCAACAATATAGAGGTTGTTGCGGTTGCCCTTGTAATCGACCGTCGACAGGATGCGGATGCCGGTGGCAGCGACCATACCGAACATCACCAGGCCCGCACCGCCCAGCACGAATTGCGGAATCGCCTCGACAAAAGCCGCCATCTTGGGCAACAAGCCGAGGATCACCATGATCACGCCGCCAGCCACACAGACCCAACGGCTCTTCACGCCGGTCACGCCGACCAGGCCGACATTCTGCGAGAAGCTGGTGTAGGGGAAGGTATTGAAGACGCCGCCGATCAGCGTACCCAGGCCGTCGGTGCGCAAGCCGGCAGCGAGTTCAGCCTGGCTGATCTTCTTGCCGGTGAGATCCGACAAGGCGAGGAACATGCCGGTCGATTCGATCATCACCACGATCATCACGACCACCATGGTCAGGATCATCAAGATGTCGAAAGTCGGCAAGCCGAAAGCGAAGGGCGTCACCAGATCGAACCAGGCTGCTTTACCGACCTTGTCGAAGTTCATCTTGCCCATCGCGATGGCGACCGCGCAACCACCGCCGATGCCCAGCAGCACCGAGATGTTGGCGATGAAGCCCTTCGTGTACTTGACCAGCAGCAGGATGAACAAGAGCACGGACGCAGCGATGGCCAAATTGTCCAGCGCGCCATAATTCATGCTGTTGACCATGGGGATCGGGCCGGGCAGCTTCAGCGCCGGGGCCACTGCGCTGGCAGCCGCAGCCGCAGCCGCGGCAGTTTCCGCACCGGCCTTGACGCCATCGACCATGGCGATGAGCTTGGGCACATCGACGCTCTGCGCCAGATTGGCCGGCCCGCCCATGGCCCAACCGACGCCGACGCGCATCAGGCTGATGCCGATGATGGCGATGATCGTGCCGGTGACCACCGGCGGGAAGAAGCGCAGCAACTTGCTGACGATCGGCGCAATGATCATCGAGATCAAGCCAGCGCCAATGATCGCGCCGAAGATCGCCCGGGCACCGTCAACACCAGGTACGGCATTGGCAAAAGCCACCATCGGGCCCACGGCAGCAAAGGTCACGCCCATCATCACCGGCAGCTTGATGCCGAACCATTTCGTCATGCCAAAACTCTGGATCAGGGTCACGACGCCGCAGGCGAACAGGTCGGCCGAAATCAACATCGCCACCTGTTCGGGGCTGAGCTTGAGTGCCCGCCCGACGATCAGCGGCACCGCGATCGCGCCGGCATACATCACCAGCACATGCTGCAGCCCCAGGGCTGCCAGGCGCCCGACGGGCAGTTTTTCGTCCACTGGGTGGACTGTGGTTTGAGTCATGTTTGTCTCCTCGATCTTTCTTGCAGTCAACAGGGTTACAGGGGTCAATTCAAAGCGGCGCCGGCCTCGAACCAGCGTTTGATCAACGCCCGCTCGTCATCGGTGATCTGGGTGGCGTTGTTCATCGGCATCAGCTTGAGCACAGCCACCTGTTGGTAAACCGCCAGCGCATGCTGCTTGATCAATTCGGGCTGGTGCAGGGCCACATTCTTGTTGGCCAACCCGGCGTTGTGGCAAAGCACACAGCGCTGCTCGATCACCGCATTGACCTCGGCAAAACTGGCCGGTCTGGCTGCGGACAAGCGCTCCGCTGCGGTCGGTGGCGGTGGTGCCAACCAGATGGCCAGCCCGAGCAGGACGGCAACCCCGATCACCGCATGCTCCCAGGGCACGCGCCGGCCTTGCACCAGCGCCTTGTGGCGGGCCACGAAGCTGTGGCGAATCAGCGCGCCGGCGAGCATCAACAGCACCAGCACCAGCCAGTTCTGCTTGCCCATATAAAGCCAGCCGTAATGGTTGGACATCATCGCCACCAGTACCGGCAGCGTGAAATAGGTGTTGTGAACGCTGCGCTGCTTGGCCCGCCAGCCATGAATCTTGTCGACCGGCTGTCCCGCCTTCAACTGTGCGACCACGGTGCGCTGGCCAGGGATGATCCAGAAGAACACATTGGCGCTCATCGTGGTGGCAAGCATCGCACCAACCAGCAAAAAGGCCGCGCGCCCGGCAAACAACTGACAGGCCAGCCAGGAAGCGATGACCACCACCGCCAAGACGCCAGCACCGACGATCAAGTCGCCATGTTTCCACTGTCCAAACACACGGCAGATAGCGTCGTAGATCAGCCAGCAAAACAACAAGAAGCCCAGCGAAGCAGCGATGGCTGCAGCAGGTGACCAGTCATGAACGCTTTTGTCGACCAGGTAAGTCCCAGCGTTGTACAGGTAAAGAGAAGTGAACAGCGCGAAGCCGGTCAGCCAAGTGGCATAGCTCTCCCAGTAGAACCAATGCAGATGCTCGGGCATCCTGGCCGGCGCAACCAGGTACTTCTGCGGATGATAGAAACCACCCCCATGGACGGCCCAGAGTTCGCCATCGACGCCCTTTTCTCGCAGCGCCGGATCTTCCGGACGGGTCAGGTTATTGTCGAGAAAGACGAAGTAAAAGGAAGCGCCGATCCAGGCAATCGCGACGACGACATGAGCCCAGCGCAGGAGCAGGTTCACCCAGTCAAGCAGATATGCTTCCAAACAGCGACTCCAAAGGATCGAGGAGGCCCAGCGCCAAGCGCTGCACCCTCCTCTCACCACAGCGGGCTCTGTGAGAAGCAAATGTCGCAAACCCGAAGGTCAAAATGATTCGACTGACTTTGGGGCGCCGCGGCGACGAAAAAATTGTATACGGTTTGGTTTACATTGAAATTCGGCGTAAACCCTGATCCAGGTCAGGAACCCCGGTAGGTCGAATAAGCCCAGGGTGAGACCAGCAGCGGCACGTGGTAACGGGCGGTGGGGTCGGCGATGCCGAAATCAAGCGGCACCTCGTCGATGAAAGCCGGCTCAGGCAGCAGCACCCCGCGCGTCCGGAAATAGGCCGCAACCTTGAAAAGCAAGCGGTAGCGCCCTGCAGCCATCGACTGTGCATCCAGCAGCGGGCCGCCATCATTGCGGCCATCAGCATTCAGCCGGAATGACTTCAGTGTGACAGGGTGCGGTCCATCGACCTGCTGCAGCATGACTTCCATGCCAGCCGCCGGGCAGCCGTTCATCAGGTCGAGCACATGGGTGCTGAGTTGTCCCATCAAGGTCCTTGGTTGCGGTTTGAAGATAAGAGTCTGTCGATTCGACAGCGAAGGCTTGAATGCCCACAAATATTGTATACACTATAGCGTACACCACCAGTCCTTTTAATCCCGACAATGAGCCGAACCCGAGCCCCGCTGAAAATCCTGCCTGCGCCTGGCGCCGGCAAGACTGCAACAGCGGGCGCGACCGAGCGCATCGTCGAGTCGATCACCACGGCGATCGTCGAGCGCCGCTTGATGCCGGGCACCAAACTCTCCGAGCAGAAAATCGCCGACATCTTCCAGGTCTCGCGCACCTTGGTGCGCCAGGCCCTCAACCAACTCAGCCGCGACCGCTTGGTGACGCTGGAACCTGCACGCGGCGCATCGGTCGCAATGCCCAGCGTCGATGAAGCCAAACAGGTCTTTCAGGTCCGCGCGATGCTTGAAGGTGCGATGGTGCGACAGCTTTGCGCGCTGATCACCGACAAGCAGATCGCCGAGTTGCGCACCCATTTGAGTGACGAGGCCGCCGCCGTGAGCCGTACCGACGTGGCCGGCCGAACCAGGCTGCTGGCTGACTTTCACGTCGTTATCGCCCGCATGCTCGGCAACGAGGTGCTGGCTCAGCTGCTGTCCGATCTGCTGAGCCGGTCTTCGCTGATTGCCCTGATGTACCAGTCCTCGCATTCGGCCGCCCATTCGCAGCAAGAGCATGTGCTGATCGTCGAGGCCCTGGAGGCGCGCGATCCGTCGACTGCGGCCAGGCTGATGGAGCAACATATTTCCGCCGTCGAGAAGAACTTGCGACTCGACCCGCATACCGCTGACCTCTTTTCTGCCCTGCGACCGCGGGGCTGATCAAGCATGAAACAAAGTACAAAGCCGCTTTCTGCCTATCCACGCGACTTGCGCGGCCATGGCCGATTGCCGCCATCAGCGCAATGGCCGGGCAAGGCGCGGGTCGCGCTGCAATTCGTGCTCAATTTTGAAGAAGGCGGTGAAAACTCGGTGCTGCATGGAGACGCCGGCAGCGAGCAGTTCCTGTCCGAGATGTTCAACCCGCCGGCCTTCGCCGCACGCCATCTCAGCATGGAGAGCATCTATGAATATGGTTCGCGGGTCGGCGTCTGGCGCATCCTGCGCGAGTTCGAGCGCCGCGCGCTGCCGCTGACTGTCTTTGGTGTCGGCATGGCGCTGGAGCGCAGCCCTGAAGTCACCGCTGCCTTCAAGGCATTGGGCCATGAGATTGCCTGCCATGGCTGGCGCTGGATCAGTTACCAGGGCTTCGATGCAGCCACCGAGCGCGAGCATATGACCTTGGCCATGGCGCGCATCGAGGCCTTGACCGGCGAGCGGCCGCTGGGCTGGTACACCGGGCGCGACAGCCCGAACACGCGCCGCCTGGTGGCCGATTTCGGCGGATTCGAATACGACAGTGACTATTACGGCGACGACCTGCCTTTCTGGCTGCAGGTGCGCAAGAGCGACCAGACGCTGGCACCCCATCTGGTTGTGCCCTACACGCTCGACGCCAACGACATGCGCTTTGCCCTGCCCCAGGGTTACTCGCATGGCGATGAATTTTTCAATTACCTGCGCGATGCCTTCGATGTCCACTACGCCGAAGGCGCCGACCGGCCTTCGATGATGAGCATCGGCATGCATTGCCGCATTCTGGGCAGGCCGGGCCGGATGCGCGCGCTGCAGCGCTTTCTCGACCATGTGCAAGCCCATGAGCAAGTCTGGGTGGCCCGTCGCATCGACATCGCGCGCCATTGGAAGTCCACCCATCCCTTCGACCCCGCAACCGCCTTCATTTGGGAGTGAACCTTTGCTGACCCTTGATCAGATCAATGCCGCCGCGGCTGACGACTTTGTTGCACTGCTTACCGGCACTTATGAACATTCGCCCTGGATCGCGCAGCGCGCCGCCGCCTGCCGGCCCTTCGCCAGCCTGGCGCAGCTCAAGCTGGCGCTGGCCGGCGTGGTGCGGGAGGCCGGCCGCGAAGCCCAGCTGGCCCTCGTCCGCGCCCACCCCGAACTGGCCGGCAAGGCCATGCTCAGCAAAACGCTGACCACCGAGTCGACCGATGAGCAAGGCAAGGCCGGGCTGACCGAATGCAATGCAGCGGAATTTGCCCGCCTCCAGCAACTCAACACCGAGTACAACGCCAAGTTCGGTTTCCCCTTCATCCTGGCCGTGCGCGGACCGCGAGGGCTGGGATTGGACCGGACCGAGATCATCGCCAACTTTGCCCGGCGGCTGGACCATCATCCTGATTTTGAGCTGGCCGAATGCCTGCGCAATGTCCACCGTATCGCTGAGATCCGCCTAGACGACAAGTTCGGCCATAGCCCGGATCTGGGCAACCAGGTCTGGGACTGGGCTGAACAGCTGGCGGTCCACAGCGACCCCGGCTATGCCGAGCGCGGTGAGCTCACCGTCACCTACCTGACCGACGCGCACCGCGCTTGCGCGCAGCAACTGGCGAGCTGGATGCGCGTCGATTGCGGTTTTGATGAAGTCAGCATCGATGCTGTCGGTAACGTCGTCGGCCTTTACCATGGCAGCGATCCCCAGGCCAAAAAACTGTTGACCGGCAGCCATTACGACACCGTGCGCAACGGCGGCAAATACGACGGACGGCTCGGCATCCTGGTACCGATGGTCTGCGTGCGCGAGTTGCACCGCCAGGGCCGGCGCTTGCCCTTCGGCTTCGAAGTCGTCGCATTCGCCGAAGAGGAAGGCCAGCGCTACAAGGCTGTCTTCCTCGGATCGGGCGCGCTGACCGGGCATTTCGACATGGCCTGGCTGGACCAGAAAGACGCCCAGGGCATTCCGATGCGCGAAGCAATGCAGCAGGCCGGGCTGTGCGTCGACGACATCCCCAAGCTGCAACGCAATCCCTCCGACTACCTCGGCTTTGTCGAAGTGCATATCGAGCAGGGCCCGGTCCTGAACTTGCTCGACTTGCCGCTGGGCATCGTCACCTCGATCAATGGCAGCCTGCGCTACGCCGGCGAGATTGTCGGCATGGCCAGCCATGCGGGGACGACGCCGATGGACCAGCGCCGCGACGCCGCCACCGCGGTGGCCGAACTGGCCTTGTTCGCCGAAAGGCGCGCTGGTGCCGAGCCCCATCTCGTCGCCACGATGGGCATGCTTGAAGTGCCCAATGGCTCGATCAATGTCGTGCCGGGCCGCTGCAAGTTCAGCCTCGACATCCGTGCCACGACCGACGCGGTGCGCGATCAATGCGCTGCCGAGGTCCGCCATGAGTTGCAGCAGATCTGCGCAAGACGCGGCCTGCATTACCACCTCGAAGAGACGATGCGCTCGGCAGCAGCCCCTTCGGCGCCAGTCTGGCAACAACGTTGGGAACAAGCCGTACAGGCAGTGGGTCTACCGCTTTACCGCATGCCCAGCGGCGCCGGTCATGATGCGATGAAGCTGCATGAAGTGATGCCGCAAGCGATGCTGTTCATGCGCGGCTTGAATGCCGGCATCAGCCATAACCCACTCGAATCGATCACCAACGACGACACCGAACAATGTGTTCTCGCCTTCATCCATCTGCTTGACCAACTTGCCCTGGAACTGCCATGACATCCGCCCAATACCCGGCGATTGACGCCTGGATCGACGCCCATTTCGATGAGGAAGTTCGCTTCCTGCAGCAACTGGTGCAGGTGCCGACGGATACGCCGCCCGGCAACAACGCGCCCCATGCCTTGCGCACGGCGGAGTTGCTCAAAGGCTTCGGCTTCGAGGCCGAGCCGCATGCCGTGCCGGTCCCTCAGGTGCAGGCCGCCGGACTGCAATCGATCACCAACCTGGTCTTGCGGCGCCACTACGGGCCCGGCCGCATCATCGGGCTGAACGCCCATGGCGATGTCGTGCCGCCCGGTGAGGGCTGGACCCATGACCCCTATGGCGGCGAAGTCGTCGACGGCAAGCTTTACGGCCGCGCCTCGGCGGTCAGCAAATGCGACTTCGCGACCTTCACCTTCGCGACTCGCGCGATCGAGTCGCTGCAAGCGCAGCTCAAAGGCAGCGTCGAGCTCTATTTCACCTACGACGAAGAGTTCGGCGGCGAACTCGGCCCGGGCTGGCTGCTGGACCAAGGCCTGATCAAGCCCGACCTGCTGATCGCCGCAGGCTTCAGCTACCAGGTCATCACCGGCCACAACGGCTGCTTGCAGATGGAAGTCACCGTGCACGGCAAGATGGGTCATGCGGCGGTTCCGGAGACCGCTGTCGATGCGCTGCAGGCCGCCACGCTGATCCTCAGCGCCCTGTACCAGCAGAACACGCAGTACAAGCAGGTCAGCAGCCAGGTCAAGGGCATCACCCACCCTTATCTGAACATCGGCCTGATCGAAGGCGGCACCAACACCAATGTAGTGCCCGGCAAGGTGGTGCTGAAGTTCGACCGCCGCATGATCCCGGAAGAAAACCCGGCCGAGGTCGAGGCGCATCTGCGTCAGGTGATCGCGGCCGCCGTGACGCAGTCGGCCGGCATCAGCGTCGAGGTCAAGCGCATCCTGCTGGCTCATGCGCTGACGCCGCTGGCCGGCAATGAGCCGCTGGTCGAGGCGCTATGCCGCCATGCCAGTGATTTATTTGGCGAGTCGATCTTGCCCTCGGGCACACCGCTGTACACCGATGCCCGCCTGTTCTGCGAACAAGGGATTCCGGCCGTGCTCTATGGCTGCGGCCCGCGCACGGTGCTGGAAAGCAATGCCAAGCGCGCCGATGAACATATCGAACTCGAAGACCTGCGCCGCGCCACCAAGGTGATCGCCAGGGCGCTGCTCGATCTGTTGAGCTGAAGCGGGGAACAGGGAGCTGGGCCATGAAAATTGGTTCGGTATTTTTGCTGTGAAAATGTCAAGGATGTCATTTTTCTCGTTCTGACTTCCTCGATACTGCGCAATTGATGAAGATAAACAGCAGAGTGAAACCCAATAAAAGGCGCGAGACAGGGCGGGTTGCGGCCGCTACGCTGCTCACCACGGGGGCTTGCCAGTTCGGAGAATGGCTGACGGCATGAATCGCCTCAGCCAAGGCCTGAGCTGCCTTTTCCTGGTTTTCTTGCTGACCCTGCTGCATGGGCCGGCGCGGGCAGAAGGCCAGGCAGAAGGCCATGACATCAGGACCGAGGTCTACACCGATGCACAGGGCCAGTTGACGATCGCCACCGTCGACGGGGTCGAATTTCGTCCGCTTCCCGGCAATCTATATCTGGGCTTCAACTCGCCTGTCACCTGGTTGCGAATCACGATCAGGCCTTCGGCTCATGCGCCGGTGAAGCCGCTGATCCTGCGGGTCGGGCCTTACACCATTGACGAGCTGACCTTCTACCAACAGGTCGATGGCCGCTGGCGGGCCTCGCAGGCCGGCAGCTTGCACCCCGAAGCTGAGCCCTTGTGTGCCGACGACAAGCATTGCTTCGCGCTTGACCCAGGCCGGGATTCGACGCCGGTCTATCTGAAAATTCAGACCCATGGCTTCCCGGTCATCAGGGCCGAGGTGATCGCCGCCGATGCCCTGGCGGCCGAGTCGCTGGAGAGAATCCGATTCACCCTGGTATCGATGACGATTGCCGGGATGCTGATGCTGGCCGGACTGCTTTTCCTGCAATTCGAAAACTCAGGTCTGATGCGATGCTATTGCTGCTATCAGGCCTGCGTACTTTTGCTATCTGCATTGGGCAATTCGACAATGGCCCGGGCCTTTCCCTCCTGCCCACCTGAATGGCTGAGTCTGGCTGGCGATCTGGGCTTTATCCTCAGAAGCTTTTTCTTCTCGCTGGCCGCATGGCTGATCTTGAGCCCCTATCGTCCGAGCAAGCAATACAGAAATTGCCTGTTCGGATTCTTGGCCGTGACCGCACTCCTCCTGCCCTTGCCCTTGCTGGGCGAATCCAAGCTCGCCCTGCAATTGCATTACTCACTGCAATTCTGGCTACCTTGGCTACATTTCTACGGCGTGCTGACTGCAGAATCAATCTCGCCTACCCTGCGCAAAAACTTGCTGGCTGCCTTGTCGATAGTCGCTGCAATTTTCATTTTTGCCTATGCCAGCACCTTGGGCTGGCTTGAATCGGTTCAGATACATGACTTCCCGCAGGAATGGCGCCTGACCGGCGCGCCGTTCGGCTTCATCATGCTGTTCATTATTTTTCATGAATACAAGGACCGGAAGGCAGCCGAGGCTGCAACGAGGCTGCAACTCGAATTGACCGCCGCAAAGGCAAAATCCCTGGAAGACACGACTTTCGAACGCGGGGCGATGATCGACATGCTGACGCATGAGTTGAAAACGCCGCTGGCCACCATCAAATTCGCCCTCGCCTCGGTCAACCGCTTGTTCGACAAACAAGGCGCAACCGCGGCTGACGATGCGGATTTCCGGCTCAGTGCCGACCATATCGAAAGCTCGGTAAACCGGATGGATGCAATGATCCTGCAGGTAGCCAATTCGCACCGTATCGAACTTTCAGCAGCCTCAACGACCAGGGAATCGATTGACGCTCGCGCCTTGCTGGAAGAATCGATGCGTCCCTATGCCCTGACGCATCGGTTCGAACTCGACCTGGAGAGAGGTCTGCAGTTGAATTCCGATACGCTGCTGCTGACGACGACCATCGACAACCTGATCAGCAACGCCTGCAAATATTCGATCGACCAGATCGTCAGACTGTCGGCCACCAAAGGTGGCGATGGGTTTGTGCGGTTAACGATCGCCAACCGGGTGGCCGCGGGCACCGAGCCAGATGAAGCCCAACTGTTCTCGCGTTATTACCGCAATTCTGCAACCTCTGACATCCCCGGCAGCGGCATGGGCTTGCACATCGCCCACAGTGCCGCCGGCAAGATCGGCGCCACGCTGACTTACCGTACCACCGACGGCGTCGTTATTTTCGAACTGAGGATTCCATGCTGAACAAAAAGCCTGCCGGGTCACCGCTGGTCGTCGCGTTGGTCGAAGACGATCGGCTGCTCAGGGAGGAAACTGCCAAGCATCTGATCGCCCATGACTTCGTCGTCCATGCCGTCAACAGCGTTTCAGCTTTCGATGATCTGGCAGCCCGTGTCGCGATCGATCTGTTCGTTCTCGACTGGAATTTGCCGGGTGAGAGCGGCCTGAGCCTGTCGCGTCGTTTGCGCGAGTCTCTGCCCGATGCCGGCATCGTCTTGATGACCGCCAGGGCAGCGCTGCATGACCGGGTGACTGGCTACCGGCAGGGCGGTGCGGATGTTTATCTCAGCAAACCGGTTTCTCCGAATGAATTGGTGGCGGTGCTGATCAACCTGGGCCGCCGTGTCCGGCCTGCGATCAGCACTCCAAACTGGCAGCTGATTCGGCGCGACCGGACGCTGACAGGGCCTCAGCCAGAGCAAAAAATAAGGCTGACCAGCAAGGAAACAACGCTGCTGGTGGCCTTGATTCAAGCCCATGACCACAAAATGGAATCGGGCGCCCTGTGTGACCTCTATGTCAGCGATGAGTCGGACGCGATGATGAACAAGCATGCGCTGGAAGAGATGATTGCCAGGCTGCGCAAGAAGATCAAGGCTGTCCGGGATGAGGACTCTGAGGCAGCGATCAAGTCAGTCTGGGGCTTTGGCTACCAGCTCTGCCTGCCGATCGAGCTGGCCTGATCGCAACTTTCAGTCGATCACGCCAGACCTGCTGCCCGGGTCCCCGACGAAACAGCAGCGCGCTGGAGATCTCGTCACCGCATTGCTTTTAGTCAGCCGTGATCTTGCGGCTTCGAATCAGCTCACCCCACTTGATGCGCTCGGCCGTGATGAAGGCGGCGGCTTCCTGGGGCGTGGCGCGAAAGACCTCGCTGCCTGAGGCTTCGAGGGCGCGAATCACTTCGCCATCCTGTAGCGCCGAGGTCAGGGCCACCGCCATGCGGGCTGTGACCGCGTCCGGCGTCCCCGTCGGCGCCATCAAGCACATCCAGGCGTAGACCTCCAGCGGCAGGCCGGCTTCCTTGAAAGTGGGCACTTCAGGCAGCGCCGCCAGCCGCGTCGACGCCGTGACGGCGATGGCCCGCAAAGCGCCGCTGCGGATATGTTGCTGCACCGAGATCGGGTTCGAGAACATCATCTGGACCTGCCCCCCGATGGTGTCGGTGATGGCCGGTCCATTGCCGCGGTAGGGAATGTGCACCAGGAAAACCCCGGTCAAATGCTTCAGCAGTTCACCCGAAAGGTGGGAGGTATTGCCATTGCCAGCGCTGCCATAGTTCAGGCGGCCCGGCTGCGCACGGGCCAGGGCCAGCAGTGACTTGACGTCGGTGGCAGGCAACTGCGGATTTGCGACCAGCACATTGGCCCCGCGCATCATGCAGCCCACTGCTACAAAGTCCTGCGCCGGGTCGTAGTTCACCTTGGACAGGATCGGCGCGTTGACCTGGTCGGCCGGAGCCCCCACCAGAAAAGTGTAGCCATCAGCTGCGGACTGCTTGACAGCCATAGCGCCGATGGTGCCACCCGCACCGCCTCGGTTTTCCACCACGATGTTCTGACCCAGCAAGCTGCCCACACGGGTGGCCACATGGCGGGCGATGATGTCGGTGCTGCCCCCAGCCGGGTATGGCACGATCCAGCGCACCGGTCGTGTAGGCCAGACGCTCTGGGCCACAGCCGCGTTGGCGCAAGCCATCAGCAGCAAGATCTGCACAAGCTGAACAATTCGACGCGGTGGGTGTTGCATGTCTATCTCCTGGGGAAACCGATGCCAAAGCCTTCATGTGCGAACTCATATACTGAGATATACGCCAGCCTGAAGATTCGGCAGATTCTAGGCGCCCCGGCGCACAACGACACGGAGACTTCCCTTGACCACAAAACTTTCACCCACCAGCCGCCTCAAGGCCCTGATCCTGTCGCCTCGCCTGCTGCTGATGCCCGGCGCCTGGGACCCCTTGAGTGCACGCCTGGTCCAGGAGGCAGGCTTCGAGGCCATCCAATGCAGCGGTTACGGCATCTCGGTCACCCACCTGGGGCTGCCCGATTACAGCTTTTTGTCGATGGCCGAAATGGTCGAACGCACGGCGAAAATCGTGCAGGCCGTGGACATTCCGGTGATGGCCGATGGTGACACCGGTTTCGGCAATGCGGTCAACGCCTGGCATGCGGTGCGGGCCTTTGAGCGCGCGGGGGCAGCGGGCGTCAACATCGAGGACCAGGTCAGTCCCAAGCGTTGCGGCCACCTCGACGGCAAACAACTGATCCCGCTGGACGAGGCGGTGACCAAGATCCGCGCCTGCGCCGATGCCCGCATCGACAAGGATTTCGTCATCAATGCCCGCACTGACGCGCTGGCGGTCGGGGGAATCGACGAAGTGGTCAGGCGTGGCAATGCCTATCTGGATGCCGGGGCGACGATGGTCTTTGTCGACGGCCTGGACTCCAAGGATGCCGCGCGCGAGGCGGTGCGCCGCATCGCCGGGCCGGTGGCCATCAATCTGGTCGAAGGGGGCAAGTCGCCCACCGACTGGGACTTCGCCGAAATCGAGGCGATCGGCATCGCAAGAGTCAGCCTGCCGGCCACCACCTTGCTGGGCGCGATCCAGGGCATGCGCAACTCGCTGGCAGCCATGAAGCAAAGCGGCAGCATCCGCGGCTACGAGCCGATGGTGGCCAATTTCCGCGAATGCCAGCAGCTTTTCGGCATGAACGACGTACTGGCTCTGGAGCAGACTTACCTGGGACCCTTGCGCGACGTCGGCAAAACGCCATGAAATCGCCCCAGACCTTGATCGATCGGCTGTGGGACCAGCATCTGGTCGCGCAGGTGGATGCCGATCAGGCCCTGATCCATATCGATCGCATCTTTCTGCACGAGCGCGTGGGCGCCACAGCACTGCAGGGCCTGGCCGACGCGGGTCACGCCTTGTTTGACCGAACCGCAGTGTTCGGGACCATGGACCACATCATCGACACCCAACCGGGACGCGGCGACGCCACCCTCTTCAAGGGCGGACGGCAATTCATCCAGGAATTCCGCAGCCTCTCCCGCGCCAACGACATTCCCTTGTTCGACATCGGCTCCCCGGATCAGGGCATCGTCCATGTGGTCTCGCCCGAGCAAGGCATCGTCCTGCCGGGTTGCACCCTGGTGTGCCCGGACAGCCATACCGGCACGGTGGGCGCCTTGGGCGCGCTGGCCTGGGGCATCGGGGCGACCGAGGCCGAACATGCGCTGGCGACCCAGACGCTGCTACGGCGCCGCCCGCGCCGCATGCGCATCGAACTGCAAGGCTCACTCGGGCCGGGCGTCGTTGCCAAGGACATCATCCTGGCCCTGATCGCACGCTTCGGTGCCGCAGGGGGTCAAGGGCATGCCATCGAATTCACCGGGCCGGTCACGCGCTCGCTGGGCATGGAAGGCCGGCTGACGCTGTGCAATATGGCGGTGGAGTTCGGTGCCTGGACCAGCCTGATCGCACCGGACGAAGTGACTTTCGACTATCTGCGGGGCCGGCCTTTTGCGCCGCGTGGGGAGCAATGGGATCAAGCCGTCGCGCATTGGCGAACGCTGGTCTCAGACGACGATGCGGTCTGGGACAGCCAGCTCGAATTCGACTGCAGCGATTTGCCGCCGCAAGTGACCTGGGGGACATCTTCTGAGCATGCGGTGGGTATTGACGGGCGCGTGCCCTCACTTGAAGCCTACTCGGGCTCGGCGCGTCTGACGGCCCAACGCGCGCTGCAATACATGGGCTTGGAGCCAGGTATGGCGCTGGCTGGTGTGCCGATCGACGCAGCGTTCATCGGCTCATGCACCAACAGCCGGCTCTCTGATCTGCGCGCTGCTGCGGCCGTGGTCAAGGACCGGCGGGTCGCTCAAGGCGTGCTGGCCCTGGTCGTTCCGGGGTCCAGCCAGGTCAAGCGCGATGCCGAACGCGAGGGGCTCGACCAGATCTTCCGCGATGCCGGTTTTGAATGGCGGGAATCGGGTTGTTCGCTGTGCTTCTTTGCCGGCGGGGACTCGTTCGGCGCGGCGCGACGGGTGGTCTCCACCACCAACCGCAACTTCGAGGGCCGCCAGGGTCCTGGCGTGCGCACCCACCTGGCCAGTCCGGCGACAGTGGCTGCATCGGCCCTGGCGGGCCGGCTCACCGACTCTCGGGTCAACAAGGCATCCTGATGGAACCTTTCACCACCTTCCAGGGCCTGGCCGCGCCCTTGATGCGGGCCGACGTCGACACCGACGCCATCATTCCCTCACGCGAGATGACAGGCACCGGCCGCACCGGCTATGGTCCGCGCCTGTTCGCCAACTGGCGCTATCTGCAGCCGGCGAACGAACGCCATGAAGACCCGACTTTCTTGCTCAACCGCGGCCCCTACCGCCAAGCCTCGGTCTTGCTGGCAGGTCCGAACTTCGGCTGCGGTTCATCGCGCGAACATGCCACCTGGGCCTTGCGCCAATTCGGCATCCGGGTGGTGATCGCGCCCTCGTTTGCCACCATCTTCCGCAACAATTGCCACCGCAACGGGGTCCTGCCGGTGATTCTGGACGAGTCGGTGCTGCAGGGTCTGGCCGCTGAATGCGAGGCCGGGCCGCTCGAGCTGACCGTCAGCCTGGTCGACGAACAGGTGGTGCATCCCGATGGGCGCCGCTGGGCTTTCACGGTGCCGGCACGCGAGCGCGCGATGATGCTGGCGGGGCTGGACGAAATCGCCTCGACCCTGCAGTCCCGCGCGAACATCGAGGGCTTTCGCGACACCGACCGTCTGCAGCGACCCTGGATCTATCTGCAGCGCTGACAACGGACGCGCAGGATCAGACCATCAAACGACCAGGGCATCGGCAGAAGTCTATGTCGATCGAATCAAGGTCTCCGCCGATATGCCCAGACCCACGTGCAACTTGCGCACCATGGCCATGCTCAGTGGCCGCTTGCCGTTGAGCACTTCATAGACACGGTTAAGTTGCCCGATCATCGGCTCCAGGTCCTTTGGCTTGAGTCCTTGCTGCTCCATCCGAAATTTGATGGCGTCAATCGGATCAGGCGGATCGATTGGAAAGTGCTTGGCCTCGTAAGACTCGATAAGCGTGATCAGGGCCTCGAAGTGGGCGCCAGCGGCGCTGTTGATCTCAGGTTCCTTGTCGAAGTAGGGAGACACAAGCGCCAACGCCGCACGGTAATCGGCAGGTGTGCGGATGGCGTGGATGGCGTAGGCGTCGGCTTTCATGAGGTGGTCTCCACGGTGGCGGCATCGATCGCGTCGTATTGCGCGTGTGTGCCGATAAATTTAACGTACAAGGCGGCGAAACGATAGGCGACTGCCACAACGAGGCGGTAGTCATTGCCCTTTATGTTGAACACCACCCGATTGGCCGAAACAAAACTGACGCTTGCATATCTTGCTTTGATGTCCTGCGGCGTTCTCCATTGCGCATGACTCGCGTCCTCGTACCAAGTCCGCAAGGCTTGTTGCGACTCGGGATGTTTGCTCCAAAACTCA
The DNA here is from genome assembly GCA_945898095.1 of Roseateles toxinivorans. Lineage (GTDB taxonomy): Bacteria > Pseudomonadota > Gammaproteobacteria > Burkholderiales > Burkholderiaceae_C > Paucibacter_A > Paucibacter_A toxinivorans_A. The sequence goes on along the minus strand of CAMDHE010000016.1, from coordinate 24,535 downwards.
GACAAGGTGGCTTTTGCAATCACACGCATGACAAATATTAGTCCCAATATGGGATATTTGTCAAGCCAGACCTTGGCACGGCGCCGCGACACTGATGGGCGGTCCGCCCTGACAGCATCCGCCAGTGAACGAATAAAAAGCACTCCGCAAGCCAAGTTCCTATGACTGCAACCCTGGTCGATGCCAAGCCCCAGCAGCAGGCGCTGCAGGCCACGGTTGACGCGCACAACACGGCGCAGAAGTCTGGCGCAGTGCAACTCGGGTTCGTTGATCTGCAAGCCCGCACCTGGTACTTGCCCACCACCAAAAACCAACGCGATCACCTGATCCACCTGAGCGACTTCGCCGTGCAGCAGTTCACCGAGTTGGCCACCCTGCGCGAAGCGGACCGCATCACTGGCAAACCCGTGGCCTGGGTCTTTCCCGATAGGCGGGCCACTGGGCCGGTGTGCGTCAAGTCATTTGGCAAACAACTGGCTGACCGCCAGAGCAGCGAAAGAGCACGCCTGCAAAACAGAACCAAGTCAGTGGATGCACTGGTGCTGGAAAGTGGCCGCTGGACCGCGCACGACCTGCGCCGCACCGCGTCCACGCTAATGAGTCAACTCGGCATCTCGAATGACGTAATCAACGAATGCGAGAACCACATCAAGCAGGGCATGAGCGGCGTGTACATCCAAGACCGGCGCGAGGCGGAACAGGTCAAGGCGTTCGATGCCCTGGGCCAAAGGCTGGCCAAGCTGATGGCGTAACCAACTACCCGCTCAGCTTTGGACAAGCAGCAGGTTGCTAAACGGGTGCTGGCTCTTCCAACGATACGCATGAAAATCGCGCTCATCCGTGCTGACAATCCGGCCTTCTCCAAACTCTTCGGCCAGCAAGACCAGCGAAGCATCCGCCAGATCCATGGGCATATCCGCATACTGTCGCATCAATTCGGTCAGGCGTGGCAAATGGTCGGCACCCATTGCAAACACGCCAATGCCTTGCGCCGCCAGCGTGTCCATCCATGCCAGCGCCTTGGCAACCCCGATGCGCCGGAACATCAAATGCACGCACTCCACCAGCACGGGATAAGTCGTCATTAGTGGTTCGCGGTTGCTGCGGAAAAACGCAACGCATCTCGCGTGGTAAGCGTCGCCCTTGTCGGCCAGCGCCAGCCATGCGCCCGTGTCCACCAAAATCATGCTTGCACACCAACCTTGGCGGAGAAATCAATGCGTTGCTTATAACTGGTGGACAGTTGCTCGTTTGTTTCGATGCAGCCCACAAACCCCGCGTCAGACAGTGCCTGAAAAAATGGCGAGTCACCACCGCTCTGCAGATTGCTATCGGCGATAGACGCTTTGGCAATGCCATGGCGCTGCTTCACGAACTGCACGAAATCAAGCACCTCGGCCTGCAAGTGCGGCGGCAAGGCTGAAATTTCAGATTCAATTTTGTTGGCTGTAGTCATCGTCTTATCCCTTCGTGGCGCAAAACCAGTTTCGTGCACAAGCCATGTACATTTGATCCATCACTGCGCAATAGAGTGTATTTCAACACTAAGGATGCTCTGCATAACCCCTCTCGGCTTGTGCTAGCGCGGCCTCGGGCGGTCTGCGGCGTTGCATTTATTGCCAATAGCACGCGCTATTGGCCGCAAAATGCGCCTTGCATACCATCCCGATCCGCACCGCACCCGCTCGAGTTGAGTTATGCAGAGCATCCCTAAGCCACGGGAGAGAAATGGGCGATTTTGACTCACTGACCTGGGCGTTTGAGGCCTGGTTTGACACACCGCTTAGCGACCCATGCGGATCAGCCGTCCAGAGTCGCCGCAGTCCTTGAATCCCGCAGGATTGGCACTTGCGGAAGATTTGGAGAAACGGCAAGCAGAGCAACAGCGGAATCCACAAAGAAGAAAGGACTTACATCATTTCGAATGTAAGTCCTTGATTCATATGGTGCGGCTGGCAGGAATCGAACCCACGACCCCTTGGTTCGTAGCCAAGTACTCTATCCAGCTGAGCTACAGCCGCAACGCCTTTCAGTTTAGCATGGCGCCCCTTGCCGGACGCTCACTGCAGCATGGCCGCAGCCCTGTGACAACTCGCGCGTCGCTCGAGGTCGCCGTCCTGTTCAGCCAGTCTCGCCAGGGTCAACCAACTGCGTCGGCGCGCCACCATAGACAGGCTGCGATCATCACGGATTTGTTCGAGCATCAGCCTCGCCCTGCCCCACAACTGGCGCTCGACCAAGACATGACCGAGCGCGTAGACCAATGGCTTGTCGCGCGGGAAACGCTTCACCGCCGACTCCAGTCGCGCCAACCAATCAGGGCCGATGCCGATGACGACCGGCACCAGGGCTTCACCGAGCGCAGCGCGATCTTCGGCCTGCAGATCGGCGATGTCGTCCCAGAACGGCCGCAACCAACTGCGTCCATCTTCAGCTGAACTGAAGGCTGCCGCACAAGTTGCGGCGCGCACCGCGACGATGACATCGTGACGATCGGCGCTGTCGAGCTGATGCCAGACACTGCGCAACTGTTCGATATCCCGTGCGCTATCCAAGGCCTCGAAAGCCAGCGAGCGCAGCAGTCCTTGTGCGGCCACCTTGGAAAAGCCCTGATGCTTGGCAAGCAAGCGCGCCGTGCTGAGGGCTTCGAGCGGTTGACGCGCCAGCCTTGTTGCTTGCAGCTTCAAGCGCAAGGCTTGCGTGCGCCTGGCCACACCGGGGTTCAACTCGGCCAGCAGGTGCAAGGCCTTCTCGGCATCACGGTCGTCAAGCGCCCATTCGGCAGCCAGCAAACGCGCGCCCTCTTCCTGGGCCCGGCCCAACTTGGCCCTGCTGGAAAGCTCCAGCGCCAGTTGCAGTTGTTCGTCACGCCGGCGCTTGTCCTGCAAACGGTGGGCGCTGCTGGCCGCAAGCAGATGACCCAGCGCCATGAAGCCATGATCCTGGGCCAGTTCTGGCGTCTGCGCCTGGATGCTCAAGGCTTTTTGCGCTTCTTTCTGGGCCCGGCTGTAACGGGCGCTGAAGAACTCCGACAAGGCCTCGCGCAAGGCCGCTTGCGCGCTGCGCTCGCGTTGCAACACCCGCCATTCATGGGCACGTCGCGGCAAGCTGATCAATGAATTCAGGGTCTGGATCACGGTCACCAGCGCAAAACAGGATCCCACCAGCACCAGCAGGAACAGGTTCAGCGAAACATCGAGACGCCAGCCATTCCAGTAAAAACTCGCCAGGCCATCGTTGCGTCCCAGCGCCAGCGCCGCCACCACCGCGACAGCGAACAGCAGGACCAGCCAGATCACCGTCCGCATGATGATGCCTCAGCGACCAGCCGCCGCTGCAAGCAAGGCGGCCAAGGTGTCATCCGGACGAACCAGGTTGACCTGGCGAGCCTGACCCGTCACCTGGCGCAGCAACTCGGTCGCAGCGACAAGCTTGCGCGAACGCGGGTCGAAATAGCGGCTCAGGTTGTCCTGCACATTGCGCAAATCAGCCTGCGCGGTGTCGAACTGCCGGCTCAACAAAGCCAGGCGAGCATTGAGCAGCCGCAGCTTGAGGTTTTCGCGCAGAAAATAACTTTGTTCAGGGGCTACCAGCATCGCTTCGGGATGTTCGATACGGGTGACGCGCAAGAGGTTTCTGGCTTCGTCCCAGACCATTCTCGTCAGCCCGTCCCAGCGACGGAGCACCTGCGACCATCCTTGTTCAAGCTTGCCGACCGCGTTGTCCGGGCTGGCCCCGGGGCTCGACGCGGCAGCTTCCTTGCGCGGCACCGACTGCGCCAGCATTTCGCTTGGCAGGTCAGCTCTGGCCAGCAAAGGCAATTCATCGAGCAACCGGACCACTTCGTCCAACTTGATCGTCAAGGTGGCGACATCGACGCCGCTGATCGCTTTGACCCGATCCAGATCGCGCAACACCGCGCGGCGCACACCTTCCATGCGCGGCTGCTTGTAGCGCAATAGTCGCTCGTCAGCCTGCCGCAATGTGACGATCAGCGGCTCGGCACTGCCGGTGATCGCAGACTGCTGCATCGCCACACGGATCGAAGCTTCGATGTCGACGATGACGTTCTCGTCACGTGAGCGCGACATCGACTGGATCAATTCCTCCAACTGGCCGCGCTGCAGCGCCACTTCTGCCAGCCTGGCATCAAGCAAGGCCACTTTGGCCGCAATATCGCGAGTCAGTTGCTGCGCCAACGCGGCTGAGGCACGAGCCTCGCGGGCGTCGAGCTGGACGGTCTCCCAGCGCCGCACCAGTTCCTGCTCGAGCGTTTGCTGCCGGCTGAGGCTTTGCCAACCCAGGCCGATACCGGCCAACGCAGCCACTGCCAGCGCCGCCATCGGCCACCAGCGCGGCAACTTGCCGGCGGATGCTGAGCTCGCATCGGGGGCGTCAGGCGCCTCGGCCGGGCTGCTCTGGATCAGGGGAATTGGGGTTTCACTCACGTTGCCGCAGATTGTAGGGTGCCGGGCTGCATTCGACCGAGCGCTTGCGCAACGGCAATTGCATCGGGTCGCGTCAAAACCACATGCCCGAAGCCCAAGCGGCGCGCGCGCTCGGCAATCCGTTCATGGGTCGCGATGCATTGCCCCTCAGACCAGTCCTGTTGCTGCGGCGCCAGCGTTTGCAGATGGCCGATCGCCTCGGCGCTGCTGAATAGCCAGACATGCTGCCTGGGGGCTGCCAGGATCTCGGCCAGCAGGGCCTGCTCAGCCGTTTCAAGGCTGGGGCAGCGACGCCGGTAGACGCTGAACAACTGCAAACAAGCCCCTTGTTCGCGCAGCCGCAAGGCCAGCCAATCACGGCCCCCATCGCCACGCAACATCAGTACCTGGCGGCCAGACCAGTCGCGCTGGCTCAGCTGCGGCCAGAGATGTTCCGAATCCAGGCTTGCCGCATCATCAGGGGGCTGCACAATCAAATCGGCCGGCACGCCCGCTTGGCGCAGGGCCTGCGCGCTGCCCGGGCCGACACAGGCCGCCAAGGTCGCTGCCGGCCAGGCCTGACCGGACGGTTTCCCGGCAAAGAAATGCTCGACCGCGTTCGGGCTGACAAAGGTGGCCAGCGCGGCGCCCGGCGGCGCCAGCAGCGCTTGCCAGGCCGCGTGGGCAGCCTCGGGCGCGGCGGCCTCGATCGCAATCAAGGGCAGGCTGACTGCCTGCACACCCAAGGCCGCCAAACGCTGCAGCCAAGGCCCTGCCTGTTGGCGCGGCCTTGTCAGTACCAGCGTCAGCGCCTGCATGCCAGCCAATCAGACCGGCAGCAGATAGCCCTGCGCGCCCAGATCGCGCAAGGCTTGCGCGGCCTGCCCGCCCAGCGCCAGAGCCTGTGCGTCGGTCTGCACAACAGCGCTGATCGAAGCCTTCAGCAAGGCCCGACCCGGTTCCTCCGCATGACCCAGGGCCACCGTCAACTGCAACTGCTCACCGACCCATTCGGCATGGGCGGCCAGCGGCATGCTGCAGCTGCCCCCAAGGCTGCGCGACACCGCCCGCTCAGCCTGGGTGGCGAGCCAGCTGGGCCGGTGAATCAATTGGGCCAGCTCGGCTTGCAACTGCACCGCATCGCTGCGCAGCTCCAGACCCAGCGCGCCCTGACCAGCGCAGGGAATCATTTCGCTGGTGCTGAAGACGCTGCGAATGCGTTCCGCCAGACCCAGGCGTTTGAGTCCGGCTGCGGCCAGCACGATGGCGTCATAGCCGCCTTCGTCGAGTTTGCGCAGCCTGGTGTCGAGGTTGCCACGCAGGGGCAGGATCTTCAGATCAGGCCGCAAAGCCAGCAACTGCACGACGCGACGCAGGCTTGAAGTGCCGACGACAGCGCCTTGCGACAAGGCCGCCAGGTTCTCGAAATGGTTCGAGACGAAGGCATCACGGGGGTCCTCGCGTTCCAGGATCGCCGCAAGCTCGAAGCCCTCGGGCAGCTCCATCGGCACGTCTTTCAAGGAGTGAACCGCCAGATGCGCCTGCCCCATTTCGAGCGCGGTTTCCAGCTCCTTGACGAACAGCCCTTTGCCACCGACCTTGGACAGCGCCCGATCGAGGATCTGGTCACCCTTGGTGGTCATGCCCAGCAAACTCACCCGCAGCCCGAGCTGCTGTTCGAGCATTGCCTTGACATGCTCGGCCTGCCACAGCGCCAGACGGCTTTCGCGCGTGGCGATGATCACGGCTGGCTTGACTTTGGATTGATTCATGCCCCAATGCTAGCAGCCGGTCGATGCGCGCAAGAAACTGATAGAGTCCCAGCTCGGTAATTTTGTTACATCAGCTGATTTCTCTGAGCAAGCCATGAACGCCAAAACCGCCGTACCGAAAACCTCGCTCAAGGACAAGAGCGAGGCGAAGAACCAGCCCTTGACCGATGACATCCGCCTGCTCGGCCGGATTCTAGGCGAGGTCATCCGCGAACAGGAAGGCCATGAGGCCTACCAATTGGTCGAGCGCATCCGCAAGTTGTCGGTGGCGTTCAGGCTCAAGCGTGATGCGCAGGCGGGCAAGAGTTTCGACAAACTGCTGAAAAGCCTCAGCGGTGAGCAGGCGGTGATGGTGATCCGGGCCTTCAGCTATTTCTCGCACCTGGCCAATATCGCCGAAGACCGCCACCATGTGCGGCGGCGCGACATCCATGAGCGCACCGGCGGCCTGCAACCCGGGTCGCTGGCCTTTGCGCTCGAGCGCCTGCACCAGGCAGGCGTGCGCCCGCACCAAATCGCTGCGACCTTGCAGCATGGCTTCATCTCGCCGGTACTGACTGCGCACCCGACCGAAGTGCAGCGCAAGAGCATTCTCGACGCCGAGCGCGCGATCGCTGCCTTGGTCGGCGCCCGCGACAGCTTGCAGACCGAGCGCGAGCTGCGCGAAAACGAAAGCCTGCTGCGCGCCCGCACGACCCAGCTCTGGCAGACCCGCATGCTGCGCTACTCAAAACTGAGCGTGGCCGACGAAATCGAGAATGCCTTGTCCTATTACCAGGCGACCTTTTTGCGCCAGATCCCCAAGCTTTATGCCGAGCTGGAAGAAGCGCTGCCAGGCCATGACCTGAACAGTTTCCTGCGCATGGGGCATTGGATCGGCGGCGACCGGGATGGCAACCCGAATGTCACTGCTGACACGCTGCGACATGCCTTGTCGCGGCAATGCGAAGTCGCGCTGCGTCATTACCTGACTGAGTTGCATGAGCTCGGCGCCGAACTGTCGATTTCGGCCCGACTGGCGCAGGTCTCGCCGGCGATGCAGCGGCTCGCCGAGAGCAGCCCCGACCGCAATGAACACCGCATGGACGAGCCCTACCGGAGGGCCTTGACCGGCATGTATGCGCGTGCCGCCGCCACCTTGTTGCAGCTGACCGGTACCGAGGCCTTGCGCCATGCGGTCGCACCGCAGGACGCCTATGCCAGCCCGGCCGAGTTGCTCGCCGATCTGTCGACAATTGAAGATTCGCTGCGCAGCCACCATGCACAAGCCTTGATCGCGCCACGCCTGAAGCCCTTGCTGCGGGCCGTCAAGGTCTTCGGTTTCCACCTCGCCACGCTCGACTTGCGGCAGAGCTCGGACCAGCATGAAGCGGTGGTGGCCGAGTTGCTGCGCACCGCGCGCGTTCAGCCTGACTATTCCTCACTCGACGAAGCACAGCGGCGCAAGCTGCTGCTGCAGCAACTCTGCGATGCACGCCCGCTGCGCGTCCATGGCGCGGCTTACAGCGAAAAAGCCTTGAACGAGTTGGCGATCTTTGAAGCGGCAAAATCCTCGCTGCAGCGCTATGGCTGCGAGTCGCTGCGCCACTACATCATCTCGCACACCGAATCGGTCAGCGACCTGCTTGAATTGCTGTTGTTGCTGAAGGAAGTGGGTCTGCTGCGCGGCACGCTCGACGACGACTCGGCCAGCGGCGCAGTCTGCGACCTGATCGTCTCGCCGCTGTTTGAAACCATCGGTGATCTGCGCGAGGCGTCGGCCATCATGGCTGGCTTCTACGCCTTGCCCGGCATTGCCGGACTGGTCAGACGCAGCGGCGGCGAGCAGGACATCATGCTCGGCTACTCCGACTCGAACAAGGACGGCGGCGTCTTCACCAGCAGCTGGGAGCTGTACCGTGCCGAGATCGCACTGGTTGAGATGTTTGCCACGCTGGAGCAGGCACAGGGCATCACCTTGCGCTTGTTCCATGGTCGCGGCGGCACCGTCGGCCGTGGCGGCGGCCCCAGCTATGAGGCAATCCTGGCGCAGCCACCAGGAACGGTGAACGGCCAGATCCGTCTGACCGAGCAGGGTGAAGTGATTGCATCGAAATATGCCAACCCCGAGATCGGCCGGCGCAACCTCGAGACCCTGGTCGCCGCCACGCTTGAAGCCAGCTTGCTGCACCCGACCAAAAGCGCACCGAAGGCCTTCTTGCAAGCCGCGCAAGCCTTGTCGGATGCCAGCTTCAACGCTTATCGAGGCCTGGTCTATGACACCCCCGGTTTTGCTGAATATTTCTTTGCCTCAACGCCGATCCGCGAGATCGCCGAGCTCAACATCGGCTCGCGCCCGGCATCGCGCAAACCGAGTCATGCAATCGAAGACCTGCGCGCAATCCCCTGGGGCTTCAGCTGGGGCCAGTCGCGCATCGCCCTGCCCGGCTGGTGCGGTTTTGGCTCGGGCGTGCTGGCCTTCATCGGTGCACCCGACGGCGAGCAATACCCGCAAAAGCTGGCCCTGCTCAAGCGCATGGTCAAGCAATGGCCGTTCTTCCGCACGCTTCTTTCCAACCTCGACATGGTGCTGGCCAAGACCGATCTGGGTATCGCGCAGCGCTATGTCGATCTGGTCGACAACAAGCGCCTGGGCAAGAAAATATTTGCCGCAGTGCGCGCCGAGTTCGACCGCACCCAGCAGGCGCTGACGCTGATTACCGGAGAGTCCGACCGGCTCGCCGGCAACCCTTCGCTGGCCCGCTCGATCGAGCACCGCTTTCCCTACATCGACCCGCTGAACCATCTGCAGGTCGAGTTGATGCGGCGCTACCGGGCCTTGCCGGCCGACCAACGCGCGGCAGACCCGGCGATGGAGCGGATCCAGCGCGGCATCCATCTGTCGATCAACGGCATTGCCGCAGGGCTGCGCAATACCGGTTGAAACCTGATCGAGCATTGGTTTCAGCCAGGCCTGGTCTGCACTGGCGCAGGCGGTCAGGCAATGGCGTCAGTAACTCAAACGCGCCCAACGGCTGTGCGGCGAGCCTGGCGGCTCAGGCATGCAAGGGATGCTCTGCATAACCCCTCACGGCTTGTGCTAGCGCGGCCTCGGGCGGTCTGCAGCGTTGCATTTCTTGCCAATAGCACGCGCTATTGGCCGCAAACTGCGCCTTGCATCCCATCCCGATCCGTACCGCACCCGCTCGCGCTGAGTTATGCAGAGCATCCCAAGGTCTTGAGCGCCAACTCCGGCATCGTCATGACGATCTTCAGCAAGGCTGCGGCGGGTCCGGTCGGGTTGCGGCGGCGCTGCTCCCAGTTTTGCAATGTCTTGATGCTGACACGCATCAAGCTCGCAAATTCACTCTGCGAAAGGCCGATTTGCTCGCGTACCTGCTTCACGTCTGGCGCTGCCAGCGTGAGCCGGCGCGAAGCAGGGATTTCGCCTCGGGCAATCGCCTTGGCCTCCTTCAGGCTCTGCAGTAAATCATCAAATATTGCTTGGTCCATTGTCATCGCCCTGATCAAGGTCCGGCTCAGGTCTTGTAGCTCGGATCGGCTCGGTCGAGTTTTCTGAGCAGGGCGGGCCATTCCATCAGCCCGTACGGCCGGCGGGTGCCGGGCTGGTAGTTGTTCCAGGTTTCTTCCAGAATCTGCGCCGGCACCTTGACCAAGGGCGTGTTGCAAGCCATCGCGGCGAGCTGCGAATGACAGGCCAGCTCGACCCGGTGCATCCAGTTGAAGGCCTCACCGATGCTGCGACCGACAGTCAGCACGCCATGGTTACGCAATATCAGCGCCTCGCCCTGGCCCAGATCGCTGATCAACGAGGCCTGCTCTTCAAGATCGAGCACCACGCCCTGGTAGTCGTGATAGCCGATCTTCAGAAAACGCATCGCTGTTTGCGTCAGCGGCAAGAGCCCGCATTCGAGCGCAGACACCGCCATCGAGGCCCAGCTATGGGTGTGAATCACGCAAGCCAGCTCGGGCCTGGCTTCATGCACTGCGCTGTGGATCACATAACCGGCCTTGTTGACACCATAGGCCAGAGCGCCGAAATCGGGCTGGGCAAGGATGTTGCCGGCATGGTCGATCTTGATCAGGCTCGAAGCGGTGATCTCTTCATACATCATGCCGTAGGCGTTGATGAGGAAGGCGCCGTCCTCGTCCGGCACGCGCGCCGAGATATGGTTGGCCATCATGTCGGACATGCCGTAGATCGCCACCAGCCGGTAGCAAGCGGCCAGATCCACCCTCGCCTGCCATTCGGCTGCCGTACAGCGGCCGCGCATCGATTCGATCTGCAGATAACCTGATTCTTCATGCATGGAACTTCTCCGGGATGTTGGCCGCAAGCGCGGCTCAGTCGGCCGTCACACCGGCTTCAGTGACCAGACGGGCCCAGAATTTGCCGTCTTCGGCCAGAAATGCGGCGAACTGCTCGGGCGAGGTCGAAATCGCCACATCGGTGCCTTCACGCGCCAGCGCCGCCTTGACGCCGGGGTTCTGCATTGCGGTGATGGTGGCGTCGAAGATCTTCTTGACGATAGGCGCTGGTGTGCCGGCAGGCAAAAAGATGCCGTACCAGAACTCGATCGCATAGTCAGGCACGCCGGCTTCGATCATGCCGGGCAGGTCAGGAAACAAGGGCGAACGCTCTTTCGAGCTGACGGCCAATGCCTTTAGACGGCCGGCCTTGACCATCGGCAGGACCGATGGCGGCGTGCCGAAAGTCAGCTGGGTGTCGCCGGCAATCAGCGAATGAATCGCCGGCGCACCGCCCTTGAACGGGATATGCGTCATCTGCACCCCGGCGACGCGACTGAACAAGGCCGCGCCAAGATGCGGTGCCGAACCAACGCCCGAAGTCGCATAGTTCAGTGCGCCCGGTGACTGCTTGGCCTTGGCCACCAGTTCAACGACGCTGGTGATACCCAGGCCCGGATTCACTGCGATGACCAAGGGCGAACTGCTGACCTTGGTGACAGGCAGCAGATCCTTGCTGGTGTAACCGAGCTTGGCCTTGAGGGCCGGGTTGACCGAAATGCTGCTCGGGCTGGCGATCAAGATGGTGTAGCCATCGGGTGCTGACTTGGCTGTCGCCTCCGCAGCCAGGCTGGAGCCGGCGCCGGCACGGTTTTCCACAACGATCGACTGCCCGATTGCGCGGCCGAGTGATTCACCGAGGCTGCGGGCCACATAGTCGGCGGCACCGCCAGGCGCGAAACCGACCAGCAGCTTGATCGGCCGGTTCGGATAAGGCCCGGTCTGGGCCTGGGCTGAAACCGCCAGCAAGGCGGTCAAACTGGCAACAATCAAGGTCTTCATGGGCAGGACTCCAGTCAAGGATTGGATTGGGCATCAAGCCCGGACTCAGGGCAGATCAATGCGGCGCCGCCAACACGATCTTGCCCAGATGCTGATTGGCTTCCATCAAGGCTTTGGCCTCGGCCAATTGTTCGAAGGGGAACAGGCTGTCGATCACCGGTTTCAACTTGCCTGAAGCAAACAAGGGCAGCAGATCGGCCTTGAAGCCGGTCAGGCCCGAAGACCGCTGCTCGGGAGTGCGCAGCTTGTTCGATACGCCGAACAGCCTCAAGCGCTTGGCATGCAGCGCCTCGATGTCCATGTCGCCATGCAGCACGCCGTCAACATAGCCGACCATCGCCAGGCGGCCTTCGAAAGCCATGCAGCGGATGCATTCGGCAAAGACCGAACCACCGACGGTGTTGATCACCAGGTTCACGCCCTTGCCCTCGGTGGCTTGCATCACCGCGGCATGAAAATCGGGGCCACGCGTGCACAAACCCAGGTCCAGTCCCAGCGGCTGCAGCCGATCGAGTTTTTCCTGTGAACCCGAAGTGCCGATGACGCGGGCGCCGATCGCCTTGGCGGTCAGCATCGCGGCGACGCCGACACCCGATGACACTCCCGGCACCAGCATCCACTCGCCAGCGCGCAACTGCCCCTGCGAAAACAACATGTCGTGGACCACCAGGAAGGTCAAGGGCACGCTGGCTGCCTCGACCCAGCTCAGGGCTTCGGGCTTGGCCATCAGCTCGCGTTCATCGAACACCACATATTCGGCAAAAGCACCGGCACAGCGGCCCATTACCGCGTCGCCTGGTTTGAAGGCGCTGATCTCGGCGCCGCATTTGATCACCTCACCCGAAGCCTCGGTACCGACCCGCTTGGCCTCGCTGCCGCTGCCATGCAAGCCATGTCCGGCGATGAATTCACCGCGGTTCAGCGACGCCGCCTGCATCCGCACCAGCACCTGTTTCGGCCCCGGTTCGGGCATTGCAATCTCGCGCAGCTCGAGTTGGCCAACGCCTTCCACCATCTTCATCCAATAGGATTTCATCTTTTTTCTAACTCTTTATTTTTAAAAAATATGCTGTAGCGGCATCAATGCCCGGTGAAAACAGGCTTGCGTTTGGCCATGAAAGCTTGCCGGCCTTCAGTGTAATCAGCGCTCTCGAAGCAGCCGCGAATCAGGCGCTGGCACAACTCCAGATCAAGTTCGGGCGAAGGCTTGAGGATCTCGCCCATGATCGCCTTGGCCGCGCGCACCGTCAGCGGCGCATTGGCCGCCAGCGCCGCACAATATTCTTCCAGCAAAGCCGGCAGCTCGGCCACGCCGCAGCGGCGCGAAATCAACCCCAGCGACAGCGCTTCCGTGGCGTCGATCCGGCGCGCGGTAAAAAACAGATCCTTCGCAGCACCGGGGCCGACCAGGTCAACCAGGTTTTTCATCGCCGAATAGCGGTAACCGAGTCCCAGCTTGGCGGCCGGAATCGAGAACTGCGCGTTGTCTGCCGCAATCCGGATGTCGCAGCTGATCGCCACATTCACGCCGCCGCCGATGCAATAGCCCTGGATGCAGGCCAAGGTCGGCTTGCTGAATTCGGCGATGCCGGTCAGCGCGGCTTCGGCCACCGCTTCGTAGCGAGTCACCGCTTCGCGCGCGGCCCGCATGTCCTCGAACTGGGAAATATCGGCGCCCGAGACGAAGGCCTTCTCGCCAGCCCCCGAAAACACCACCAGACGGATGCGATCATCAGCTTCGGCCTGTGCCAGCAAGGGCGGCACCGCTTCCCACATATCGACCGACAAGGCGTTATGCCTGACCGGATTGTTGAAACGGATATGCAGCGTCGAGGCGTCGAGCCAGACCTGCACCCGCTCGGTGCTGCTGACGTAGACAGGTTCAGTCATCAAAAAACTCCAGTTGCTTTCAAACGGGCCACATCCTGGGCGCTGTAGCCCAGTTCGGCGAGGATCTCTTCACTATGTTCGCCGCGCCGCGGTGCCGCGCGTGCGATCTTGCTCGGCGTGCGCTCGAGCTGCACCGGCTGGCCGACCAGACGCTGCGGGCCCTGATGCTGGGAGACCACGTCCTTGACAATGCCGAGATGGACGACCTGCGGTTCGGCAAACACCTCTTGTAGATTGTTGATCAGGCCGCAAGCCACGCCACCGGCATTGAGCCTTTCGATCCAGTAAGCGCGGTCCTGCAAGGCCAGCCGACGATTGATCTCGTCGTTGAGCGAATCGCGGTTCACCGAGCGGCCCGCCTTGGCCATATAGCGCTCATCGGTGACCCATTCAGGGGCACCGAGGATGTCGCAGAAGCGCTCCCAGATCTTCGAGCCGAAAACGGCGATATTCATATAGCCGTCGCGCGCCTTGTAGACCCCGGTCGGGATGCTGGTCGGGTGGAAGTTGCCCGCCTGAGTGGCGACCTCCCCGTCGATCAGCCAGCGCGAGGTCTGGAAATCCATCATGTAGATCATCGACTCGAGCAAGGAGGTATGCAGCCATTGGCCCTTGCCCGAAGCTTCGCGCTCAAGCAGGGCGACCAGGATGCCCTGCGCGGCAAAAATGCCGGCGCAGAGGTCGGCGATCGGTATGCCGACGCGGGTCGGGCCCTGCTCAGCCAGACCGGTGACCGACATCAGGCCGCCCATGCCCTGCGCAATCTGGTCGAAACCGGGTCGGCTCGCCAGTGGGCCGGTCTGGCCGAAGCCCGAGATGCTGGCGTAAACCAGGCCGGGATGGTCAGCACTGAGGGTTGCGTAATCGATCCCGAGGCGGAACTTCACATCGGGGCGGAAGTTCTCCACCACCACATCGGCGCCGGCGATCAACTGCTTGAGCACGCTGATGCCTTCGGCCTCCTTCAGATTGATCGTGACCGACCGCTTGTTGCGATGGGTGTACTGATAGTCTGAGCCGTCCTGCCCGCCCAGCGTGTCATCGCCGCGCATATGTTCAGGCATCTGCACCTGGATCACGTCGGCGCCCCAGTCGGCCAGTTGCCGGCAAGCGGTCGGACCGGCGCGAACCTGGGTGAGATCGATGACGCGAAACCGCGCCAGGGCGGCTGAAGCAGGCAGATGGGACATGAGCAGGACCGATGAAAAAAGCGCAGCAAAGGCTTGCGAAATCCCGTGCCTGCATCGGCCAGGCATCAGCGCAAGGGTCGAAAGAAGGCCGGTTCAAGCAAGATCTGATAACTCAAACAATGCTGGAAAGTGTCATCGATGCAGTGTAAAGTGTCAACACTTTTGCGAGTATTGAGAACAGTTCATCAGCGTTCAGACGCAGCAAAAACCGGTACCCCAACAGATGAGCAGATTGCAGACAAGCCCCGATCAAGGCCTGCCCCTGGGCATTGCCGATGAGCTGAAAAGGCTGATCCATGCCGGCGAAATCGCCCCGGGGGAACGCCTGAACGAGGCCGCCCTGGCCTTGCGCATTGGCACCAGCCGCGGCCCGATCCGCGAGGCGATCCGCATCCTCACCGGTCTGGGGCTGGTGACGGCGGTGCGCAACCGGGGCGTCTTCGTGCGCCAGATCTCGGTGCGCGAAATGATCGAAATCTACGAGTTGCGCGCGCTGGTGTTCGGCTATGCCGCCGGCCTTGCGGCCGAGAATATCCAGGAACCGGACAAACAGGAGTTTGAGCGCCTGCTCACCGGCATGGACAGCGCCTGCGATAGCGGCGATGGCGATCTGTATTACGCCTTGAATCTGCAATTCCACCTCCTGATCCTGCAGCTCAGCAACAACCAGCGCGCAAGGCAGACCTATGAGGATTACGTCAAGGAACTGCATTTATTCAGGCGCAGGTACTTCAATGCACCGGGCAATATGCGGCGCTCGAATGCCGAACACCGGCAGATCTACGAGGCCATTCTGAAAGGCAATGCAGGCCGTGCTAAGTCGCTGGCCGAGCGCCATGTGCTGACCGGAAGGCAGCGTCTGCTCGGCAGTCTGGAGCAGAACATGCAGGCATCCGATCAAGCCTGAATCAGCGGGCCATGGTTTGTCAATCGACGCCCTTTTGATTTGATCGACAATCGTTCACCGATCCAGGAGCGCAGGCAGGCCATGAAAAATTCGATGAAAACTTTACTCAGAACGGTGTCAGCGATTGGCGCCCTGCTGCTACTCAGCGCTTGCGGCAACTTCATGGATGGTCGCGGACAAAAGCAGGTCGGCAGCGTGGTCGACTATCTTTACCCGGGTGCCAAGGAGGCACCGCGGATGCAGGCCGGCGTGACCTATTTGCGACCGCCGGTGCGCGTCGGGCTGGCTTTTGCGCCGGGGGCCAACCGTACGGCCGGGATTGGCGAAATTGAAAAACTGGCCCTGCTCGAGCGCGTCAAGTCATCCTTTGCCCAGCATGACTTCATCGCTTCGATCGAGGTCATTCCAACCAGTTACCTGCGCCCCGGCGGCGGCTTTGCGAATCTGAATCAGGTCGCCAAGATGTTCAATGTCGAAGTCGTGGCCCTGGTGTCTTATGACCAGGTGCAGTTCACCGAAAGCAATATGTTGTCGGTGCTTTACTGGACCATCGTCGGCGCCTATGTGATCCACGGCAACCAGTACGACATCCAGACCCTGGTTGACGCCTCGGTGTTCGATGTCCGCAGCCAGAAGCTGCTGTTCCGCGCGCCGGGCATGAGTCAGGTCAAGGGCAGCGCCAGCGCCATCGGCCTCGGCGCCAGCGCCCGCGCCGGTCGCAATGACGGTTACGGCCAGGCCGTTGATGACCTGATTCCGAAGCTGCAGACAGAGCTCGAAAACTTCAAGGCCAAGCTCAAGTCCGACAGTTCGATCCGGGTTGAAAACAAGGCCGGGTACAAGGGCGGCGGCAGCCTGGGCTGGCTTGACTTGGCCATGCTCGGTCTGCTGGCAGCGCTGTTCGCGCTCAGGCGTGCCCGCCGCTGAGGCTTGATCCCTGCGGCCGGCGGTTTCAATGCAATTTGATCGCTGACGCCAGTGACATGCGCTGCAGGTGCCAGGCCGGCAAAGTGGCCAGCAACAGGCCGACTCCGAGAATTGCCAAGGCCATCAGCAATTCATGCGCGCCGAGCGCCGGCTGCAGGCTGACGCCGGTCTGCCGGGACAACCAGGCACTGATGCCGAATGACAGCGCATAGCCGCCCGCCAGCCCAAGCAGCACACCCAGCGCCACCAGCAGCGAAGTAAAGCCCCAGGCAAACGCGAACAGATAAGACCGGGGCGCACCGATGGCGCGCAGCGTGACGAATTGCGGCAGCAGCAGACGGAACAGGATCAAGACGCTGGCCATGATCGAAAGCAGCAGCAGCGCTTGCGTGACCAGGGCGAGCAAGCTCATCAACTGGCGCATGTCGCCGACGAGCTCATACAGCTGCAGCAGCGCCTCGGCCGGGAAAAAGGCCATCGATTCCTTGTTGTTGTAAGCGCTGCGCAGCTTGTAAGCCGCAGCCAGATCGCTCACCCGCAGCACCGCCATCGGAATCCCCGGCGTATAGGCCGCGTCGAACGGCGGACCCAGATGTGATGCTGCCGGGTCATGGCCGTTGGGCAACTGGTGCAGCGACCAGACCTGCTCGACCGGCAGGGTCACCGCCCGGTCCCAGGGCGAGCCGGTCGGCTTCATTCGACCCACCACGGTGATCGTCGCGGCATGGGTGTCAAGCAGGTCGCTGCCACCGGCCCTCGCGCCGCCATGATGGATTCCATGGCTGGGCTGGAACTTGTCGCCCAGTTGCAAACCATTGGCAGCACCGACCACGGCTTCATCCGGCGCAGCAAACAGCCGACCTGCGGCCAGCCCGCCCGACAAATGTTCGACCAGCGCGGCGGTGACGCCAACGACCGGCGCGCCGCCAACGCTGTCGCCAAAAGCCAGCGGCGAAACGCTGACGGCTCGGCTGTCGTTGAGCAGGGCCGCGCTCAGCGCCGGGCTGAGCAACTGGCTTGAGCCGGGGCGCAGAAAAACTCCGCTCAGCAAGGCATCGGTGCGGCTGCCGGGCGGCGCCACGATCAGATCAAAGCGGTCAGCCGCCAGCGCGCTGCCTTGGCGCAAGGCCCGCTCCTGCGAGACGACCGCCACCGACAGCGACACACCCGCAGCGACCAGCAGCACGAAAGCCAGCGCGCTGAAGCGATGGCGCAGCAGCGCGGCGCGAATCAGCGGTAGTGGGTTCATGTGGGCGAACCCGCTATCGACGGCAGGACCTGCCCCGCTTGCATGCGCAGCAAGCTGTCAGCCCGCGCCACCAACTTGTCGTCATGGGTGACTGTGATCACCGTCTTGCCCGACTGCGCCAGCGCCTTGAGCGCCGCGGCGATCCGCTGCCCGTTTTCTGCATCGAGACTGGCGGTCGGCTCATCGGCCAGGATCAATGGCGGGTCAAGCAGCAGTGCACGCGCCAGCGCCACCCGCTGCTGTTCACCGCGCGACATCTTCGCCACCGGTCCAGCGCGCCGCGGAACGTCAAAGCGTTCCAGCAGTTCGCAGGCACGCGCGCGCAACAAGGCTGGAATTCCGGCTTGCTGGAACTGCGCCGGCAACAGCACATTGCCCAGCGCATCGAGCTCGTCGATCAGGCGGAATTCCTGGAACACCAGGCCGCAATGCGCCAGACGCCAGGCATCGCGCCGGCTTTCGTCGAGTTGATTCACGACCGTTGCACCGAAGCTGATCAGGCCATGCTGCGGCACCACAATGCCCGCCAGCGCATGCAGCAAGGTGCTCTTGCCCGACCCCGAAGGCCCGACGATAACGCTCAGCTGCCCAGGCAAAAACTCTGCGCTGACCTGTTGAAGCGCATGGATGTTGGCCCCGCCGGCATCGGCAAAAACCGCGTCGACCGCCTGCACCAACAGGCTGGCGTGGCCCTGCGTCATAGACGCTGAAAACTGGCGTCGACCAGGCGGACGCGACTGACGAAGCCGGTCGCCATATCCTTTTGCGGCCCCAGTTCGAGCCGGCCCTGAACCTGCAGCAAATCACCCGGACTGACCGCTTGCTGGCGCTTTTTCATGCGGACAAAAACGATCGTGTTGATCCATTCATCCTCGGAGGCACAAAAAGGGCAGGTCTCCACCGGGCTGTTCGAGAGCACGAAAAAATCAGATTCGACCTTCAGATGCGGGGCCATGAAACCCTGCATGCTGATAACGCTGCCATTGAGCTTTTTCGCCGCAGCAGAAAAACTCAGATCGTCCTGGTAGAGCTCGAACATCCGGATGCGCGGCGGTGCAGCCAAGGCCAGCGGCGGTGCCGCAAAGGCCAAGATCGCGGCGAACTGGCGGCGTCTCACCGCCGGCCGCCGGCTGTGTCTACGATCATCTCGATCATTCGAGCCCGGCGGTTGCCAGGATGATGCTCAAGCTGGTCGCGATCGCCTTGACCATCGGCTCTTTTTCGACATCCATCCATTCGTCGAGCGAATGCGAACGCCCGGCCTTGTCCGGCGCATTGCGGCCGATCGTGATTGCGGGAATCCCGAGATTCATCGGCATGTTCGAATCAGTCGAGCTCCACCGGAAGTCGACCTTGTAGCCGCCCGCCTCGATGGCCGCCTTGGCGGTCTGCACCAGTTCGGATTTGACATCGGTATTGCCGGCCGGGCGATCGCCGATCAGCTTGATTTCAACGCTGATTTTTCCTTCCTTGGTCGAACGCGCAAAGTTTTCACCATCAGCGGCTTCCTGCATGATCTTCAGCATCCGGTCCTCGACCCGCTTGAGCTCGGCCACCGACTCCGAACGCATATCGACTTCCATCCAGCCGCTGACCGGAATCGAATTGACCGAAGTACCGCCGCCGATCACGCCGATGCCATAAGTCGTCTTCGGTGTCGCTGGCACTTGCAGGCGCGAGAACTCGACTGCCGCTTGCCCCAAGGCAAACATCGGATTGACCAGACCAAAAGCGCCGAAACTGTGGCCGCCAGGGCCGCTGAATGTCACCCGGTAACGCCTGGAACCCACACCACCATTGGTGATCGTGTTGACGCCGCCGGACTCAACCGAGAAGAAGGTCTTGATCTTGTCCTTGTACTGGCCCTTGTTGAACAGGTGGCGAACGCCGCGCAGATCGCCCGGGCCCTCCTCGCCGACCGTGCCGACGAACAGGATGTCGTCGCGAGTCTTGATGCCGCCGGCCTGCAGGGCTCGCACAAAACCCAGCAGCACCGACAAGCTCATCGTGTCGTCGCCGATGCCCGGCGCATAGAGCTTGGTGCCCTGGCGTTTCACCTTCACATCGGTCCCGGCCGGAAACACCGTATCGAGATGTGCCGACACGACAACGAATTTGCCGTCACCCCGACTGCCCTTGCGGATCCCGAGCACATTGCCTTCCTCGTCGATCTTGACTTCACCCAGCCCGACCGCCTTGAACATCTTTTCGTATTCGCGCGCCCTCGCTTCCTCCTTGAAAGGTGGCGCCGGGATCTCGGTCAACTTGATGCCGTCCTCGACGATCCTGCCATGCTCCTTGTCGATCGTCGCGACAGCCGCCTTGAAAGCCGGGCTGGCGAGGATGCGTTCAACATCGGCCACAGGATTGGCGGTCTGAGCGCCTGCGTTCGAGCCGATCAGAGCCAGACTCAGGGCGAGCAGCGAGGCTGAAAAATACTTTGGGTTCCGCATGAATTGATATCTACCTGTTGTTGAGCACATTGAACATTCATATGAATGATAAGGCTTTCAGGGGCACCGGCGATTGCAGTCAGCAACATGCCTGTCATATTTCAACGCCATGTTGTGGCCGAGTGCGAAGCAGTTCAAACCACCGAAACGACTGCGTTGTAATCGCCCGGCATGTCACGCCGGATGAGCCCCGCCTGAGGCCCGAAACTACTCGATCTTGCCGGCCGGCTTGTGGTTGTCGCCGATCCCGGGCGGTATTGGTTTGAAGTCACGCAGGGTTTGATCGAAAGCGAGAATCAGCTTTCGCATCGGCCCGCGCACCCAACCGTCTTCCATCGAGGCATCGGTCTCTTCTTTCGGATCGCGCTTGATGTTGAACAGCCAGGGCGTTTCCAGATGCCTGGTGCCCTGGTTGGGTTCGCTTTCAAAGATGAAGTGCAGTTTCCAATGGCGCCATTTGACGGCCCTGAGTTCATTCTTGATATAGAAAAGAAAGCCCTCGCGGGCTGATTTTTCGCTCAGACCGGTCCACCAAGCCAGTTGATCGATGCCATCGATCGGCCGGTCATTGGGGATCTGGCCACCCCCGGCGCTGGCCAGGGTCGAGTAAAGGTCGGTGACGTGAATGATGTCGTCGCTGACCCGGCCAGGCGCCACCTTGCCAGGCCAACGGACGATCAACGGAACCCGTAGGCCACCCTCCATGGCGGTGTGGTAAGTCCCGCTCCAGGGCCCGGCGGTCCCGCGCCAAGGCCGGCGGAACTCAGGGCCGTTGTCGCTGGCGAAGATGAAAATTGTCTGGTCCCGCAGGCCCAGTTCATCGACCGCATCAAGCAACTGTCCAACGCGGTGATCCATCTCCAGCATCGAGTCAGCAAAGTCGCCCACCGCGCTGCGCCCGGCAAAGTCCGGATGGGGCAAGGTCGGAAAGTGCAGATGGGTGAGCGGCACATAGGCAAAAAACGGCTGCCCTGCGGCCTGCTGCCGGCCCATGAAATCAATCGTCTTCTGCGTCAATTCGCTGTCGATCAAGCGGCGCTTGGCAAGGTCATAAACAGCGACTTCTTTTGCTGGCTGGCCAGAAAATCCTTCCATCACATAGGGCAGATCGACGACGCTGTTGTCGAAGCCGGGCGCGCTTGTGAACATGGTTTCGTTGCTGGTGCGGGGAATGCCGTACCACTCATCGAAGCCGCGTTGATGCGGAAACCGCCCTTCGCGATCACCAAGATGCCATTTGCCGAACATGCCGGTTGCATAGCCGGCGTCCTTCAAGACCTGCGCCAGCGTCCGCTCCCAAGGGTGAATGCCCTGCGGCAGGCCGGCCGGAACCGATTGCAGCGCGCCAGTGCGGATCGGATGGCGCCCGGTCATCAAGGCTGACCGCGTTGGAACGCAGTCGCTTTCGACATTGAAGTTGAGAAATTTCATCCCTTCTTGTGCCAGCGCGTCGATGCGCGGGGTCGGTGCGCCCCGCAAAGCGCCGCCGCCGTAACAGCCCAACTCACCCCAGCCGAGGTTGTCGGCCAGCACCAGAACGATATTCAGTTTGCTTGCTGGGTTCATGCTCATTCCATTGAAATCTTGCCGTCCTTGACCAGCTTGGCCCAGCGTTCCCGGTCCTGCAGCATGCGTTGCTGAAAGGCTTCAGGCGACGTTGCGCTGATTTCCATTGCAGCGTTCATGAACCGCGTCTGGGTGTCAGTTTCGGCCAGAGTTTCTTCAACGCTGCGCCGCAGTCGCGCGAGGATCGGTGCAGACGTGCCGGCCATTGCAAACAAGGCCGACCACTGTGGCACGTCGATTTCCCCCGCGCCGCATTCAGCCAGCGTCGGAACATCAGGCAACATCGGTGAACGGGTCCGCGTACTCACCGCCAACGCGATCAGCTTGCCCGACTTGATATGCGGCAGCACTGCAGCAGCGCCCAACACAGCCGCAGTGACCTGCCCGGCGATCACATCCGTCACGGCCTGCCCGCCGCCCTTGTAGGGCACATGCAGCAGATTGATGCCCAGATTCTGGGAAAACAGCTCGCCCACCAGATGCTGTATCGAGCCCTGCCCCGAGCTGGCATAGGCGACTTGATTCGGCTTGGCTTTTGCCATCGCCTGCAGGTCCTTGATCGATTTCACCCCGGACGCAGGGGCTGTCACCACCACGATCGGTTGAAATGACAGTACGGCAACAGGGACGAAAGTCTTGGTCAGGTCCCAGCCGGTGGCCCTGAACAGCGGCAGCAGCGACACCGAATCCGATGCAACCAGGAAGGTATGTTGGTCTTTGGGCGCTCGCAGCACCGCTTCGACTCCAAGCAGCCCGCTGGCCCCGGATTTGTTGTCGATCACCACGGTCTGACCCAGACGTTTGCGCACACCCTCAGCCACGACACGTGCAGCAAAGTCATTCGATCCGCCTGCCGGAAACGGCACGACAAAGGTCAGCGGCCGGGCTGGCCACTCCTGCGCAATCGCTGCGATCGGCGCCATCGCCAATCCGCACAAGGTCAGTAAGGAATTGCGACGCGATCGTTGAAATGAATCGTTGGACATTGCTCGGGGCCTGGAAGCGAAACCGCAAGTCTATGAGAGTGACATATGGATATATGCAATTATTTTGACGCTATCATCAGTTTTTGCTGAACTGACGGATGACTGAAATGGCAACTCCCAGGCTGCATCAATTGCGCATCAGGCAGCTGAAATTCGTCACGCTGCTGGCCTCGCTGGGCTCACTGGCTGCAACTGCAGAGCAGCTGTCGATGACGCCCTCTGCGGCGAGCATGATGCTCAAGGAAATCGAGGGCATCTTCGGCGCCAAGCTATTTCGAAGGCAAGGCCGCGGTATGGCGCTGACCGAGCAAGGGCTTGCCCTGCTGCCGCGCTGTCAAACCGTGCTTGGTGAGGTCGGCGCCATGGGGGCATCCATGGAGGGTTCAAGCCAGCCCCTGCTGCGCATTGGCGCTTTCCCGCACACGACCACGACCGTGCTTCCGACCATCGTCAAGGGACTGATTGAAGGCAGGCCAGCCTGGCGAATTCAGATCCTCGATGACAGCGCAGACCGCTTGCTGGCCTTGCTGCTGGCCGGGGAGATCGACCTGTTGCTGGGGCGTCTTCCCAACAACGCGGCCAAGGGCCAGTCCATTACCGAGTTGGAGCAACGGGTGATTTATCAAAGCAGCTTGTCGGTAGTCGCCAGCAAGAACCACCCATTGGCTGGCCGCAGCAATTTATCCATGGAAGACTTGTTGGCATGGCCCTGGGTTCTGCCCAGCATGCAATCGACGACGCGCGTCGCCATCGTCGATGCCTTTCTCAAGCAGGGCCTGACGCCGCCCATCCCGATGGTCGAGTCCCCCTCCTACTTTTACAGCCTGTCATTGGTCGCGCAGAGCCAGCTGCTGACCTGCTGCGCCCATTCCGCAGCCATGCTGAACAGCAATCAGACATCCATCCTGCCGATAAAGATCGGCATGGAATCCACACCCGTCGCGCTGGTTTGGCGAAAAAACTCGGCCGAAGCGCAGCGGGCTATCGATCACCTCGATCTTGCCAGCGAGGCCTTTGTTTTCAGCCAGGAGACTTCGCCATAGCGCGCGGCAAGGCCAGCCTTGCAGATCAAAAATCGAGATTCTGCTGCCGGTCGCGCACCACATTCTTAATCTTTTCGAACTCGGCTTCGATCTCTGCCGCAACCCAAGAGATCATTCACGTTCGCCGGCATTAGTCGTCCTTGAAAAATCCAATTTCAGAGACGACCACTTCTGGATGGAAATACGGGGCCCGTTCAGGGTCACACCACGTTGGACAAGGCTTGTCCTTGACTTACATCCATGCTATGGATAAATTATGGACATAGGAGTAATGCCATGACCATGCACATCAATCTTTCGCCTGAGATGGAAGGCTTTATCAAGGCCAGGGTGGCAAGTGGCTTCTATGGCAATGCGACCGAGGTCATTCGCGACGCAATTCGTCGCATGCAGGCTGAAGAAAACCGGATCGCATCTTGGCAGTCCGCCATCAAACAGGGCGCCGAGCAGCTCGACCGGGGTGAGGGCTATGCCTACACCCCTGATACCTTGGAAGACATCACCAAGAGTGCCATCGGGGCCATGCACAGCGGCCAGCCGATGGATTCGGATGTTCTCCCGTAAGGCACTCCCGCTCAAACTCTCACCAAAGGCGCGGCAAGACTTCATCGACATCTTGCGCTACACCGGGGAGACATGGGGCGAGCAGCAGTTGAAGGTCTATCGGGGTGAGTATTCCGGTCGAACGTGACCGCTGATTCCGGCAACGTGACCAAGATTCCGATGAACGTGACCGGAGGGATTCCGGCAACGTGACCCGTCATTCCGGCGAACGTGACCCATCTCTTGGGCTACGCCTGCCGGCACGGCGGTCT